>DATJEN010000073.1:0-59464 GCA_035496575.1 Pirellulales bacterium
GCTTCGGCGAGCTGCTCAGAGAGGCTCGGCTTCAGATCGTATTGCGAGCGCAGCGTGTCGCGCAGCTCGATCAGCCGTTGCACGAGCTCGTCGTCTTCGAACTGCTCTTCAGCGTCGTACTGAATGAAAAGATCGCGGAAGCTCTGCAGACCGCGGTTGAGCTCGACAAGCGATTCTTCAGGTCCCATCTCTTCCAAGGTCGCCAGCGATACGGCCTGGGTGCGATGGAACAGGACGAACGGGCGATATTGCTCGTGAGAAAGAGTCCACTCTTCGTCGGGCGAATGGTCACGCACGAAGTCCATGAACGCCAGCGTGTGGTCGGCATCATTTGCCGCGCGACGAAACTCGCGCAAGGCCAGCCAGCACACCCGGCGATGATAAAACTGCATGAACTCGCGGTCGGCTTCAGCACATTGCTCGCTGGTGAGCTCGAAGGGCTCGCGCGATTTGGCCGCGATTCGCTGCAAATAATCGAAGTACGTCTTCGATCCGCTGGGACGAGTGCCATCCGGCCGGCCATCGGTCTCGAGCTGCAGCAGGCCCATTTCGACCCGCATTTGCACGACTTCGCGGCCATCGGCCGCCCGCACGAGCCGAGCGCTAATTTCGCCCGGCTGATAAGGCCACTCTTGCAAGACTCGGTCGATGTCGTGACGCCTGGCCATCGCTCGTTTTACTGGATCTCCAACCGAAAGCCCCTTAACACCAACATTATAGTAGCGGGGGTCAATACGGGCCACTGGCGGGCTCAGTCGCTCGGCGCTGCCGGCGCGACACTTGGTCGCGTGGCCCGGCAATTTTTAGCGCGAGCGGTTCACTCGCTCCGTCGCTCCTTGCTGAAAAACGCTGCTGGAAGAAGCCGAGTCGGGAATTTCGCATCCGTGCCGCCCGCGATCGCCTCATCGCCCGCGCGCACGCCCGTGGGCTTTTGCCGCTCGGCCGGAGAACCCTCGGAATCTTTCAGCACCATCGCCGAGCCGTCCGACTGTTCGACCTTCGCGCAGCAATCCGGGCACAGGTTCTCCACGACCCATTTCACGGTACACACTTCCGTGGTGTTGTCTTTCTTGATGAGCTTTTTCCGCGTGCGAATGTGAGCGCAGGTTGGCGTATACACCCATTTCTTATGCCCGCATTCATCGCACTCCTTCGTGCGACAGCTCTTGCCGGGCACGCAGAAATCTTCGCACTCGCATTCATATTCGGTCTTGGTGACTTTTTTCTTGCTGGGGACGCACCGGCAGACCTTGCAGCAAGAAGCCTGGCAACCGCAATCATCGCAATGGCAGAAAATGCCGGCTCGACTGATAGTGGCTGTCAGCAGAAACAGGACCAGACACAGAAAGGTCTTCATGACGTGGTTCCTAGGCGGGAAGTGATGAAGGGCGGGAAATGCGGGCGCCGGACCAGCGCGCCCAATCGCCACGTGTGGAATAATCATCGGACGCGGCACAACTCGGACTCTTTCGAAGACCGGCCCCGCCCGCAAGCTTTACCCCGGCGGGCCCACAAGAGTCTGCCCAGCCGCCAAAGTTTGCCACGATTGGCTGCGGGTGCATGCACCCACGGGAACGAACCTCTATAATTCGGGGCATCCTTTGGTCACTCAAAATCGCTCGCCACCCGGCGAGCCGTCCGGCGGGAACAAAACCATGAAAATGGACCACGAACAACAGATGGCCCAAGCTGAGGAAGTGCTGGGCGAATCGATCAACGAGGTCGGCTTTGCCAAAGGGCTATTCTTCGGCGAATACTTCGATCACAAGCTGCTCCCCTACCCCGATCTCAAGCGCGACCCGCGCGTCGAGGGCATGGTTGCGCGGCTACGTGAGTTCTGCCGCGACGAAATCGATGCCGCCGCGATCGACCGCGATGCCGAGATTCCCAAGCGCGTAATCGATGGCTTGGGCCGCCTGGGCTTGTTGGGCGCGTGCGTGCCGCAAGAGTACGGCGGGGGCGGGTTCAGCCAGATTTCCTACTGCCAAATGATCGAAGTGTTGGGCGGCCATTGCGGCAGCACGGCCTTGTTCGTGAACGCGCACCACTCAATTGGCCCGCGCGCGCTGGTGCTGTTCGGCACTCCCGCGCAGCAGGCCTATTCGCTGCCGAAGATGGCCACCGGCGAGTGGCTCAGCGCCTTCGCTCTCACCGAGCCTGAGGCCGGCAGCGATGCCGCCAACGTGCAAACAACCGCCACCCCGACGCCAGACGGCAAGGCCTATGTGCTCAATGGCCAAAAGCGCTGGATCACCAACGGTGGAATCGCGCACGGCTTGACCGTCATGGCGCGCACGCCCGTGCCGGGCAGCAAGGAAACCAAGATCACCGCCTTTTTGGTGACGCCCGACATGCCCGGCTTTGAAGTTGTCGAGAAACGGATGCCCAAATGTGGCGTTCGCGGCACGGCGACGTCGCGGCTGGCGTTCCACGACATGGTGGTGCCGAAGGAAAACGTTCTAGGCCAGCTCGGTAAAGGGTTGCGGATCGCGCTCACGGTGCTCGACTTTGGCCGCACGACCTTCGGCGCAAGCTGCACCGGCGCGGCCAAGTTCTGCGTCGAACGCGCCACGGCCCACGCGCTCAAGCGAGTTCAGTTCGGCCAGCCGCTGGCGAATTTCGAGCTGGTCAAGGAAAAGCTCGCCTATATGCAGGCCCAGGCCTACGCCATGGAGGCGGCCACCTACGAGACCGCCGCGCTGATCGACTCGGGCGAAGGCGACTTCATGCTCGAGACCGCGATGCTCAAGGTGTTTTCGACGGACGCTCTGTGGCGAATCATCAACGACACGATCCAGATCTTCGGCGGCAAGGCGTACTTCTCGGACGAGCCCTATGAACGCATGATGCGCGATGCGCGCATCAACATGATTGGCGAAGGCGCCAATGACGTGCTGCGCGTTTTCACGGCGCTGGTGGGCATGCGCGACGTTGGCTTGCGGCTCAAGGGCGTTCTGGATGCCGCCAAAAGCCCGCTGCGCAACTTTGGAAAACTCAGCGAGTTTGCCGGGCGCAAGATCGAGGCCTTTTTCAGCTCGCCATCGGTGGACGTCCATCACACGGAACTAGAGAACGACGCCATGCGGCTGGGCCGCTGCGTGGGCGCGTTCGGCACCGAGGTCGAAGGCGTGCTAAGACACTATCGCGAGAGCGTGTTCGATCGCCAGTTTGCGTTGGCGCGAATCGCCGATGCCGCCAACGAGCTGTACGTGAGCGCGTGCGTGATGCGCCGGCTCGACAAAATGCTAGGCGACGGGCCGCTGGACTCCGCGCGCAAGCTGGAGCTGGAAACCGGGCGCTACTACCTATGCACCGCTGAGCGCCGCATTCACCGCCACCTGGAAGACCTGTGGATCAACGATGACGAGGGGGCGGTGCGGCTGGCGGATATGCTGCTGGCAAAACATCGCACGGACGGTCCCCAGCACCGCTAAGCGAGGCGATTCACTCGCGCTCGACCGCGCGGCGCAGCCGTTTCTTCTTGCCTAGCGCTTGCTTCGTTTCGATGCGGCGAGCCACGGCGGCCTTGGTTGGCCGGGTCGCTCGGCGCTGCCGCGGCCTTTGTGCAACCGCCGCCAGCATGACGCGCAACTTCTCCAGCACGTCGTTGACGTTGCGGCCCTGGTCGCGAAACCTCTGGCTGCTCAACAGCAAGTCGCCTTCGCTCGTCAGCCTGGTTGCATAGCGCGTGACAAAGCGATCGAGCACATCCGCGGGCAGCCCGACGCTCTGGCTCGGCCTCCAGCGCAGCACGGCTTTGCTGTTGACTTTGTTGACGTTCTGCCCGCCCGGACCGGAGCTGCGCGCGAAGCTCCACTCGAATTCGGAATCTGGGATCTGGATTTTCGCGTTCACGGTCAACATGGCGGTATTGCCGGTGTCCTTTGCTCAAGCGGCGCGTCGTGACGCCTGACGAGCGAGCGTCTGATGAAGTATAGTAGGCAAACTCTGCTGAAAGCAGGCCGAAGGAGCCCGGACGAGCATGCGAGTGGTCGGGGTTTTGTTGCTGTGCTGCCTTGGTTGCACGCTCGCCGCTTGCGCGCAAACTGGCCGAGAGACGGCTGAAGTTCGCACGGCCGATCGCGAACAGACTGGCACCGATTGGCCGCGATTCCTGGGTCCGACCGGCGACAGCAAGTCGAGCGAGCGCGGCATTCTCACGCGCTGGCCGGCCGAAGGCCCAACGGTCGTGTGGCAACTGGCCTTGGGTACCGGCTATTGCATGCCGACGATTTCCAACGGGCGGCTACTTCAATTCGATCGGGCGGGCGACCGCGCTCGCCTGCGATGCCTCGATCCGGCGTCCGCGAAGCTGATTTGGACGTTCGACTACGAAAGTGATTTTGAAGATCTGTACGGCTACGACAATGGCCCACGTTGCTCGCCCGTTTGCGACGACGATCGGGTTTATATCTTTGGCGCGGAAGGAATGTTGCACTGCCTGAGCGCGGCCGATGGGAAGGTCATCTGGAAGATCGACACGGCCGACGAATTCGGCGTGATCCAGAATTTTTTCGGGGTGGGGAGCACGCCTGTCATCGAGGGCGATCTGCTGATCGCGCACATCGGCGGCAGTCCGCCGGAAAGTCGTCGAGCGCCGCCGGGCCGCTTGGACCTGGTGGCTGGGAACGGCACCGGCATCGTGGCGTTCGACAAGCGCTCGGGGCAAGTGAAATACAAGCTCACCGACGAACTGGCCAGCTACGCGAGTCCCACGCTCGCCACGATTGATGGCCGGCGCTGGTGTTTTGTGTTCGCGCGCGGCGGCCTGGTCGGTTTTGAGCCCACGACTGGAAAGCTCGATTTTCAGTTTCCGTGGCGCGCCCCGATTCTCGAAAGCGTCAACGCCAGCAACCCCGTCGTGGTCGACGACGTGGTTTTGATTTCCGAAACCTACGGGCCCGGCGCTGCCCTGCTGCGCGTAAAGCCCGGCGAAGCGCGCGTGGTCTGGTCCGACCGCGAACGCCGCCGCGATAAGTCGTTGCAAACGCACTGGAACACGCCGGTGCATCACGAAGGTTACCTCTACGGATCGAGTGGACGTCACACGGAGAATGCCGAGCTGCGCTGCGTTGAGCTGGCGACGGGCCGCGTTGCCTGGAGCCAAGAAGGCCTGACGCGCTGCTCGTTGCTCTATGCCGACGGCCACTTCGTTTGCCTGGGCGAAAATGGCGTGCTGCGGCTTATCAAGGCGAACCCCAAGAAGTACGATCCTGTCGCCGAAGTGGTTCTGGTCGACAAAGCCGCGGGTGACAATCCGTTCGGCTTTCGAGCTTCGCGCATGCTCAAGTATCCCGCGTGGGCAGCTCCGCTACTGTCCCATGGATTGTTGTACGTGCGCGGAGCCGATCGGTTGGTTTGCCTGGTGCTGATTCCCCGCGGCCGACCCGACAAGTAGTGGGGTCATGAGCGACGGTTGCAATTGACGCGGTCTTGGATGCATTGAAGCCGAATGGGCAGAGGTACAGTAGCAAGTGATGGTTGACACGCAGAATTACGACTTCGTGGTGATTGGAACCGGCCCCGGTGGCGAAGGCGCGGCGATGCGCGCTGCCAAGGCCGGCAAGAAGGTGGCTGCGATCGAACGGTTCACGCAAGTTGGGGGTGGTTGCACGCACTGGGCCACCATTCCCAGCAAAGCCCTGCGGCAAGCCATCTATCACATGAACTTGTGCAACAACAGTCCCATCTACAAACGGATGGACCTGCAGCCCAAGTTTTGCTTTCCCGATTTGTTGGCTACCGCCAACGCCGTCATCGCCAAACAAGTCGATCTGCGCGAAGGCTTTTACGATCGAAACGACGTCACGCTCGTCGCTGGGACGGCGCGTTTTGTCGATCCACACACGATCGAGATCGAGAATGCCGGCATGACGACACAGCGCATTTCAGCGACGGCATTCGTGATCGCCACCGGGTCACGCCCGTTCCGTCCTAAGGATGTCGATTTCTCGCACCCGCGCATCTTCGATAGCGACACGCTTTTGACCTTGGACTGGACGCCCGCCAGCATCACGGTTTATGGGGCCGGCGTCGTGGGTTGCGAGTATGCCTCGATGTGGCGAAACATGCAGTCCCGCGTGCAACTGATTAACACGCGCGACAAGCTACTGGCATTTTTGGATGACGAGATCATCGACGCGCTCAGCTACCACTTGCAGGAGTGCGGCGTCCGCATTTTGCAAAATGAAGAGTACGAGCGCGTCGAGGGCACCGACAATGGAGTGATCTTGTACCTGAAGAGTGGCAAGAAGGTTCGCTCCGACGTGTTGCTGTGGGCCAACGGCCGTTCGGGCAACACCGAAGGCTTGGGACTGGAACAGGTCGGCATCACGCCCAATTATCGCGGGCAGATCGACATCAACGAACATTATCAGACCGCCCAGCCGCATATCTACGCCGTGGGCGACGTGGTCGGCTATCCCTCGCTGGCTAGCGCCTCGTACGATCAGGGACGCTTCGCGGCCGGCCACTTTTGCGGCGACCCCAACCATCGCCTCGTCCAGAACATCCCGACCGGCATTTATACCAGCCCGGAAATCTCTTCCATCGGAAAGACCGAGCGCCAGCTAACCGACGAAAAGGTGCCTTACGAAACCGGCAAGGCCATGTTCAAACACCTCGCCCGCGCGCAGATCACCGGCCAGGATGTGGGCATGCTCAAGCTGTTGTTTCACCGCGAAACGTTGGCGCTGCTGGGCATCCATTGCTTCGGCCAAAACGCGGCGGAGATCATTCACATTGGGCAGGCGATCATGTCGCAGTCCGGCGAAGCCAACACACTGCGATATTTCGTGAACACGACGTTCAACTATCCCACCATGGCCGAAGCGTATCGCGTGGCGGCTCTGAATGGGCTTAACCGGGTGTTCTGAGCGCTTCGATGGCGCTCGGTATCGGCCAGGCTAAATTGTCGGCCGGGCTAATTGGCGACCCAGCAATCGAACGCCTGCTTGGACGTTTCGAGCAGTTGCTGATAGTCGCGGATCTCGATCTCCTCGCCCAACAGCTCCACGTCGAAGTAGCCCTGGTAGCCTGACTGGCGAAAGGCCTTGACCATGCAGGACAGCGGCAGAGCCCCTTCGCCCAGGCAACGGCGGTTCTGTTCGCGCTCTGGCGGGCATTTTCCATCGCCCAGGTGCACGATGGCCACATGCCGCGCGATTCGAGGAATCTGGGCCAGCACGCTGGCATCGTGGCCAAGGTGATAGGTGTCGAACGCCAGCTTGAAGTATGGGCTGTCCACCTGGTGGACCAGCGCCGTGCCGTCTTCCAGGCTGGTCACAAAGGTCCAATCCTCGGCGCAGCCCTCGTGCATGGGTTCCACCGCTAGCACGACCCGCAAGGCCTCGGCCAATGGGAGCAGCTCTTGGATGGCGCTCAGAAACAGCCGCCGGGCGTGATTCTGCGTGTGGCCATTACGGGCACCGCTGTAGATCACGAGGCATCCAGCCTTCAGCTTTGCGGCCAAATGCAGGGCTTCCGTCGCGTCCAGCAGGCTCTCCGAATAGGTATGGCCGTCGCTGCCGGTGAACCCGCCGGCCCACAGCAGATTCGAGACGGCCAGGCCACTATCGGCCAGGAGCTCGATTCCTTTTTCCTCGCCGAAGTCCGCGAGCTTTTGCCGCCACACGCCCATGGCTTCGATGCCAGCGGCTTTATAGTGCGCCACGTCCTCGGGAAACGACCAACGATAGGTCGTCATTTCGTTGACTGACAGCCCCGCCATGCATTGCCCCGCTGAAATGCGTCACTCTCCAGGTCAAGCGTGCGGTTCGGACGCTTTTCGCGGCTGGCTAGTATGCAGCGTTGAGGCCGATGTGTAAAGCGATGAAGGTCTAAGTGCATGGCCCATCGCAATGAAGGTCATGCCCACGCCTGATGGCGCGCTGCTCGAGATCAAGACAGGGCGGAAGAACCCGTCGCCCGCTGAGCAAGCGAGGTGCTTAGCGAGCAGGTTTCGACAAGCGCCAGGCCACGATCCACTGCTGGCCATCGCGCCGCATGCGATAGTTGGAGACGAGCCGCTTCTCCATGTCACGCATGTGACCACCGCCATAGAAAATGGCGAGCTTCTTTTTGCCTGCGGCGACTTGCTCGTCAAACTTTTTGAGCGCGACTTTGTTGCGCTCGCTCAGAATCGTCGAGCCCTGCGGGCCATCCAGCGCGTCCATGGCCCACTGCATGCCTTCGAACTGTTCGGCCATGATTCGCTTGAGCGCGCCGGCACGATCGCGATCGAACAGGGCCGCAAACAGGTCAAATTCGCTCGACTTCCCGTTTTGCTGCGATTGTTGCGCCATGGCCTGCCCCATCAGCCGGGCAAACATGGTAAAGAAGCTCTCGCCGCGATCGCTCATGGACTTCGCGAAATCGTCCGGCGACATGTCGGCATGCACCATGTTCGCCTTGGTGTAATCGATGTGTTGTAACTGATGCTCCAACCCCAGCATGTCTTTCAAGCCGTTCTGGAGCATGGCCACGGGGTGACCACCCGGCTTGGAGCCCTTGGGCAGCCGCGTTCCAGGAGGCGCGACCAACTCATACAGCACCGCGTCGTAGCCCTCGAACAGCTTGTTGAGGGTCTCGTAGTAGTCCTTCTCGCCCACGTGCACGGCCGCGATCAGGTCAACCGACAGGCCCTTGTGGGCCGGATCGTCCGACACCAGGTGCACCACCGCGGTTTCCAAGGCCCGTGGCTGGCCGGACCCCTCGCGATCGAGCCGCAGGTAATCGCTCGCCGCCGGGGCGTCCTTTGCAGGAGCCTTGACCGTGTCCGCGGCGTGGGCCGTCGCAAGCGCCAGTAGCATTGCCAGCAGTGAGTTGAGCGCCAGGCGGACGCGGAAACTGAGCATCATGGCAGAATCCTCAGGAAGAAATGGGCTCGCTCGTTCATCAGTATAGGCGTGCCCGGGCAAGCGAACAAATTGAGCGAGTCAGCATGCCAGCGGGCCTGGTGCCTGCGGTGCTGGCCCGGGCGCGCGAAGCGGAAGCCGCATGCGGCGGGCACCTAAAGCTTCTGCAAGGGCACGTTTGACGACCCAGATTGCCGCGTCCGCCGACCCTCACACGGAACAGTCACCTTTTTCGGAAGAGCTTGCCTTTCCTGCTTAATTCCCGTGACAGGCGCGACCGATATTACCGTCACGCCCAAGCGCGGCGTCCTTTGGCGGGACAGACTGCGCGGAACAGAACAGCGCGAGCCCAAGCGGGATGTGTAACATGTTCATGAAACGCACGGCAATCTGCCTGTTGGCGTTCGGAGCCCTGGTAATGGGGATCTCGGGCAGCTTCGCGCAAGTGCCCGCCAACTCCAACCTGGACTATGAGACACCGCAGCCCCGTTATGAAAACGGCAGTGCGCCGTTTGCGGAGTCCGATCCGCGTTCACACAATTCGTGGCTGCCGTTCAAGCCGGTCGGCGTTCAACCCAGTTGGGATTGGTTCGCTCCGGCGGACACGAGCAGCTATGGCAACGGGCCACGCTCGAAGATTGGTTGGTTCTTCAGCTTCGAGCGCGTGCTGTGGTCGTTGGGGGCGCCCAAGCCGGCATTGATCGGCGACCCGAACGCCTCTTTCGCTCAACCCTTTATAACGCCCAGCTCTAGCACCGCCGATACCGGTTTTTTGACGGCCAACCCAGCTTGGGGTAACCGCTGGGAAATCGGGTTCGTCGACAACGACAACTATGGCTGGCTGGTGAGCGTGCTCGACCATGTCTCGCAAGGCCAGCACAAGGTCTTCGAGAATCCGCTGATTCAGTTCGGCGACCCAAATAATCTGCTCAGCGGTTTTGTGCCGGCCTTGGATCCGGTAACGGGCGGCATTATCGACGCGGACTTGAACCACAACAATGTCTTCGGACGGTCCGGTCTCGACTTGGGACGTCCGAACCCCGCGGTGCCTCCGCCGTTCTTCGTACCGCCGCCAGACGGCCATCCCGATACGCCAGCGCCCACCGACAACGGCGATCGCGTGCAGTTTCCGATCATTTTCAACTTGCTTGACGTTAAAAACATCACGCGCTTGAACGGTATTGAGATCATGCGCATGTACCGGGCCCCGCGGATGCACAATGGTGGCTTCTTCGACGTGCTGTATGGTGTTCGCTATTTGCAGATCGACGACACGTTCAAGGTGTTCGGCACCAATACGGTCAATACCGTGATCACCGATATCTTCACGGGAGCCACGACTGGGACCACCACCATCGATACCACCAACCCATTGGCCGATAGCGCCTTTTCAATCCGCGCCCAGAACAATGTCGTGGGTCCGCAGATCGGCTTCCGCTATGCAAACACCCGCGGCCGCTGGACGAACTCGATGGAAGCCCGTTTCGAGGCCGGTGCCAATTTTCAGAATGTGCATTTGAAATCCTCGCTGGGCAGCCAACTATTTAACAACCCGACATTCACCACTTCGGTCCAGAACATCTTCGTGGGGAGCAATATCAATCTTTTGCACGGCTTCGGAAGCGACGTGCACGCCCACGCCGTTACCTTCTCGCCGGTTGGCGAACTCCGTTTCCAGACGGTGTGCGCGGTCACAAAGAGCGTGGGCCTCAAGTTCGGATACACCGGCCTCGTGGTGGGCAACATCACGCGTGCCAGCAATCGTATCGATTATTCCCAAAACAACCTGATTAGCATCACGGGCGGCGGAATCCACCAGCTCTTCTTCTCGAACGGTGTCAACTTCGGCGTCGAAATCAATCGCTAGGCAACCGACCGACCATTTGGGCCTGAAGCTGGTGGTTGCGATCGTTTGGTTGGCGCGCGATGCTTGAGCAGGCCTGCTGAATCATCCCGCATTGGAAGTTGCCGTGGACAAATCGCGGCCGTCTCCTCCCCATGCTGACTCTGGTAACCGGCGCGACCGGCCTGCTGGGCAATAACGTCGTGCGCCACTTGCTCGCGGACGGACATTCGGTACGCGTGTTGGCGCGAGGGCAATCCGATCCGCGGCCGCTGGCGGGATTAAACGTCGACGTCGCCCGCGGCGACATCTGCGATCGCGACGCCGTGGTTCGTGCCATGGCGGGCATCGAGCTCGTGATCCATGCCGCCGGACACGTGCACATTGGCTGGACGGGTTTAGCCACGAGCCGCTTCATCAACGTTGAAGGCACGCGAAACCTGGCCGAAGCGGCCTTGGACCAGCGCGCTTGTTTCGTGCACGTATCGAGCCTCGATGCGCTTGGGCTGCCGGCGGCCGGGTGCACCGCCGACGAAGAAACGGCGCCCGTGGGAGGCGTGCTATGCCCGTATGTCGTCACCAAGCGCGAGGCCGAGCAGGTGGTGCTAGCTCTGGCGGACAAAGGGCTCGACGCACGCATCGTGAACCCAGGTTTTATGATCGGCCCCAATGACTGGAAGCCTTCCTCGGGTCGTATGCTGCTGCATGTCGCCAAAGGTTGGGGATTGTGGGCTCCCCTGGGCTCGAACAGCTACTGCGACGTGCGCGACGTGGCCTCTGGCATCATGGCTGCCGTTGAACGCGGCAGGCAGGGCCGGCGGTACATCCTGGCCGGCGAAGTCCTCAGCTACTTTCAAGCGTGGCGAGTGTTTGCCGAGGTGACGGGCGGCACGCCACCCGTGTTTCCGGCCGGTCCACTGGTTCGGATCGGCGCGGGCGCGTTTGGCGATCTGATGGCGCGCGTGACCGGCCGCGAACCAGACGTGAACTCGGCAGCCACGGCGATCTCGGCGCAAAAGCGCAACTTCTCGAGCCAGCGCGCGCGAGACGAGCTCGATTACCGGCTACGACCCTTGCGGCAAGCCGCCGCCGATGCCTGGGCCTGGTTCCGCGCGAATGGCTACGTGTAGCTGCTAGACTCGGCGGCTTGCGTGATAAGTTTCGGCCGCGGGCGCTGCGTGCACGTCATCGCCATGACCGTTGGCGCTCCGCGAGTGCTGGAGGTACGCCGGGTTGATTTTTTCGAGCTCTTCGCTCACGGCCTCAACCGTATCGCGAATCTGCGCTTCGCTGTGCTCGGAGGTGACGAAGAATCGCAGCCGAGCGGCTTTCTCCTCCACGGCCGGATGCAGAATCGGCTGCACATTGATCCCGCGCTCGAACAAGGCCTGCGACAAACGTAAGCAGTCGGTCGAATTGCCCAAGATGACCGGCACCACGGCGGTGCCATGGCTCATGCCCGTGTTCAGGCCGCGTTGGCGAGCCAGCGTCAGGAACAGCTCGGCACGGGCGCGCAGGCGGGCCACGCGCTCGGGCTCATCTTCGATCAGCCGCAGCGCGGCAAGCGCGGCGGCCGCGTTCGATGGACTGATACCCGCCGCGAAGACAAAGCTGGGCGCCGTATACTTCAGGTATTCAACCAGCGTGCGGCTGCCCGCGATGTAACCGCCGCAGCTTCCGAACGCCTTGCTCAACGTGCCCATCCAGATATCGACGTCGCGCGTCGAAACGTCGAAGTGCTCGCCGATTCCACGGCCGGTCGCTCCCAGCACGCCGATGGAGTGGGCTTCGTCGACATACAGCAAGGCCTTGTGCCGTTTCTTCACTTCGATGAACTGCGGCAAATCGGCGATATCGCCGTCCATGCTATAAACGCCTTCGATGGCGATCACCACACGGCGGTAAGCCGGCCGTAACTCAGCGAGCAGCTTGTCGAGCGCCGCCCAGTCGTTGTGCGGGAAAGCACGTCGCCGAGCGCCCGAGAGCATGGCGCCCTGCAAGATGCTGTTATGGGCCAGCGCATCGTGAAGGATCAGATCGCCTGGCCCGAACAAATGCCCCAGCGTGCCTTCATTCGTGCTGTGCCCGCCCACGAACATCAGGGCGGCCTCCACGTCCAAAAATCTCGCGAGGGCCTGCTCGAACTCGAGGTGGATGGTCTTCTCGCCGGAAACCAGGCGGCTAGCCGACACGCTTGTGCCGTAGCGGTCGATGGCGCGTTTGGCGGCGGTCTTCACGCGAGGATCACCGGAGGCACCGATGTAGTTGTAGCTGGCGAAGCTCACCATCTCGCGGCCGCCGATTTGCGTCGTGTCGTTGATGATCCGTTCGTGAACTTTGAAGAACGGATTCATGAACCCGGCGCCCGTGATCTCCTCCATCTGTTGCTTGAGCCGTAAATACTCGGGGAAGCACTCGATGCGGTAGCTCTCGGGCGGAACTTCGCGGGGGGCCTCGCGATGATCGCGCGCATGGGGCGTGGGGCCGAGATACGCCTCGACCGCGGCCGCCACCTCGCGACAGCTCTCGATCTGAGGCAGCACGTCCTCGGGAAATCGGCCGCCGTAGGTCTCTTCGAGCGACGCGATGATTTCCATGCGCTCGAGCGAGTCGAGGCCAAGCTCGACAATCGAACTATCGAGTGTCAGGCCAACCGCGCGCTCCTTGGCCACCCGCCGCACGTGCTCCATCACGATTTCCGCCGTGCTGGCACTGGCCAATGGCTTGCGTGGCGCTTCGCTGGCCGGGACGGTGACGCGCCGCTCGCGAGTCGCCGCGATCTCGGTTGGCGTGGCCGGCTGAGCGGCTTCCCAGCTCTTCCACTCGGCCACGATGTCCAGCGCGCCGTCCAGGAAAGCTTGTTTGCAGGCGTGTCGTTGAATTTTTCCGCTCGAGGTCTTGGGAATACTGCCGGCTTTGATCAGAACGACGGCCTCGAGCTGCAGCTCGTGCTCGCTGGCGACCTCTTTGCGGATGACATCGAAAACGCCGTCGAGCTCGCGCTGCTGACGCCGTTCAATCTCGTGCACGATAACCAGCCGGTCGGTGCTGCCGATCTCGACCGTAAACGCCGCGCCATTGCCCGGTCGCAAGCGCGGATGCGACCTTCCGACCGTCAATTCGATGTCTTGGGGATAGTGGTTCAGCCCGCGAATGATGATCAGGTCCTTGAGGCGACCGGTGATGAAGAGCTCGCCATCCTTCATGAAGCCCAAATCGCCGGTGCGCAAAAACGGACCCTCTCCGGTGTCTTTCAGGTAGGCGCGGAAGGTGCGATCGGTTTCTTCCGCCCGATTCCAATACCCTTGCGCTACGCTGGGCCCGCACACCCACACTTCGCCGACATGATCCGTGGGAACCGCCAGCATTTTGTCCGGGTCGGCGATCACGATCCGTTCGTCGAGCAAGTTGCCACCGCTGCCCACGAGTTCGCGAGCGCCCTCTTCGTCAGCCAGCGCGTCGAGGACCTGGTTCGATTCGAGCGCCAGGGCATCGAACGTGCGCACCACCGGAGGCGCGGCTTTGAATCCACCGGAGACAATCAGCGTCGACTCGGCCATCCCATAGCAGGGATAGAACGCCTCGCGGCGGAAGCCAACCGGCTCGAACATCTTCGTGAATTGGTCGATCGTGTCGGCGCGCACCGGCTCGGCGCCATTGAACGCCAGGCACCAATTGCTGAGATCGAGCGTGGCGAGCTGATCGGGCGTGATCTTGCGCACGCACAAGTCGTAAGCGAAGTTGGGGCCGCCGCTGATCGTGCAGCGATATCGCGAAATGGCCTTCAGCCAGCGATACGGTTTCTGCAGAAACGACATCGGCGACAGCAGCACGTTGGCCTGACCGATATACAAAGGCTGCAGAATCCCGCCGATCAGCCCCATGTCATGGTAGCTGGGCAGCCAGAACACGCCGCTGCCGCTGCGCGTGTGCTCGAACGCGTAGGCGATCGAGGCCGAGTTGTGCATCAAATTCGAATGATTCAGGATCACGCCCTTGGGCGTGCCGGTCGAGCCCGACGTGTACTGCAAAAACGCCAAGGTGTCGCCATGCACGTCCGGTTGGCCCCATTCGTTTTCAGAACCGGCGGGCAACTGGTCCGTGCACAGCCATGCAATTTGCTTGAGGCTGGGGCTTTGGTCGAGCACCGATTGAACCCGTTCCCACACGGGAAACGTCGTCAGCGCGATCTTGGCTTGTGCGTCGTCGACAATCGCCTGAATCCGCGATAGCGAGCGGTTCCTTCGCGGAGGATAGGCCGGCACGGCAACCACCCCGGCATATAAGCAACCAAAAAAGGCCGCGATGAATTCCAGCCCCGCCGGGTACAACAGCAGCGCGCGTTCGCCTTCCAGATCCATGGCCTGCAGGCGGCCCGCCACAGCCCGCGCCTGCCGATCCAGCTCCTCATAGGTCCAATGAACCTCCTCCGTCTCGCCGTCGACCAGGTACGTAAACGCTCGGTCGTGGGCCTGATGCGCAGCCCGATGCCGGAGCAGGTCGACCAGGTTCGAGGGTCCGAAAAAGGATCCGGGCAGATGATCGCGGTGCACGTCTGGTGAACTCACATCGTGGGACTATGGATAACGCAAGCTGCGCATGGGCGGCTTATCCCTTAGCATCGGACCGCACACGCCCGAGACCGATTTCTCGTTTCGCGTGGCGTTGCAGCTTTCCAGGGAACCCGGGGAGGTGCTGGCAGGTGATGTGCGTAGCCCCCTGTCTTGCGGCCGTCAGGCTCGCTCTAACCGAAAAAGTTCAGCATCTTGGACCGATACAAAATACCACGCTTGCCCAGCGTGTTCAAACCACGGGAAGCGACGTTCGGGCCGGTTTCTTGTGCGAATTGGCAGGGTGGTTTGAGGATCGCACAGTCGGACCCGTGAGGATCAGTTCCAGTCGAGCCCAGTCAGCTTCTTGATGCGGCTCGTGTAGTCGCCGAGCAGGCCTCCGATGACGCTCCATCCGCCACGTTGCATGAGCTCGATGTCGCCCTGCGGGTTGATGCGAATTTTGCTGTCGTCTTTGACACCGGCGGCGCGAAGCTGCCTGACCTCATTCTCGTCGGTGAGCTTGAGCAACGTGGCGCCGTTGATTTCGACGAATTTCATGGATGACTCACGTCGTGATGGAACGCGAAAACTTGTGGCCCATCATAACCAACTCGCGCGCTGAATTGAATCATCGGCCCTAAATGGCCCGCTCACTCGGTCATGATTCGAACGGCGTGGCTGAGCTTGATAATGGTGTCCACGTCCAATTGCTCGGCGCGCAGCTCGGGCGAAATTTGATTTTCGGCCAATAGGCGGTCGATCGCTCCCTTGTCGAGGCGCTCCTTTAGCCCCGCATGCAGCTCGCCGCGCAGCAGCTTGCGGCGGTGCAAGAACAGCGAGCGCACGAAATCGTGAAAGAATTGCAGGTCGCCAATTCGGCCGCGCAGGGCGGGATCGATCTCGATGCGCACGATGGCCGACGTCACCTGGGGGCGTGGCCAGAATACGCTGGGCGGCAAAACGCGAACCAGCTCCACGCGGGATTGGCTTTGGATCCATACGCTCAGCGCGCCGTAATCCCGCGTATCCGGTCTCGCGGTCATGCGATCCGCCAACTCCTTCTGAATGGTGACCGTCATGCTGTGCGGCGCTGGCTCGTGAAGAAGCAAGTTCGCGATCACCGGAGTGGCCACGCTATACGGCAGGTTTGCAACCAGCTTCAGCCGGCGCCCCGGCGCGGCGCGCACTTGGCGCTCGACCTCCTCGATCACGCGCGGATCGATCTGGCTTTTGCTGCGCAGCACGTCCTGCGCAAGCATGAACACGTTTTCGTGTCCGAATAGTTCCTCGGAGGCGATCTGCCGCAACTGCGGGTCGATTTCAACTGTGACGATGGCCGCAGCCAGGGGCGCCATCAGCGCCGATAGAGCGCCGGTTCCAGTGCCCACCTCGAGCACGACGTCGGTGGATTCCAACTTCGCGCGCTCGACAATCAAACGCTGCAGATTCAGATCGATGAGAAAATTCTGCCCGTGCCGTCGATTCAGCCGCACTCCGGCCTCGGAAAAGCGGCGCGCCAAATACGAAATCGTCTGGTGGTCGGGAGAGCCGGGCATTGGAGTTGCCTACCGCGCGGTGCTGGGATGACGCATTCCGCGCCGCAATCTCAATGGGGTGCGTCCTGGTCAAGCTGCTTCTGCGCATATTTGGCCAAGAGATCCGTCTCCAGGTTCACCTTGGCGCCCGGCGCGAGTGATCCCAGCGTGGTCATCTCCAACGTGTGAGGGATCAAGGCGACGCTGAAGCTATCGGCGTTCACGTCCACAAGGGTCAGGCTCACCCCATCCACTGCAATCGAGCCCTTGGGCGCCAGGTAGCGGCCCAACTCCCGCGGATACTCAAACCAAAATGTCGACCATTCGCGGTCATCCTGGCGCTTGAACAAGCGACCGAGCCCTTCGACGTGTCCGCTGACAAAGTGACCGCCGAGGCGGTCCCCCACGCGCAACGAGGGTTCCAGGTTGACACGTGATTCGGCCCGTAATTCGCCCAGATTCGTGCGGCTGAGCGTCTCGGGCCCCACCTCGAAAGCCAAGACCTGGCCCGCTTGCTCGACGATTGTCAGGCAGCAACCATTCACCGCGATACTGTCTCCCAGTTTCGCGTCGGCGGCAACCAGCGGGGCATGTAATTCGATCCGCGCGCCCGGTCCTTCGCGCGTGATCGCGCGCAAGGTGCCCAGCTCTTGCACAAGCCCTGTGAACATGCGCGTGCTCCGCGGGACGGTCAGAAAATGGGATCGTGTGCTGCGCGGCGGTAAAACACACGTTGCGCCGCATAGCGCAGCGGAGCGGCCAGCACGAAGATGCAGCCGATGATCGGACCCGAGTAGCCCCGAATCGACATGATGGCCACGAACGCGAACACCAGCGCCACAATATGTCCAAAGCTCCGCTGACCGCGCAACACCTGGTTCACCACGTGCGGGTAAGGAATACGCGAGACCATGAGTAGCGCCACCAGAAGCGCGAAAAACGGCAGGATGGTTTGCACCCAGGTGTCGATCTCTTCCGCGTACATCAATGTCGCGCCCTCGCGGCGCAGCTCATAGAACAAGATGGCGAATCCGGCGATCGATGCGGCGGCGGCGGGCGAGGGCAATCCACTGAAGTTCATGTGGTCGTCTTCTTCGCCCGACTCGACATTGAACCGCGCCAGGCGCAATGCCGCGCAGGCGGCAAACGCCGCGGCAATCAGCCAGATCTTGTCGTGCGAATAGGTGAAGCTCGGACACATTTTCACTAACAAGAACCCGGGCGCCACCCCGAACGATACCACGTCGCATAAGCTGTCGAGCTGCGCGCCAAAATCGGAGCTGCTGCGGGACAGCCGGGCCACGTGGCCATCCAACGCGTCAAAGATCATGGCCAGAAAAATCAGCCAGCCGCTGAGCATGATATTGTGCGTGTCATTAGTTGGATCGAGTTGCTTCATGACTCGCGTCGGGTTCTTGAAGACGATGTCCACCGCTTGAGGCGGTTCCAGCGAGGTGGGCCGTTCGACGCGCGCAGCGACCACAATGGCAAAAAAGCCACAGATCAGGTTGGCCAACGTAAAAACCGTGGGGAAGACGGCGACGGTGCGAATTTTGTTCATGCGTGTGTCGGCTCAGACTCCCCCAATGAATGCTTGTAGCTGGCCAGAATCGTACTGCCGGCCTTCACTTTCTCGTCCGCGAGCACTCGAATCTCCAGGGATGGATCGTCCGGACAAATCAGCTCCGTCCGCGAGCCCAGCTTGATCATCCCGAATTTGTGTCCGCATGCAATGCGTTCGTCACTACGCAAATTGCACACAATGCGGCGGGCGAATAATCCAGCGATCTGGCGGACCACCAGCCGGCGATGCGGCGGATCAAGCTCCTCCAGCCCAATCCACAGATTCTCGTTTCTGAGCGTGCTCTCGGGATTGAGTGCGTTCAAGAATTGCCCCGGAGAATATCGCAATCGAAGGACCCGGGCAGCCGCAGGTGAGCGATTGACGTGTACGTTGAAAATCGAAAGAAAAATACCGATGCGGACGGCCGGACCGCCGATGAATTCGTCGTGCTCGAGCCGCGTGATCTCGGCGATGACTCCGTCGGCAGGTGAGACGAGTAGGCCCGGCTCGCTCGGCACCCGCCGCGGCGGATCGCGGAAAAACCAAACTACCAGCCCACACACGACAAGCGGCGGCACGGCCAGCAGCCAGTGAAACCACCCGCCCAATACGGCAATCGCAATGAGCGGATAGCTCATCAATTGCAATTCGGCCAGGCCCCAGCGGGCAAACGGCAATCGCTGGCGCCAGCGAAACGGGTCATCCCGTTCGTCCCAGTCGCAATCGCATACGTTTCGGCAGTACTTGAGATCGCGGGGATCGAGGATTGGGTGGGGAGCACCCTCGGTCGAACCATGCCGGAGCGCCGCCATTCGCCGAACATAGCCCGCTCGGAATGTCCGCAAGTACCCGCGACGCAACCGGCCCCAGGCCAATTCAATTCGGTAACATGCACCACCGCCGGGCTGCACGCTGCGCAAATTCTGCGGAAGCGGCTCGGCCTCAAGGCACGGGGAAGTGGGTTCGACTTTGGTCATTTCTCGCTCATTCTCGCGGGTCGGCTACGTCAATCCTACCTGCCCCCCATTGCATTGAGAAGGAAAGCAGCCGCTCAACACGCCTTAGGGGCGACCGAGGGGCATGCCGCAGCCCGAGCATCTGGCATATACTGAGGGAATCTTTGCACTGTGAAACGTTGATCTATTGCCATGCGCGAGCTCGTTCATCAATTGTTTGGCGCAAGTGACGCTGGCCGACGTGTCGCTTGTTGTCGGCTCGTTGAGACGCGCGGATCGACGCCACAAAAGCCCGGCGCCGCCATGCTGGTTTTCGAAGATGGCTCGCAGGCCGGCACCCTGGGCGGTGGTTGCGTGGAAGCCGAGGTCAAGCGACAGGCCCTCGCCACCCTTTCAAGCCGCAGCGCGTCGGTCGTTACCTTCCAACTGGATGACGATTACGGCTGGGATGACGGGCTGATTTGCGGCGGTCGGATGCAAGTGCTCATCGACCCGCTGGCAGAGTCCAGCGATCGCGACTATTACTCGATAGTTCAGCGGCTCGCCGACCAAGGCGCAGGCCTGACCGAAGCCATTGTGTTCGACACCGAGGCGAGCGGACTGCCCGCCGGCGCTACGTACATGTTCGATGAAGCAGGTGAGCTGTTGGCACATGTGCGCGGCCCCCTTGAAGGAGGCGCGCCGCCCCATGCGGTTCGCGCTGGCGTCGTGCCGCTTACTACCCGTCCGCGACCTTCCGCCGCGCACGGAGTTGCCTATCTGCCTTTGTTGCCTCGCTGCCGGTTGTTGATCGTCGGCGGCGGGCACGTCGGGCAGGCGGTCGCCGGTTTAGCCGCGGAGCTGGAGTTCGACGTGTGGGTCGTCGATGATCGCGCCGAATATGTGACCGAGGCCCGCTTCCCAAGCGCCGAGCGTCGCATTTCGGGCATCATTGGCGAGATTCTGCCGTCGATCGAAGTGACTCCCAACACCTACTGCTTGATTGTGACGCGCGGCCACAATCACGATGAAGAAGCGCTCTATCACCTCGTCGATCGTGGCGCCCGTTACGTGGGCATGATCGGCAGCAAGCGCAAGATTAAGCTGATTTTCGACGACTTGCTGTCCGAGGGCATCTCGCGCGAGCTTTTGAACCAGGTCTACGCGCCAGTCGGCTTAGATATCGGATCGCAAACGGTCATGGAGATCGCTGTCAGCATCACCGCCGAGCTCGTGGCCCACCGGAACCTGGGCGTGGCCGGCAATCACACTCGCAAGCGGCAGTTGGCACACAGCGGCCTGTCCACATAGCACGCCATTCATTTTCAGTTGGCCCGCCACTCGCGCTTGCCTAACGAGTAATCGACATGCAGAGCTTCGGGATCGTTCCGGCCGCTGGTCGCAGCAGTCGCATGGGAACTCCGAAGTTGCTTTTGCCTTGGGGGGATGAGACGCTCATCGCGAGCGTTTTGCAGGCTTGGCGCTCGAGCCGCGTCGCTCGCGTGGTGGCCGTCGTTCATCCGGAAGACGACGAACTTGCGCGTGTGTGCACTCGCGCGGGGGTCGAGGTCGTGCAGCCGGCAACTCCGCCGCCGGACATGAAAGCTTCGGTTCGCGCGGCGCTTGCGCATTTGCAGAAACTAAAGCCAGATCACGAAGATGCGTGGCTGGTCGCACCGGCTGATATCCCCGGCATCACGGCCGAGCGGATCGACACGATGATCGCAGCGTACGAATCGGACGCTCGCGATCGCCCAGCGCACGCTGATCTGTGGGTGCCGGTCCATGATGGCCGGCGAGGTCATCCCCTCCTCGGCCAGTGGGGCATCGCTCGTGCGCTCGACGATTTGAGCGAGAACGAGGGGGTCAGCGCGCTATTCGAGCGGCTGCGCGTGCAAGAGGTAGAGCTGCCGGCAGCACCACTCGACGACGTGGACACGCCCGCCGATTACGAGAGGCTGCGCCCCGGCCAATCAGGGTGATTACGGGCGGCGACCCTTTTCTCGATCTCACGCCGCTCATACCTTTAAGACAAGAAACGGGTCGAGCCGGAACGGACGATGATGAGGCGATCTTTGAAGATGCGGTGCACCTGGCGCGCGGCCTGGCTTGCCCTGGCGGCGTGCGCCGCGATTTGCCCACGAGGCGCACTGGCTGCGGATCCTGCTCCCAGCAACGGGAGTAATATCAGCCCGAGCAACAGCAAGGTGCCGCCCAGGCCAAAGCCGCCTTTTGAAACCTTCCGCGTTTTTTCCGAGCCCAACGAAAAATCTTTTACCGATCCAAAGGCCAAAGACGGCGGGCGAATCGTTCAGGCCATCAAGCCCAATCATTGGGCGAACGTGCTGGTGGAAACGAAAGCCAACCAGTTCGACTTCACGGGCACGCTGATTTCCGCGGCCCTCGATAGCCAACAGCGGCCGATTCCTCTCGAGCGCAATTCGTTTTCTTTGGCGACCGAGCGCGCGGCTTCACTTCCCAAGGGCCAGCGGAAGTCGATGGAGGCGTTAGTGTTTCCTGCGCGTTCGCGGCACACGACGACCCAGGTTTCAAACCGGCTGGAAACAGCGCAACACGTCGACGATTCGCCTGCTTATGGCGACACGCTGTCGCACATGCCGAGTTATCAATATTTCATGCTCGTGTTGGCGCGAGACCCCGATCGCTACCGGTATTTGAAGTTGCTCGACAGTGTTCGCTCGCGCGGCATCTCCAATGCCCAAAGTCTCGATGAGGCGGCGTTCTACCGGCTCATCATGCCGCCCACCAATCTGCCGCTGGCTCTGCCCTCGCACCCGCTTTGTTGGACGACGATCGCGGTTCTGTTGTGGGATGACGTTCCCTCTGGCGCAGTGGGGTCCGACCAGGAGCAATCGCTGATCGATTGGCTGCACTGGGGCGGCACATTGGTCGTGAGTGGGCCGCATTCGCTGGATACTCTGCGCGGGACAGCCCTGGCGTCCTACCTGCCTGCCACGTCGCTCGGCACTCGTCCGCTCGATGCGACGGCGCTTGCCGAGCTGAGTTCGAGGTGGACGGTTGCGAATGCGCAGGGTGAGCGGACGGAGCTTGCGCCCGCCGCAGCCTGGTCCGGAGTGGAATGGAACAAGGACCTTGCCGCCGAGTTTGTCCCAGGCACCGGCAACCTGGTGGTCGAACGCAGGGTCGGGCGCGGCAGAATCGTATGCACGAGCTTTGCCTTGAGCGAGCCTGAGCTGTGGCAATGGCCGAGCTACGACAGCTTTTTTAATGGCGCGATCTTGCGCCGTCCGCAGCGCACGTTCGATCCTGTCACAGGCGGATTCCGGCTGGTCGAAGGAGACACGTTCGACCCGGCACTCGTCACCAAGGTGCGATATTTGAGTCGAGATGCCATCGACCCGCACGCGGACGAAACCGTTCCGCTTCGGATGGCCCTCGACATCGGGCCACAAGGACCCGCCTGGCTGTCGCCGCGTCGCGATGAGGCCAGCGGCCGCGAGGGGCTTCTGCGACTGGATCAGGCTGACCTCTACAAGACGGAGCCGGGCGTGGCCGCCTGGAATGATTTCAGCGGCGTCTCCTCGGCGGCGCGACTCACGCTGCGGGAAGCGGCCGGCATCACCGTCCCCAATCGACGCTTTGTGTTGTGGATGCTGGGCGTGTACTTGATCGCCATCGTGCCGCTCAATTGGCTGTTCTTTCGTTTGCTGGGACATGTGGAATGGGCCTGGTTTGCAGTGCCCATTTTCGCGGTGGGTTGGGGCGGCGCGGTGATCTGGCTGGCCCAGTTGGACATTGGCTTCGCCCGCTCGCAAACGGAAGTGGATGTGCTGGAGCTGCACAACGGCTACTCGCGCGCGCATCTGACGCGTTATGCCGCGTTGTATAGTTCGCTGTCTTCGAGCTATGACGTGCAGTTCGACAGCCGCTCGGCCGTGGCCCAGCCCTTCTCGCCGGATGTCGAGTTGCTAAAAGACCAGGGCGTTTCGACCGTCGTCCTGCAATCGGGCGACGAGCCGCACTTGCGCAGCTTTCCTGTGTCGTCAAACGCTACCGGAATGTTGCACACAGAAGAAATGTTCGAGCTCGATGGCCCGCTCGTGCTGAGCGAATCGGCCGATCAATTGTTGCTTGAAAACCGCACGGGCTTTGCACTCTCGGGCGCGGCGATCTTGCGCCGCGGCCAGGACGAGGATCAAGTCGCAGGCGAGGTGGCATGGTTGGGTGAAGTTGGCGCTGGAGCAACTCGCGAGGTGCTTTTCGAGCCATATCGGGCACGAGTCCTGCAGCGGGCGCGGGCCTCGAACAGCCTGACCGCCTCGCGCCGACTGGAAGGCTCGCTGAGCCTGCTGCGGCTGCTACGATGTACTGAAGATCTCGCGGCGCTCGAGCCCGGCGAAGTCCGGCTCGTGGCCTGGTACGATGGCGCCATGGAAGGCATGCACATCGAGCCTTCCGCACCGCAGGCCCGGCGCGCCACACTTGTGATTGCGCATCTGGGTTTTGCGCCCTTGGAACCGCCCGCGCCCGACCTTAGCTTGCGCGTCGATAGTCCGCGCAGACCGGCAGTGGACGAGCCAGCGGCCCCCATTGAGGCCACGCCATGATCGAGCTCGTCAGCTTCACCAAGAAATACGGCGACTTTACCGCCGTCGAGAACCTCAGCCTGCGCATCGCGCCGGGCGAAATATTCGGGTTCATTGGTCCCAACGGCGCCGGCAAGAGCACCACCATCCGCTTCTTGACCACGCTGCTCACGGCCACGCACGGCGAGGGAATCGTGAACGGCTTTAGCGTGACCAAGGAACCGCTCGCGGTGCGCCGTAGCGTAGGCTACATGCCCGACAACTTCGGCGTGTACGACGGCATGAAGGTGTGGGAGTTTCTGGATTTTTTCGCCGTGGCCTACCAGATTCCGCGGAGCAGGCGAAAGCAGGTCATCGAGGACGTCCTGGAACTGCTCGACCTGTCGCACAAGCGAGACGACTTCGTCAATGGCCTGTCACGCGGCATGAAGCAGAGACTGTGCCTGGCCAAGACCCTGGTGCACGATCCGCCCGTCTTGATCTTGGACGAGCCTTCGAGCGGGCTCGATCCGCGGGCGCGCTTGGAGGTCAAGGCGCTGTTGCGCGAGCTGCGCCGCATGGGCAAAACCATTCTGATCTCCAGCCACATCCTTACCGAGCTGGCCGATTGCTGCACGTCGATCGGCATCATCGAGCGCGGACAGCTCTTGATGCATGGTCCGATCGAGGATGTGTATCGTCAGATCCGCGGCAATCGCGTGGTGGAGATTCGCTTTCTGGATCAGATGGAGCTCGGCCTGTCGATCATTCGCCAGTGCGCCGCCACGCGCGACGTGGTCGTCGAAGATCATCAGGCGACGATCGAGTTGTCGGCGGATGATCAGCAAGTGGCCGAGCTGCTGGAAAGCTTGTCGCGCGCGGGCGTGCGCATGCGCTCGTTTCATGAAAAGGATCCGACGCTGGAAGACGTGTTCATGCTCGTCACGAAGGGGCTCGTGATCTGAGCAGGGTTCAAGTCGCTCAGTTGATCACGACGAGCTGCCAGGGGCCGGGGTCGCGGCGTTCCCATTCCTTGCGCGCTTCGCTGAGCCCAAAGGCGCACAGCTCGAACTCTTCGCTGAGCCGCTCGAGCAAGTCGGAGTCAACTTCTTCCTGCTCGGTCGGAATGGTGCTGGCAATGTAATAAGCGCGTTTGCCCTGTTGGCAGTAATCCGAGAACTGCCCGTGCTTCAAGTGGCTTTTGCCGTGCGAGGCGCCCAGCGCCTCGGGATAGACGCCGGTCCAGAACAGCGTGTAGTCGCCGATGTGGCGGTGCACCTCGCGACGCGCGTTGCCAATCCGCGCCTCGGCTTCGGCCAGCATTTGTCCGACTTCCCCCAGACGGTCGCCCGATACGCTACGAAGTTTGAACAACGAATCGCAACGGATGAAACGCGCGAGCAGGTCGGCCATGTAGTCGACCAGCGGCGGATCGGCGATTCCCAAACGCGACTCAAACGCGTACTCCGCCACTCCCGCGAAAAAGTCTCTCAAGGGCGCACGGGGATTATCCGCGGTCATGTACTAGACCTCCTCCGGTTCCACGCCAGCTACCCATCGGATTCGCATCCTTCGGGGCAGCTATGGCCTCGAGCGCCGCGCTTGCGCTGGGTCGCAAATTCGACGCCCGACGAGTCTACTTGCATTTAATTCGGCGCACCCCATAGGGTCAAGTTCAGCTTATTTGCCGCTCTCAGCTTAGGCGAAACGAGCCGAACTTAGCTGGTGAGCTTGCGGCGGCCAGTTATACTGACGGCCGGACGGCTCACCACACCGCCTCACACAAGCTTAGCCCGAGGTTCAACCGCGGCTCGCCAGGTTTGCTCGATGTTTCGGATTGACGACCACCCCTATTGGCTCTGCGACCGCATCACCCGCCGCGAGCTGATGCGCATTGGCGGGCTGAACCTGCTTGGCCTCTCGCTGCCGACTCTGCTGCACGCCGGCCGCGCAAGCGCGGCGACCGCCGGCAATCCGCCGACCTTCGGGCGGGCGAAAAATGTGATCTACCTTTGGCTGCAAGGCGGCCCGCCGCAGCACGAAACTTTTGATCCCAAGCCCGCCGCGCCGCTCGAAATTCGCGGACCGTTCAACCCCATCGCGACCAGCGTGCCGGGCATTCACTTTTGCGAGCTCTTGCCGCGCACCGCCACCCTTGCCCACAAGCTGGCCGTCGTGCGCTCGATGTCGACCGACGACAACACCCACGACACGAGCGGCTATTGGGTGCTGACGGGCGAGAAGTATCCGTCTGGCAGCGCCCGCGAGATCAAGCCCAGCGATTGGCCCTATTTCGGTTCGCTGGTAAAGATGCTCAAGCCCAGCGAGCGCGTGCCAGCGCTGTCGAGTGTCTGGATCCCGGACATCATGCGGCTCAACGACAACGTGCGGCCGGCCGGGCAGACGGCCGGATTCTTGGGAGCACAATGGGAGCCCGAACGCTTCATCGGGGATCCCGCCTCGCCCGACTATCACGTGGAAGGGCTGGCTCTGGGCGACGATATCTCGGCCCTGCGCCTGCAAAGCCGCGTATCGCTGTTCGAACAGGTCGGCCGGCATTTGCAGGAAGCCGGTCGCTCAAGCGCCACGCGCAACTTTGATGAAATTCGCCAGGCCGCGTTCGGCCTGCTGACATCCGGCAACGCACAACAAGCATTTGACGTGCGAAGCGAGCCGGACGCCGTTCGCGAGCGCTACGGAAAGAACCGCTGGGGCCAATGCGTGCTGCTCGCACGGCGCCTCATCGAGGCCGGCGTGCGGCTCGTTCACGTCGGCTGGCCGCGCGAACCGGGCGACACCGCCGTCGACAACCCGCTGTGGGATACCCACGCCCAAAACGCCGACCGCTTGCAGGACGTGCTATGTCCGATGTTCGATGTCGGTTTTTCCGCGCTGATTGAGGATCTCGACAGCCGCGGTTTGCTCGACGAGACCTTGGTTGTCGCCATCGCGGAGTTCGGACGAACGCCCAAGATCAACCCGTTTGGCGGGCGCGACCACTGGGGCCACGTGTTTAGCTTTGTCATGGCGGGCGCTGGGATCAGTGGCGGCCAGGTTTACGGCTCGAGCGACAAGACCGGGGGCTATCCACTGTCAGCCCGCGTGCAGCCGCAAGAGCTCACGGCCACGATCTTCCACCTGCTAGGGATTGGCCACGAAGTGACGTTTCGCGACCGCACGGGCCGCCCGCTGGCGGTCAGCAAGGGCGAACCGCTGTGGAAACTGTTGGGCACGAGTCCGGCAACGACCGAGCGGGTCACGCCTGGGGGCGACCTCGCTCTGGTGCCCGCCTACGACGACCGTCAGATCGTCGACACCGACTTCGAATCCGCTGTGCCTCTCACTCCGCATGGGTCGGCCGATCGCCACAAGCGCTGGCAGGCTTCGCCAGTCGGCGAGCAGCTTGAGCCCGGGGCGCTGACCGTGGCCCTGCAGGAAGACACGAAGTCTTCGCGTTCTGGCCGCCGGCATGCCGTGCTCGGCTTCGCGGCGCCCCCCGCGGGCAGCACGGTCGAATTCACGGTGGGCCAGCGTGCCATGCTCTCGCAGGAAGTGCGCAGTCCTCGTGCGGGAAGATTCACCTTTTCGGCGCACGCCGCTTGCGCAAGTAGCGACGCGGCGTTCTATCGCGAAGTGTTCTCCAAGCACTTTGCTTGCCGGTTGGTGATTTTTGGTTTTCTCGATTTGAAGAAGGACCACCGAGAGCAGCGGCGCTTTGCGACGATCGATTTTCAACCCACGTGGTCCGACGGCCCGCAAGCCCGCTACGAGAAGTTCAGCGTGTCGGCAACGCTGCGCAGCCAGGATGGGGGCGCGATGGAGACCAGCCGCGGCATCGGCGTGGCGATCGTGGTCGAGTGCGTGCGGCCGCTGAGCTTGCCGGCATCGAACGGCTCGCCGTTCGCCATGATACACATCGATGACGTCGAGCTGGTGTTCGATCCCCGCCCGCGCGACGACAGCGTGACGGTCTAACTCTCGAGCGCGGCCACCAGGCTGGCCACATAGTCGCCGATGTCCTTGATGACTTCGGCGCGAGGCTTTTCGGCCGTTGCCGCCACCCGCCGCACGATCGCCGAGCCCACGATCAAGCCGTCGGCCACGGGCGCGAGTTTTTTGACGTGCTCCGGCATGCTGATGCCGAATCCGATGCAGATGGGCAGCGGCGTCTGTTCGCGCAGCCAGCCGACGTTTTCAATGAGCTGCTGGGGGATTTCGTTGCGCTCGCCCGTGATTCCAGTGACCGAAACGTAGTACAGGAACCCGCTCGAGCGTTCCGCGATTCGCAGCGCACGGTCACGCGGAGTGGTGGGGGTGACCAACTGGATCAAGCTGAACTCCGCCGCCCGGCAAACTTCAGCCAGCTCGGCGGATTCCTCCACCAGCAGGTCGGGCACAATCGCGCCGGCCGCCCCGGCACGCTGGGCGTCGGCCACGTATTGCTTCAGGCCATGCCGATGCACGATGGCATAGCTGACCATGGTGACCACCGGCGCGGTTAGTCGCGGTGTCACTTCGCCGAGCATCCCAAAAATCTCGCCCAGCTTGATATGCTTCGCGAGTGCCCTCGTGTACGAAGCCTGGATCACGGGGCCGTCGGCAATCGGATCGCTGTAGGGAATGCCCAGCTCGCACAGGCTCCCGCCGCGCGCCACCAGCTCCGCCAGCAGCGCCGCCGTAAATTCGAGATCGGGATCACCGGCGGTGAGAAACGGCATGAGCGCTTTGCGCTTCTTTTGCCGTAAAGCTGCAAACAAATCGTCGATGCGGGACATGTAACTCTTGCTCGAACGAAATCAAAACCCGTTACTTGCCCGCGGCTTGTGCCTGCATGAGGCGAGCAATCTCGGCGGCGTCCTTGTCTCCGCGGCCTGACAGGCAGACCACGATGGTCTGATCGGTGCCGCGCTTCCTGGCCAGCTCCATGGCTTGCGCCACGGCGTGCGAACTTTCCAAAGCCGCCAGGATACCCTCGCTGCGCGCGAGCGCGTGGAACGCGGCAAGCGCGTCCTGATCGCGGCAATAGGTATAGCGGACACGGCCCGTGTCTTTCCAGAAGCTGTGTTCCGGGCCAACGCCGGGATAATCCAGCCCAGCCGAGATCGAGTGCACGTCGCAGGTTTGGCCATCCTCGTCCTGCATCACATAGCTGTAACTGCCGTGCAGCACGCCGGGGGCGCCGTAGGAAAGCGGCGAAGCGTGGTCGCCTGGCTTTTCAGACCTGCCGCCGGCCTCGACGCCCACCAGTTCGACGCCCGCGTGTTCGATGAACGGATAGAACATGCCGGCCGCGTTGCTGCCGCCACCGACGCAGGCAACGACCGCATCGGGCAGCCGCCCCAACTGCGCGCGCGATTGTTCGAGGGTCTCGCGGCCAATCACGGCTTGAAAATCTCTCACGATCAGGGGGAAGGGATGCGGCCCCACGACCGAGCCCAGAATATAGTGTGTCGATTCGACGGAGCTCATCCAATCGCGCATGGCTTCGTTGATGGCATCGCGCAGCGTGCGCGAGCCGCTCGTCACCGGCCGCACTTCGGCGCCCAGCAAGCGCATGCTGAACACGTTGGGCTGCTGCCGGCGGATGTCCTCTTCACCCATGTAGACAACGCATTCGAGGCCAAACCGCGCGCAGGCAGTTGCGGTGGCGACGCCGTGCTGCCCTGCCCCGGTTTCGGCGATGACCCGCTTCTTGCCCATCCGCAAGGTGAGCAGCGCCTGCCCGAGCGTGTTGTTGATTTTGTGCGCGCCGGTGTGATTGAGGTCTTCGCGCTTCAAATAGATCTGGGCCCCGCCGCACGCCTGACTCAACCGCGCGGCGTGATAGAGCGGGGATGGCCGCCCGACGTAATGCCGCAGCAGATTGGCCAGCTCCTTTTGAAACGCCGCATCCAAACGGGCCTTGTTGTATTCGACCGCCAGCTCGTCGAGCGCGCGCGTCAGTGTCTCGGGCACGTAGCGGCCGCCAAATGGGCCGAATCGCCCGGCCTGATCGGGAACCTGCCTGGTCGCGGTGTTCACAGATTAACTCGTGCGAAAAAGATTCGAGCCTGGCCGCTGCGCGGGTTCGAGCGGATGGGAACAACCCATTGTCCTTGTGGGCCCACAAACCGGCAAGGGGCGGCACGCGGGCGGTTGTGGTTGCGGACTTTGGTCCAAACCCATGTGGGATTGGACAACTCAAGCCGGCATCGGTTCTGGGGTGGCTGTAGAATGCGAGCATGAGCGACGATGATCTTGCCGAGCTGAAACAGAAAAGCGCGGAGCTGGAACAACGGCTCAAAAAACTCCGCGGCCAGACCGAAGTGTCTCCAACGCATCGACCAGAGCCGCGCAAACGGACGGTCGCTGATAAATTTCGCGATCTGCTAGAACTGCTTGGATACTGGGTTGGCTTCTGATGATCGCCCCTAAGCGCCGTTGGCTCACCCCAGCTCGCCTGAGTTGGTGTATTGCATATTGGCTGGCAGGGTTCGCCTTTTGGCTTCCCAGTATGGCTGTTCATGCCGTACGCGGCGAAAGTTTTGGCTCAAACCCGTTGGACATACCGGCTGTCACGGTGTTTCCGGTGGCCGGATCGTGGCTGGCGCTGGAGTTGCTTGAGCTGCTGACACTCCAACGAGAGGTCGCCTCTCGTCGTGGCGCAATCGCAATCCTGATGCTGCTTGGAATCTGGATGCTCGGCCCGGCCTACATGATCGTTTCCAATGGCTTTGCCGGGCCTTTTATGTGGATGTTTCTTTTTGCTGGGTTGCCATTCACGTTTGTAATTAGCACCTATGACGGAACACTCGGAGCACTCGCTATCGTGACGGTTTGGTTCATCCTCATCGCCGCGCTCGAACTGACCCGCACCTTAGAGCAGCGACCTGCACATCACGACCCTGAGCGCCGCTGGTACTGGTGAATGCGTGGGACACTTCCAATTCCCATCCCTGCCGCAGATGGCCATTGCGGGGCTGGTCGCATTATTGTTCGCCATCGCGGCCGGAACGGTATGCGTCCTACTTATCGCGGGCATATCGAGCGCACAGAACGCCCTCGTCCGTTTCTTTGCTTGGTTGTTCGGACGCGATGGAACCGACCACTAAGCCGGTCAACACACTAAGGGACACCCACTATCCCGGCACGCCACTTCACACCAGCTCCGACGGATGGCCGTCCCGTGTCGCCAACGGCAGCACCTTGGGCTGATAGATTTGGGTATAGGCAAATCCCTTGCGATGGGCGTCGACCGCCTCCTGCGATTCCCAATGCTCGTTGAGCAGGAACTTTGTGCGGTCGGCTGTCGAATGATAAACCTCGAACCGCCGGCAGCCCGGCTCCTGCCGCGAGCTTTTGGCCGCCTCGAGTAGCAGGCCGCGCACGGTTTCAACCTGGCTGGGGTCGTTGACCGTCAGCCACACGTTCAGATACAGCATGATCGCTCTCCGCTGGAGTGAGGTTCGCGCCAGTACGCAACTCGTGCAAAGGTGCTGCCAGATTATCGAACCGCTCGCTTGGGCTCCAGTCGTCCGCTGCCGTGCGGCTGTTCGATGGCTGGAATTGCCAGGCACTCGTAGAATTGGAATCCGTGTGTGAGTTCAAGCGGAGCGCCATGACGTGCCGGAGCTGCCTGAAGTCGAAACGATGCGTCGCGGGATCCTGTCGGTGGTCGGCAGGCGGATTGCCGAGGTCCGCTTGCCGCGCTGCCGGAAGCGGCCGATTTTGATTGCCCCCTCGCCCGCCACGCTGCGGCGGCGTGCGGTGGGCCAGAAGATCGTGGCCGTCGATCGTGCCGGCAAGCGGGTCGTCTTGCGGCTTGCATCGGGGGACGCGATCGTGTTTGAGCCCCGCATGGCTGGGCTGGTCCTGCTGGGCACTCCGCCGACCCGGGAGCATCTGCGGCTGCGCATTGTACTGGACGACGGCCGAGAAGTCTTGTTTTGGGACCGCCGCGGATTAGGGCTCGTGCGGCTGGTGCGGCAGGACGAGTTTGAAAAGCACTATGGCGCCGCAAAGCTCGGGCCCGACGCGCTTGCGCTATCGTGGCAGGAGCTCGCGGCGCGTTTGGCAAAGAGCCGCCGCCCGATCAAGGTGGCGCTGTTGGATCAGGCGGCGCTAGCCGGTGTCGGCAATCTGTACGCCAGCGAGCTCTTACATCTTGCGCGGATCGACCCCCGGCGGCCTTGCAATGAATTATCCAAGGCCGAGTGGCGACGCGTGCACGCCGCCATGCTCGAGGTGCTGCATGCGGCGATTCGGCACGAGGGCTCCACGCTGGGCGACGGAACTTATCGCAATGCGCTCAACGAGGAGGGGAGCTATCAGAACCACCACCGGGTGTACGATCGCGCGGGCCAGCGCTGCGAGCGCTGTCGCCGCGGCGAGATCGAGCGCATCGTGCAAGCGCAACGCTCGACGTACTTCTGTGCCAGATGCCAGAAATAGCGTGTTCGTAGCTTCCGTGCGCCCTCGCCGCACCTTCTGCTACAATCGAGGGCCATGAACGCGCCAATCATTTTTGCATCAGACTATGGCCCAGTGGTGAGAGATGCATTGCGGGCCTTTGTTATCCTTGCGGCCGTCGCGAGCTTGCTGGGGGCAGGAACCGCAGCCGCGGCAGTCCGTCTTTCGCATCGCAAGCGGGTGTGGTGGCTTACGCTGATCTTTGCCGTCCTATGGCTATCGGCAATTTGTTGGTTTTACGGCGGAGTTCCGACCACTTGGCGACAAGTAATCGGGCAAGAGCTCCGCTGAAGATTTTTCTCAAGGCTGGCACCTCCAGAGCGGCAACACCTGCCTGACGCGCCTGTCAACGCAGCTTCTCAAGGGTGGAGATCGATATGGACTCATTCGCCATGTTTGGTTTCATTTTCGGATTGATGGGGTTCGTACTTGGCACGAATGCAACGGCCAAATTCTCCCAGCTCAAGAAGGAAGTCGAGGAGCTTCGCAATCGACTTCCTGAACATCCTCCCGCCTTATAGTGGCCCCATGAGCGAAGGCCCTGAACAAGTCGAAACAGCTCCCGAGATGACGCATAGCCGCGCCATCAACCTGGCATTTCGCTGGTCTGTGGGACTCATACTCGTGCCTTACTTCTTGCCGCTTGGGAGGCTCGGAGGTGGAGGCGCCATCCAGTTGGTCATCCCTGTCATCGCGACGCTTCTGGCAGCGTCATGGGTCCATCATTCATGGAAGGTTGCTCTCTGGATGATTCCCATTACGTGCGCTCTGCTGGCCCTCGTGTGGTTTCTCCTGCTGATCTTGTTCATTATCAGCGCAAAACATCCCGGCTAATTTCAGAGTGACCCACTACCCGGGTCGCTCAAAATTTGCATTCCCTGCGGCGTTTGTGTTTAATGCCAGCGCCCTCACCACCAACCTGAAATTCGAACCAATGCGTTCCAGGAGGCCCAGCATGTCCGTACACCGCATTTGCCCCGATTGTGATTCGTCGGATGTCTCGCGTCGCACATTTTTGAAAACCGCCGGCGCGACGGCGCTGGTCGTGGGCGCGGCCGGCGCGGCCAAGTTGCCCGACTTCGGTTCCTCGCCGCCAGAGACGGTCACGAAGCTGCTCTACGAATCCTTGAACGATGAGCAGCGGAAGGAGATCTGCTTCGCTTGGGATTATGTCGACGATAAGCGCGGACTTTTGCGAACCCGCATTTCGAACAATTGGAATATCACCAAGCCAAACATCAGCAGCGACTTCTACAACTCCGACCAGCAGGCGATGATCAAGCACATCTTCGAGAAGATCGTGCAGCCGGACTGGCACAAGCGCATCTACAAGCAGCTCGAAGACGATGCCGGGGGATATGGCGAGCAACAGAGCATCGCGCTGTTTGGCAAGCCGGGCGAGAAATTCGAATTCGTGATGACGGGCCGGCACATGACGCTGCGCTGCGACGGAAACAGCGCCGATCACGTGGCCTTCGGCGGGCCAATCTTCTACGGTCATGCCGCCAGCGGCTTCAACGAGAAGCCCAATCATCCTGGCAACGTGTTCTGGCACCAGGCGTTGGCCGCGAACAAGGTCTATGAGATGCTCGACGACAAACAGCGCAAACAGGCGCTGGTCGACAAGCTGCCCAAGGAAGAAGCCGTGGCGTTCCAGGGCCCCAGCGGTCAGTTCCCCGGCATCAAGGTGGCCGAGCTCTCCAGCGATCAGCAGGCGTTGGTGAAGGATGTGCTGAACAAGCTGGTCGAGCCCTATCGCGACAGCGATCGCGAGGAGACGCTGGCTTGTCTCAAGGCGCAAGGCGGGCTCGAAAAGTGCTCGCTGGCGTTCTATAGCGAAGGCGATGTTGGCAATGACAAAGTGTGGGATTGCTGGCGAATTGAAGGCCCTTCGTTCGTCTGGTATTACCGCGGGGCTCCGCACGTTCACGTGTGGGTGAATGTGGCTGACGCGCCTGACGTGAAGCTCAACGCGTAGAATGAAGGGTCAGGGGTTTGGGATTGGGGTTCCGGGTTGGGATCGTCCCAATCCCTTATCCCTGGCCCCAGTGTCTAGATTCGCATCTAGATTGCCGTCTAGATTCCCCATGCGGTCGATCAAGGCCTGCTGCTGGTTCGTTTTGCTAACAGCCTGTTTGGCTGCGACGGTTCGCGGTCAGGAGCGTTCCGCCGCCCCGCGGTCGAACGGCGAGTGGCTGTTCGAGCGCGTCACGCTGACCGATGGCAAATCCTATCAGGGCCTGGTTCAGACCGACGGCCGCACGGTCGTCGAATTTCTTGAAGTGCGCCGGCCGCCGGGCAAGCCCATGTCGCTCGTGGTTCGGCCGATCGAGCGCAAGGCCATTAGCAAGCTCGAGCGTCTGAAGCCCGCCGAGCGCGAGGAGCTGTCGCGCAAGCTGCAGGCCTATAAAAGCCGCGCGGTCATCGAGGGCCGCAGCCGCGATGACCTGACGCTGACCGAGGCCGAGCATGACGGTACGCACGTGTGGCGTTTCGAAGGCCGCTTGTTCACGCTCGAAAGCACGGCCGACGAGCAAATGACCAGGCGCGTCATTGTCCGGCTCGGACAGATTTTCACCGCCTATCGCCAGGTGCTCGCGCCGCGTCGGCGAAGCGAGACGCCGATTGAGATTCGCATCTTTGGCGCGGGGCAGGAATACCGTGCCGCGCTCGTGACGCTCGGCGTGGCGGTCGCAAACCCCGCGGTGTACCTGCCCGAGAGCAACGCGATCCTGGCCGGCAGCGAGCTAAACCGGTTTGCGGCCGAACTGGCGGCAGTGCAGCACGAGCATCAGCGGATCAAGGGCCAACTGGATGCCGAGATGGCCGAAGTGCCTGGTCGCATCAAGCAACTGGGCGCCGATTTGAAGGATGCCGGCCTTCCCGCTGCCGAGCGCATGAAGATCCTGGTCGCGGAAGGCAAGAAGTGGGATGACCACCGCAAGAACATCCGCCGAAAAATCGGGGTCATCGATCGCAAGAACGCGGCCCGTTTCGACGAAGTGTCCGCGCGCATGTTCGAGCGACTCGCGCACGAGGCCTTTCACGCGTACCTTGAGCTGTATGTTTACCCGCGCGACTCGTACGACGTGCCGCGCTGGCTTAACGAAGGCCTGGCGCAGACGTTCGAGGCCGGCCTGCTGGAAGCCGAATCGTTGCGCATTGACGCGCCAAATCCCAGGGCACTTGCCGAGCTGCAAAACGATCTGCGCGGCGAAAGGCCGCTAGCGCTCGCGGAACTGCTCAATGCTGGACCGCAAACTTTTCTGACGGCCGAGGGCAACGAGCGAGCCGCGCCCCAATACTATGCCTACTCATGGGGCCTGGCTTATTACCTGGCCTTCGACCAGAACGTGCTCGAGTCGGCAGCCTTCGAGCAATATCTGACCGCCTCAGCCGGAATGCCGGCCGTGGAGCGATTCGAACAATTCGTCGGCAGGCCACTGCCGGACTTTGAAAGCAAGTGGCGGGCCGCCATGCTCGCGCTCAGGGCCGCCCAGTAGCGGCGTTTGCGGCAAGATTATTCTGCGGCGAAGGAGTCGATGGCTCCCAGCAGCCGGCCCGTGATCTCTTGCAATCGCTGCTCGTCCAAAATTTTGTCGCCCTGCTGGTCGGTGACATAGAACACGTCGACGACCTGGTCCAGATACGTGCCGATCTTGGCGAGCGAGACCGAAAGGCCCAGCTCGAAAAGCGTGCGCGCGATCGTAAACAACAGTCCCATGCGGTCGGACGCGAACACGTCGATGATCGTAAATCGGTCCGAAGTGTTGTTGTCGATGCGAACCCGGGTCGGCAACTTTTGATACGCCGCGCCGATGCGGCTTTGCCAAATCTGGCGAAAGGCGGGCGTCGCACCTTGCGGGGATTTGAGCGACTCGACCAAGGCGCAGGCTATTTTTTCGATTCGCTCCAGCGGCGGCTGCTCGGCATAGTCGGGATCGTTCACGCAGAAGCGGTCCAGAATGAGGCCGTCGGCAAGCGTGTTGATTTCAGCCGAGAGGATTTCGAGCCCCTGACTCGCCAGCGCGCCGGTCAGCCGGTGGAAAACGCCCGGCGCGATCTGCTCCTGGGTGCCGACCACGAACTCGAGTGTCTGGCTTTCCGGCAGATAGCGGCCGCGCGCGTGCGCATCGCCGTGCGACAGGCTGTGCAGATCGCGCAACTCGGCCACGATTCGCTCCGGTGGTGAGCCGCATGCGTAGGCGCCGGGCAAGGCGTCGATCTGTCGGGCATACCACTGCAGATCGGCATCGTGCGCCAATTGCGACCGCAACAACGAGCGAACGCGCTCCACGCGCTCGCTGGAGGCCGTGGACGGTGCATCGCCGCCCAGGTGCTGCATCGCCCGGCGGTAGAGGTCGCTGAGCACTTCGGCCTTCCAGCCGTTCCACACGCCGGGTCCCACCGCCGCGAAGTCAGCGGCCGTGACCACGAACAGCATGTCCAGCACCTCGGGCGAACCGACCTCGACCGCGAAGCGAACCACCATCTCGTCGTCGCCCGTGTCGCGCCGGAAAGCCAGGTGCGACATCAACAGGTGCTTGTGCACTAAAAACTTGACCGTTTCGGCTTCGCGCAGTGGCAACCGCAAGCGTGCCGCCGTCTCCTCGGCGATGCGCAGCCCGACCTCGCTGTGGTCCTCTGGAAAGCCTTTGCCAAGATCGTGCAGCAGCAGTGCCAGGTGCAGCGTTCGCTTTTGTTTGATTCCCTGATAGACGCGGCCCAGCAGCCCGGGGTCAGTCACAAAATCAGTGGCCCTTTCCACGGCCAAAATGCAGTGCTCGTCGACGGTGTACTTGTGATAGGCGTTGAATTGCAGCAAGCAGCGGGCGTGGGAAAACGCCGGAATGATCTTTTCCAAGACGCCCAGCTCGTGCAGCCGCCGCAACAACTCGCCCAGCCTGCCGGGCTGCGAGATGAGGGACAAAAACTGCCGCGTGGTGGCAGGGTCGATATCGCTGTTCTGCTTGGGCACGGCCGCGCGCACCGTTTCCCACGTGGCAGGTTCGATGCGCTTGTCGTGCAAGTTCGCCAGTTCGCAAAGCCTCAACACCTCGCTTGGGCTTTGCTTGAGCTTCGCCAGACCGCTCTTCGTGGCCACGACCTGCGTGGGCGTAATTCGATAGTCCCCCTGCACCTGGTGGCTGAAAATGGTCCCCAAAATCCCGCCCCACACGTTGCCCGGCCGCGCGTTGGCCACGAAATTGCTCACAATGCTCCGCACGGCCCGCGTGTGGCGAAAGTATTCGCTCATGAACTGCTCGACGGGCAGGATGCCGTCGGTGCCCTCAAACCCATACAGCGGGGCAAGCCGGAGTTGCTCGGCCCGATCGAGAACGTCGTTGGGCTTCTCGGCGTGAAAGTGCAGCTCGTTGCGCAGTCGCAGCAAGAACTCGGCCGCATCGCGCAATACGCGTTGATCGTCCTTGCTGATGACGCCCAGCAGTTCGAGCGCGTCCGGATCGGCCACTCCATGTCGCGAGAATCCTAGCCAGCGCAGCAACTGCAGATCGCGCAACCCTCCCCGCGTGCGCTTGATGTTGGGCTCCAGCAAGTACACGGTTTCGCCGAACTGCGCCCGCTCTTTGCGTCGCGCGGCGACGATCTCGGGGAACAAGGACTTGTAGCGGGCTGTGGTGCGATGCTGAAATTTTTCCGTGAAGCTGGCAAACAGCTTCTCGCTGCCGGCCAGAAACCTGGCCTCCATCAGCGAAGTGCAAATCGCGACGTCCTGGCCCGCGAGCGTGCAAGCCTGGGCCGGGGTTCGCACGCTTTGTCCGACTTCGAAACGTGCATCCGACAGGTCGCGCAACAATCGGCTGGCCAACGGTACGACCAGGTTTTCGGCGCCTGGCTGGTGCAGGATCATCAGATCGACGTCCGAAAAGGGCGCCACGTCGCGGCGGCCGAATCCGCCATGCGCGACCAGGGCCACCTGCGCGCGGCAAGCGCTGGCGTCTTCCGGCCACAGGTCGGCCAGCGCCGCCTCGTACAACTCGAGGACGATCGTGTCCAAAAGCTCGGTGAGTCGTGCCGAGACCTGAATGCCGGGCGACCCCGCCGCGTGTTGGGCACGAATGGTTTCGCGCCCCTGGACAAGCCGCTCGCGCGCCTGCAAGAGCGAATCTCGAAAAACGGGGGTCGTGCTCATGCGAACGTGCGCGAAAGGGGCGGTGTCGCGTGGAGATGCCTTACTCCCAGCATACTGTGCCGCCGCCTGTGGCTTTAGATAGCCTGCTCTCCCGTTTCTCCAGTACGAATGCGAATCGTGTTGCGCAGCTCGGAGACAAAAATCTTGCCGTCGCCGATCTGGCCGGTTTGGGCGGTGCGCAGAATCGTGTCGAGCACGGCCTGCAAGCTGTCGTCAGGCACCGCCACTTCGACCTTCACCTTGGGCACGAACTCCACCTTGTACTCGGTGCCGCGGTACATCTCGGTGTGTCCCCGCTGTCGCCCAAAGCCCCGCACGTCGGTGATGGTCATTCCGCGCACGTTCTGTGCCGATAATCCGTTCTTGACGTCCTCGAGTTTGAAAACCCGAATAATCGCTTCGACTTTTTTCATCGACGACTCTCCGGGCCGAGAATTGCTGCGCGGTTGCCTGGCTCCGTTCGTGGCGGCGAAGGCCTTCTCAGACTAGCGGTGGCGCCAACGGGCGTAAAGACTAGCCCGGCTTCTGCCAAGGCACGTCGGAAACCCCGGCCGTCTTGTTGGCGATTCGCGCCAGGACGAATAAAAGGTCGCTGAGTCGGTTCAAGTAGATCAACGGTTCGGAGGCCACGTGCTCGTCGGGCTGCCGCATGAGGGTCACTAACCGGCGCTCGGCGCGGCGGCACACGGTTCGCGCAAGGTGAAGTTGTGCCGCCGCGGCACAACCACCAGGCAGGATGAACTGCCGCAGAGGCTCGAGTTGCCCCTGGTAACCGTCGATCGCTTGCTCGAGGGCCGCGATGTCCGAATCGGCCACGTGCGGCGTTGGACGCCCGCCCGCCGACGGCGTCGCCAGCTCTGCGCCGACCGAGAACAGATCGTTTTGAATCCGGGCGACGAGCGAGTCGATTTCTGGCGGGAGTTTCTGTGAGCGGGCAACGCCCAAAGCGCTGTTGAGCTCGTCGACGGCGCCATACGCTTCGATCCGCGGAGCATCCTTCGCCACGCGCGGTCCGCCGAACAGCCCCGTATCTCCGCGGTCGCCTGTTTTCGTATAGATTTTCATCATGCACTTGAAATTACAGCCGCCGCGTCATGCCTGAACGTGCCCCGCGGTTGTTATAATGGACACCAGCAAGAAGCTGCAATTTCTCGCCTGTCTCGCCGAAAGATCCCACCGATCGCTGCGTTCCTCTCCCCCTCTTCGACCAGGAGTTCGCTGTCTTGAAGTCCACGAACATCCTTGCGATTGGTTTCGCATGTAGCCTTGTTGCCGCGTCGATAACACGAGCCGAATCGATCGAGCCTAAGTATTTCTCGAATCTGCGGCAGGTGACCTCGGGTTTCGTGAAGGCAGGCGAGGGCTATTTCAGTCCCGATGGCCGCACGATCATCTACCAGGCGGTTCCACGGGGATATCCGTTCTACCAGATTTACAAACAAGCTTTGGCGCCGGGATCCGCGCCCGAGCTCGTGAGCACGGGGCGTGGCCGCACGACGTGCAGTTATTTTTCGCCGGATGGCAAGAAGATCATCTTTGCTTCGAGCCACCTCGATCCCAATCTCTCCATGACCGAAGAACAGGAGCGCAAGCAGCAAGCCGACGATGCGGCCAGCGGTCGTCGGCGCCGCTACCAGTGGGACTTTGACCCCTACAGCGACATCTTCGAAGCCGATCTCGACGGCAAGAACCTGCGGCAACTGACCGATGCCCCCGGTTATGACGCCGAAGGGGCCTATTCGCCCGATGGCAAGCTAATCGCGTTTTGCAGCAGCCGGGATGGCGACCCCGATCTGTATGTGATGAATGCCGACGGCAGCGGGGTCCGCCAGTTGACCAACCAGCCCGGCTACGACGGCGGCCCGTTCATTTCGCCGGATGGCAAGTGGGTGGTTTATCGCACCGACCGCAAACGGTCCGAGATGCTGCAGATTCACGTGATCGGGATTGACGGCAAGAACGATACGCCGCTGACCGACAACATCGGCGTGAACTGGGCACCGTATTGGCACCCCACCAGGCCCTACATCATTTGGACCGGCGCCGATCACTCCGATCCCAATGCCCGGCCCAACTACGACCTGTGGTTGATGAAGTACGAGGAGAAGGATGGCAAGATCGCGCCCGGCCCGATCACTCGTCTGACGGATAACCCAGCGGCCGACGTGCTTCCGGTGTTCTCGCCCGACGGGAAGCAAGTCATGTGGACCAGCAATCGCACGGCAGATCACTCGAGCCAATTGTGGATTGCCGACTTTCACCTGCCGGAGTGAGCGCGGCGGCCAGCGCGAGTCTACTCGGCCGCCAGCACTTTAATCTTCAACTGGCCGGCGACTTGCGCGACCGGCAAGAAGCTGCTATAAGCCGAAGCGCCTTCCAGATCGGAGTCGCCGAGCTTCAAGTGGGCCGCGCCGATGCCACTTTGCCCCAGCGTGGCGTCCAAGGGAACCCACTGCCCAGCGAGGAACATCTCGGTCCACATGTGAAAGCCAAAACCGCCCGCGCTCTCCACGTACACTAGGCCGATCGCCACCCGTGAGCCGATTCCGCGGGCGCGGGCCAGCGCGGCCAAGAGCACGGAGTGTTCCGTGCAATCCCCCTCGCGCGTTTCGGCCACTTCGGCGGCCGTGGAGAAGGCCTGGCAAAAGTTGCGCTGCGTCATGGCCCGATGCACGTAGGCTTCGAGCGCGAGCGCCACGCGCACGGGGTCCGGTTCTTGGCCGGCCGCTTCCTTGGCCATGCTTTGAATTCGCGGGTCATCGATCTGCAAAACGCTATTGGCCGCCAAAAATGCGGTCGGCGCTCTGGCTTTGGAGCCGCCATCCGGCAAATCGGCCGGGCGAAGGCTGCGCACCGTGACTTCGGCGGCATGCTCTCCGACCTTCCGTACTTCCTGGGTCGGGCCCTGCGGAAAAACCTTGAGCGGATCGCCGGACGCAAGCTCAACGAGATAGCGAACTCGTCGGGTCGCGTGCGGGTTCGCGAGCGGTGGGTCGACTTTGACGATCAAGTCGGAACCCAAATCAAATTGAGCCGGCGAACTTTCGGAAGTGGCGACGTCGCGCGTGGTGCGGAAGGACTCTTGATCGAGGGTTTCGATACGCGTCTTGATGCTCTTTCCGTTTGAGTCGGCCCACAAGGTCGAGTTGAGTGTCTGCCCGTCCGGCAGTCGTGCGACGCTTTCGATCCTTAGCAGCCTGGCCTCGCTGCCCAAGAGGCGCGTGCTCTCCAGCGATTTCGCTTCAATCTCGACCTCCGCCACCTGGTTGATCAGTGGCACCAGCATGCGCAAGGCCCGTTTTTCGCCGGGCTGCATCGGCCTGGTTTCCAACGATCGCTCGATCGCCTGGAATCCGCCTGTACCGGGCTGCAAGGGCGATCGGAAACTTTGCGTGCGCCCTTTGGTCTGCACCTCCATAACCAATTCTTGCCCTTCGACGCGCCCGCTAACCACGGTGGGCTCCGGGCCTGAATCGATCGAGGTCTTGAATTCCAACAGATCGCCCGCGTCGTTCTCGAAGCAGGACATCGCGACAGTTTGTTCGACGCGCTGGCCGAATCGAGAGATCGCCAGGTGCGTGTTGGAATCGAACTCCTTGCCCGACGTGCCGCGCCGCTGGGCCGGCCGGATCATGGTGCTGCCGTAACCGACCTTCGCGCCCTGCAGGTAATAGGCTTCCCAGACCTCCTGCCCGGGCGGATTCTCGGCGGCACTGTTGGATTGGCATCCTGGCGCCGTCCACAAGCAGGCCATCAGGAGCAGCGGCAACGTTGCTGCAAGGAGTGGCCCTGACCGGCGCGGTTCGAAGCGGCTACCGCTAGGGGTCAAATCAGCCTCCAAGCTGGCGGGGGAATCTGCACCGAAAAGATGGGAGTTGCCCGCCGTCTTTCGCAAGCGGGCACTAGCTCATTTTATGGGAGCTGCTAGAGGGCCTTCCAGTCCATTTGGCGATCGGACCCCCGCCCTGGACCTTCACGGCCCGCAGCGCCTGCCCAGATCGCAAAATCGGGCGGCAATCGCCAAATTTGTCGGGAAAACGGCCGGCCAGCACCAACCCTGTTTCGCGACATTTACGGTTATCTCGCCGGTTCAGGATGATTGCCTCAAATCGTTCTCTCGATTCAAAACTTTTCTCGCATCGTGACCTAAGATTTCGTTGTGGAGCGGCCCAGGCTGCTTCTAACGGCGAGAAAGAAGCTTTGGATAGAGGGGCGACATGGGTTTCCTCAAGAAGTTTTTTCCGAACGTGTTTCGGGACGCGGTGCCCGCGCACGCGACGAGCAGCTTCGACCGATTGACCAGCGAACAGCTCGAAGCGCATTTGAGCGTCACGCGCTATGGCAGCTTCGTGCTGAGCGGGGCGGTGCGCCCTTCGTTTGACCTGCAAATCATTCCGTGCCAGGGCTACCGGCACGACGTCTATCGGGACGAAACGAACAAAACCACGGTGCCGGTCCTGATGGGCGCCGCCTCCAAGGAACATCTGTTCGACGTGTTCATGGACGTTCTCGATCCGTTGGGGACCGAAGTGGACGTGGTCCTTGAAACCAGCCACGATCGCGAGGCCACCGGGCACGTGGACCTGTACCGTGAGCACATCGACCTGCCGGTGCTCAAGAGCATCCTGTGGGACTTTGAGGATCTCTTGGTCAATGACGGCTGCACCGGCATTGCGGTCTTGAACCCCGGCATTCCGCAGGAGGTGCAGTTCGACGAGCACAAGCTGCTCATCGTGTACGGATCGCAGCTCGCGGAATACGAGGCAATCTTTGCTCACCGCAACGTGGGCTGCAACGACCAGATCAAGTTCATCACCGAGGCCGAACACGTCCATTCGTCCAGCGAGTATTACCGCGAGCAGTTCGAGCAACTTAAGATGCGGCTGGGCATCGACGCGGGCTGCTGGTAAGAGCGACCGCCGAACCTGATTAACCAAGGCCGGGTCCGATTCGTCGGGTCCGGCCTTTTGCTTGCGCCGGTGGTGCTAGCGGCGCGCCGCCGAGCTGGCTCACTGGCCTGCCAGCTTGGACTTGTCCTGGGACGAGGTTTTGGTCACACTTCCGCCCCATTTCTCCCGATCACTTCCTTCGATGAGCTCGATGCCGACTGCTCCGGCTAGCTGTGCCGATTTTTTGCGCGCTAGGGTGCGCTTGGCGGTGGCTTTATGCGCGCTAGTGGCCGCCGGATGCAATGGGCCTTGGAGCGCCTCAAGTTACATGCCGCCCAAAATCGGGCTCGTGCCGCTGCCCATGCCGGAAGGAAATCCGGTCGTCGTTTCGAACCTCGACCGCGACCTGGTTTGGGACCAGGTGGTGGATGTGGTTGATGACTACTTCCGCATTGAACGAGAGGAGCGCGTCAAACTGGTCGGTGATCTGCTGACGGAGGGCCGCCTTGATACGTACCCCCGCAGTGGTTCAACCATTTTCGAGCCATGGAATAACGACACGGTCACGCCGTACGAGCGTTGGGAGAGTACCCTGCAGTCGATTCGCCGCATTGGGCTCGTGCGCGTCATTCCGACCGAGGGTGGCTTCCTGGTCGAAGTAATAGTCAAGAAGGAACTCGAGGACGTGCCCCGCCCGGAGACTGGCGCGGTGTCGGTCGCCAATTCACAAGCGTTGCGAAACGACGACGCCTTGCGCAGGGTCGCGAATCCCACCGCCGGTCGGCAGCCTACCTTGGGCTGGATCGACCTGGGACGCGATGCCGCGCTCGAGCAACAAATGCTGGCCGAAATTCAAGCGCGGCTCAACTGTGTGCCTGCCGCCGTGCCCGCCGCAGCGAGCCCTTTATAAACCAGTCCCGCGCTCGACCGTTTAGCGGTTTGCCGGCTGCGGCGCGACGCTTGAGATCGTCGATGTCGCCGGGGCGGCAACTTTGGCTTCCGGCAACTTGATCGTAAACGCCGTGCCCTTGCCCAGCGTGCTCTCGACGCGAATTCGCCCGTGGTGGGCTTCGATCACGTCGCGGCAATACGAAAGCCCTAGGCCGGTGCCGCCCTTGCCGCTCGCGTCGGGACCGCTCTTGGTGGTGAAGTAGCGGTCGAAGATACGCGGCAGTTTGTCGGGCGCAATTCCCGTGCCCGTATCGCGGATGCTCAGATCAACCGTTGCGTTCGCACGATCGTGCGCGAGGCGGAGCGTGATGTGCCCGCCCGAGGGCATGGCCTGCCGCGCATTGACCAGCAAGTTCATGACGACCTGCTGAATCTGGTTCGCATTGGCCAGCGCCGGGGGCACCGGCTGAAACTGCTTGTCGACCACGACGCGGTATTTGGACATCTCGCGCTCCAGCAACAAGAGCGAGTCGTCCAACAGCTTGACCAGGTCCGTCGGCTCCATCCCGGCAGGTCGATTGCGCGCAAAGCCGAGGATGCCGTTGGTAATTCTGGCGGCTCGCTGGCCGGCGTTGAGGATTTTTTCGAACGCCTTGTCGCGAGTGGCCTCGTCCTTGTGCCGCTGTCCCATCTTGGCGTAGTTCAGGATCGTCATGAGCACGTTGTTGAATTCGTGCGTCGTTGTGCTTACCAGCTCGCCCAGCGCCGTCAGTTTCTGCGATTGCTCGAGCTGTGCCTTGAGCAGGCGGACCTGCTCCTCAAGGCTCGGGGCTGGCGGGGGACTTGCGGACATGCGGGCAGACGCTCCGAGATTGATAGCCGCTTTGACCAGCTTGGCCCGATGCGTGGGCGCGACGCAGTTGCCCCAGCAGGCTGCACTTGCCCCGCTTAGCTCGCTTCGTGCTTAAGCCTTGTGGCGGTCCAGATTTGACACACCTGGGTATCGTCGACTTTGGCTGGCCAACTATAGGGCAAGCCGCTACAATCCCGCCCCCCTGACAGCAGCCGAGTGCGGCTGGGCCGTTGTTATCTCGCGAGGAACACGCACATGCATACCGTCGAAATGCTGGAACAAGCCATCGCCCGGGCCACGGCGGCCGGCTTCATTGTGCGGCAAGACTGGCTTGGCGGAGCGACCGCCGGTGCTTGCGAGTTCAAAGGTCGCAAGTGGTTGTTCCTCGACCTGGCGCAAAGCCCGACCGAGCAGCTAAACCTGGTGTTAGGCGCCCTGGCGCAAATGCCTGCTGGCAGCACGCTGCCTGATCCGGCAGCGCCAAAGTTGCCCCACGCTGCCTAGCATCCTCTATTTTGCTCGATAGAGGCCATGTGCCTCGATATATTTCTCGACCGCCCGGGGCGTCCGATAGCGGATGCTTTCACCGGCGGCGACCCGGCCGCGAATGTCGCGAGCGCTCAAGTCGATGCGCGGCATGCGCACCTGGTGGCTTTGAATTTGGGCCAGCCGCTCGGGCGAGACCCAGGGTTCAAGCACGCTGACGTCGGGCGGTGCGTCGTCTTTGTCGTCGGCAGAGCCCAGACTGCGCTCGACGGCGATGGGCGTGCTGAGCTGACAGATGATGTGGGGATCCTTCCAGTTCGGAAGATCGACCAGCGAATCGGCTCCCAGCAACAAGTACATTTCGCGCGAGGGATCTTCCTGGTGGAAATGCGCCAAGGTCTCGGCCGTATAATTCACCCCGCCGCGGTCGATCTCATATCGCGAGATCGCAAAGGCCGTGTGCCCGCCGATGGCCAGTTCGAGCATATCCAGCCGCGCCGCGGCGGGCGCCAGATCGGCCTCTTTCTTGTGCGGCGGAATCGCAGCGGGCACAAACCACACCTGCTCCAGGCCAAGCTGCTCGCGGCACGACTCGGCCAACAACAAGTGGCCGTAATGCACCGGATTAAAGCTGCCGCCGAAGATTCCCAACCGCATCGGATCACCTTATATCGTTCGACCGCGCGCTCGCTGTCGAAGCGTCACCCCCCGCGCCAGCGGGCCGAACGCAGCATACATTAGGGAATATGAAGCGCGAGCAACAGAGCCTGTTCGATTTGAAGCCCGCCCCGTGGGAGCTCGATGATGCGGGCGAACAACTGGTGGCGACCATTGTGTTTGCTCGCGGACCTCAAGACCCATTTGACTACCTGGTGCCCGACGCGCTGCGCGGACACGTTGGCCCGGGACACAGGGTGCGAGCACCCTTGGGCAAAAGCGGGCGGTTGGCGCTCGGTTATTGCGTTCGCGTGGTCAACTCGCAACCGCCGGGCCATTTGAAAGCCATCGAGAGCGTCGTCGACGCGCGGCCGCTTTTGAGCGCCTCGATGCTGCAACTGACCGAGTGGATGGCCGAATACTATTTGTGCTCCTGGGGACAGGTGCTCGAAAGCGTCGTGCCTGGCGGCGTGCGAGTACAGGCCGGCACGCGTAACACGCATTTTGTATCGCTGCCGAGCCATGTCCATGCTCGTTTAACGCGCCTGAGACTCACCGCGACGCAAAAACGCGTCATGGAGCGGCTGGCCGGGCGCGGTGAACCGATGCCGATTCAGCAGCTCGCCAAAGCCGCCAGTTGCGGCACGAGGCCCATTCGTTCCATGGTGGCCAAGGGGCTGCTGGCGATCCATTCCGCCCGATTTGATGCGCAGGCCGCGGCGCCGCCCGAGGCTCACGGGCGCGAAGAGCATCTGACGCTCAACACCGACCAAGAGCGAGCCCTGGGCGCCATTCTGTCGGCCCTGGACAGTCGCGAGCACCGCGCCGTTTTGATGCATGGCGTCACCGGCAGCGGCAAAACCGAGGTCTACATCCAAGTCATCGAGCAGGTGCTGCGCTTCGGGCGGCAGGCAATCGTGCTGGTGCCGGAGATCAGCCTGACCCCGCAGACCGAAGCGCGCTTCCGCTCGCGTTTTGGCGCGGTGGCGGTCTTGCACAGTCACCAATCGGATGCGGAGCGGCGCCGGCAATGGGATCAGATCGCTTCGGCTAGCGTTTCCGTGGTGGTGGGCGCTCGCAGCGCCGTCTTTGCGCCCACGCCCAATCTGGGATTGATCGTCCTGGACGAGGAGCACGAGACATCTTTCAAACAGGATTCGGCCCCGCGCTATCACGCCCGCGACGTAGCGCTCGAGCGGAGCCGAGCCGAGCGAATTCCGCTGGTGCTGGGCTCGGCCACGCCATCGCTCGAAAGTTGGCAGCGAGCGCTCGCGGGAACCTACGAGCTCGCCTCCTTGCCAAAGCGAGTCCTGGATCGGCCCCTGCCCGCGGTCGGAACGATCGACTTGCGTTTGGATCAGTCCGACCGCCGCGGGCGAGGCGCGATCAGTCGCCAATTGCGGCTCGCCATGGAAGAATCGCTCCAGGACGACGGGCAGGTCATCTTGCTGCTTAATCGCCGTGGCTATTCGACACATATCCAGTGTCCCGCATGTGGCCTGGTGCTGCGCTGTCCGCATTGTGCGATTGCCCTCACCCATCACTTGCAGGTGGCACAGGCCGTCTGCCACTACTGCGACTACCAGGAGCGCGCCCCGCGCCAGTGCCCTCAGTGCGGGTTCGAAGGCATTCACTATCGCGGAGTGGGCACCGAGCGACTGGAAGCGGAGGTCAACGCGCGGTTCCCGAACTACGCCTGCCTTCGCATGGACACCGACACCATGCGCAAGCCTGGCAGCCACGAGCGGGCCTTGGCGAAATTTCGCGATGGCGCGGTGCGAATTCTGGTCGGCACGCAGATGATCGCCAAGGGACTGGATTTTCCAAACGTGACGCTCGTGGGTGTCATCAACGCGGACACCGCGTTGCACTTTCCGGATTTTCGCGCCGCCGAGCGCACGTTTCAGTTGGTGACTCAAGTTGCGGGACGCACCGGTCGCGGAGAACGCGGGGGGCGCGTGTTGGTGCAAACTTTTTCGCCGGAGCATCCAGCGATCGTGGCCGCCGTGCGGCACGATTATCAGCTATTTGCAAGCCAGGAGCTGCCGGTCCGAGAATCGCTCGGCTATCCGCCTTACGGTGCGATGATCCGCCTGGTCGTGCGCGGACGCGGAGAAGTGGCGACCGGCGAGTTCGCGGGCGAGATCGCGCGACGGTTAAAGCAGAGGCTCGAAAAAGTCCCATCGCCGTCGCGGGTGCTGGGTCCGGCGCCTGCCCCCATCGCGAAGATTCGCGGCAATTTTCGCTTCCAAATCCAGTTGCAAAGTTCGGACTCGCGGCAACTGCGCCGAGCCATTCGCGAGGAGACCGCCATGCTAAAACCGCCCGACGACATCCAGTGGATCGCCGACGTCGACCCGATCGACATGCTGTAGGCGTGCGGCCGACTGGCCGATTGACGGCAACATTCCCCTTGGAGTTTGTCATCCGTCCGTCATAAAATAGAGAAGCTGGCGCGAGCTGACCGGGCGTGGTCCTGACGCCGATCCGTTCCCGACCAACGTTGTGCTAGACACAAATCCCTTCTTTGCCGCGAGACGGCGCATGTCGTATCGTTCGCTCAAACGAGTCCTCGGCGAGACGAGCCTTGAGCGCAAGTTTCTCACGTTGTTCGGATTCTCGTTGCTGATTTTGATCGCCGGCAGCTTCTGGTGGTACGGCAAGAGCACCGAGAAGATCGTGTACGAGTCGAGCCGCGAGACCGCGCGCAGCCTCGTGGAAACGGTCATTCTGATGCACCACACCAAGGTGCAAGACCCCGATTTCATCGTGCTTTTAGACGATTTGAAGCAGGGTCTCGCCAGCCGCGAATACCGCTGGGAATTCATTCGTCCCGTGCAAGAGGGCCCCAATGCGCCGCGAGACGAATTCGAGTGGGACGTCATCAAGCAATTTCGCCGCACCGCCCGACCCGAAGACGGCCGAGTGCCCGATCGAGAGTTTTTCGAGGAGCTAGCCGCGCACGAATACCGCGAGCGGCGCGACGTCGTGAATGGCAAGCGCGAATACCAGTTTTATACGCCCATTCGCATCACGAAGAACGGCTGCGTGGTCTGTCACGCCAGCCTGGGCAGCCTGGCCTTGGCGGATGGAATGCCACCGCAGGAGATTGGCGACCTGGTGTCGGTCGCGAAAGTTTGCCTGCCGGACGACAAGACGCAGTATGCGCTGAACCTTAACAACGCCGTGTTGCTGGGTACAGCCATCATGACGACTTTCTTGGCCATCTCGGCCTCGTACTTGATCGTGCGCTACGTGATCGTCAAGCCGCTCGCCCACTTGCGCGACGTGAGCGACCAGATTACCCGGGGCGACCTCTCGCTACGTGCCGAGCTGCATACGGGCGACGAGTTCGAGCGCCTGGCGACCGCGTTTAACCGCATGTTGCGTCAACTGGCCACCAATCAGGAAGAACTGAAGCACGTCAATGACAACTTGAACGTGAAGGTCGACGAGCTGGCGCAGGCCAACATGCGTCTGTATGAGATGAACCGCCTGAAGAGCGACTTCTTGGCCACCATGAGCCACGAATTGCGTACGCCCCTCAACGCGATTATCGGTTTTAGCGACGTGCTCGAGTCGATCGCCTCGCTGGACGAGAAGCAAAAGCGGTACGTGCGCAACATTCAGACCTCCGGCAAAGTGCTGCTGGAGATGATCAACGACATTTTGGACCTGGCGAAGATCGAAAGCGGCAAGATGGAGGTCCGCCTTTCCGACTTCCGGATTGCCCAAGTGATTACGGCCCAGTGCGACATGGCACGGCCGCTCACCGAGCGCAAAAACATCGACCTCGAAACGGAGATCGATCCGGACTTGCCGGACATGTTCCAGGATCAGGCGAAAGTGCAGCAGATCTTGAACAACCTGCTTTCGAACGCGATCAAGTTCACGCCGGAGGGGGGCCGGATCATCGTCAGCGCGCAGCTCGGCGGGCCCAACGATCTGTTGCTAAAGGTGACGGATACCGGCGTCGGCATCGCCGAAGAGGACCAGGTCGCGATTTTTGAAAAGTTTCGCCAGGGCAAAACCGTGCTCGGCGGCGGCAACGCCATGACGCGCGAATACTCAGGCACGGGCCTGGGCCTTTCGATCGTGAAGGAGCTGTGCAAGTTGCTGGGGGGCGAAATCTTCTTGGAAAGCGAGCTGGGCAAGGGCAGCACCTTTACGGTGCGCCTGCCGCTCGCGCGCGCGGATCAGCCCCGCATCGATTCGGCGCTGCCGAGCTCGGTGGAAGAACTTGGCAAATCCCGCCGCGGCGACTTGCCGCGCGTCGAAGCGCCGGCCGCCACTGGCTAAGCCTTTCGACTCGCGATCGCTCTCCCACGGCGCCACCCTCCCCTGCCTTTTTGTGGCGAATTGGCTACCATGAGCCGCCATGCCGTCCGCAAGCTCTTCTCTGCCGCTGGTCGAACTCTTCACGGATGGCGCATGCAGTGGCAATCCAGGGCCAGGTGGCTGGGCCTTCATTTTGCGGCATCCCGCCTCGAACAAGGAGCTGGAAGCGTTCGGAGGCGAAGAGACCACCACCAACAACCGCATGGAGCTCACCGCGGTCGTGCGTGGGCTGGAAACGCTGAAACGCCCCTCGCAAGTCAAACTGATGACCGATAGCGTCTACGTCGGCAAAGGCTTGATGGAATGGCTGCCGAAGTGGAAGGCGAACGGCTGGCGTCGCCGCGAGGGCAAGCAGTGGAAAGAAGTGAAAAACGAAGATCTGTGGCGCGAGCTCGACGCGCTCATCGCGCGCCACCAGCTTAGCTACGTGCGTGTCGCAGGCCACAGCGGGCATCCGGAAAATGACCGCTGCGACGAATTGGCCGTGGCCGCGTATCAGCAATTTCTGAAACGCTAGGATCAGCCAACCGCCGCTGGCAGTCCGCCCCGCGCCATGGCGGTACAATTGGGGGATGCCTGTCCGCTCCGAGAATGCGCCGTCGGTCGAGCTAACCACACGCGTCCAGTTTTTGAAGGGATGCGGCGCCGCGCGCGCCGAGCGCCTGGCCGCGCTGGGAATCCATACCGTCCGCGACTTGCTGTTTTATTTCCCGCGCGACTATCGCGACCTGACCAAGCTGTCATCCATCGAGGAGTTCGAAGAAGGACAACTGGCTAGCGTCTCGGGAACCATCGAAGAGGCCGAGATTTCGAGCCGCGCCGCCGGGCGCTCCGTGTTGGGCGTGCTCGTTCGAGTGGGCGGCGACCATCTGCGCGCCGTTTGGTTCAATCAGCCTTTCCTGCGAGACGTTTACCATCGTGGGCAGACCGTTTTGGTATCCGGCAAACCGAAGCGGCGCTCGACGCGTTGGGAGATGGTCCACCCCAACGTGCGCGTGCTCGATACCGACGAGCCTCCCGCAGGGCAGTTGTTGCCCGTCTATCCGCTGACCGAAGGACTGACCGAGCGCCATGTCCGGCAACTGGTCGAGCGGGCGCTCGAAAGCTGTGCGGATGCCTTGGAGGAAGTGTTTCCCCCGGACATGCTGGCGGCGAAATCGCTGGCCTCCATTTCTGAGGCGGTGCGGCACATTCACTTCCCGCCCGACCATGAGGCGCTCGCTCGAGCGCGGCGTCGCCTGGTTTATCAGGAGCTGCTTGTTCTGCAATTGGCGCTCGCGCTCAAACGGCATGAGATGCACGAATCGCGTCGTGCCTTTGCGCTTGAGCCGTCGGCCAAGATCGATTCCCGCATTCGACGGCTATTGCCATTTGCCCTCACGCCTGGTCAGAACCGCGCCATCGAAGAGATTATCGCTGACATGGGCCGCGACAAGCCGATGCACCGGTTGTTGCAAGGCGACGTGGGCAGCGGGAAAACGATCGTGGCCGTGTATGCCATGCTGCTGGCGGTTGCGCGTGGCGCTCAGGTCGTCTTGATGGCCCCCACCGAAGTTCTCGCTCGGCAGCATTTAGAGACGCTCGACCGCTTGCTGGCCGGCAGCCACACGCGGCTGGGGCTCGTGGCGGGCGGACAAACTGCAAAGAATCGCGCCGAAACTCTGGCAAGCATCGCGTCGGGCGAGATCCAAATCGTCGTCGGTACGCAGGCCGTGATCAGCGGCGAAATTGCATTCGCTCGTCTGGGACTGGTGATCATCGATGAACAGCACAAGTTCGGGGTTCATCAGCGCGCGGCCCTCAAACGTTTGGCCGTCAGCCCTCATTACCTGGTGATGACCGCGACCCCCATTCCGCGCACGATCAGCATGACCTTGTTCGGTGATTTGGACGTCACGGTTTTGACCGACCATCCGCCGGGCCGTCAGAACGTACATACGTATCTGCCGACGGACGATGAACGACCGCGCTGGTGGGAGTTTGTTCGCAAGAAAATCGCCGAGGGCCGGCAGGCATACGTCATCGCGCCCGTGGTCGAGGAAAACGAGGAACGCGCGAGCTTAAGTGCGATGCACGAGTCACTCGCCAACGGCGAGCTCGAGGCCTTTCGCATCGGCGTCGTGCATGGCCGCATGTCGCCCGCCGAGAAACAGGACGCGATGGAAGCGTTTCGCCGGGGGGACTCGCAGGTGTTGTTGGCCACCTCGGTCGTGGAGGTGGGCATTGACGTCCCCAATGCGACGTTAATGACCATCGAAGGCGCGGAACGATTTGGTCTGGCGCAATTGCATCAGCTGCGCGGTCGGGTCAGCCGCGGCAAATTCGTGGGTTATTGCACGCTCTTTACGGCTGCTCGCACGACCGAAGCCGATGCTCGCTTGCAAGCCTTCGTGAGCTCGACGGACGGATTCTATCTGGCCGAAGTGGATTTCGCGCTGCGAGGGCCGGGCGATCTTTTGGGCACGAAACAACATGGGCTGCCACCTCTGAGAATTGCCGATCTCGTGCGGGATGTCGAGGTGTTGGAGGAAGCGCGCGCCGACGCATTGGAGCTTGTCAGGCAGGATCCCGAGCTTGCCAAGCCGGAACACGCGCGGCTGCGGCGAATGGCGCTGGCTCGTTACGGCAGCGTGCTCGATTTGGGCCACGTCGGATAGTCACGCGCTTGCCGAAGCAGCGTGGGCCATTTAAGGTAGCCAGAATGACCGCTCGGCGCTGGATTTCGTTCGTGGCGTTGCTCGCCTTGTGCGTGCTGGAGCTCGTTTGGGCTGGACTGGCTGACGAAACGACATCAGCTCCCGAGGGCTGGCGCGCCGAATCTCCGCGGGATGAGATACGTCCCGCCTTCAGCTACCGCACAGAGGGCGGACCGCATGGCCGCGGTGCGCTTGTCATCTCGGCCGACCGACGCGAAGGCTTGCAGGGCGCGTGGACAAAAACTTATTCGATCACAGGCGGAGGATACTATCGCTTTAGCGTGCTGCGCCGCGTGGCGGACGTGCCGCTTGCGCGTCGCTGCGCGCCGGTGCGGATCTTATGGCAAGACGAGCAAGGCCGTGTGGTTTCGCGAGATGAGCCGGTCACCACCCATTTGCGCCAGGGCCGCATCGTGCCCGCCGAGGCCGAGTTTCCCGCCGATGGCGAAAGCGATATCCAGGGCTGGGCCGAAGTTTCTGGCGTGTACCGCGTTCCAAGTGCTGCTCGACAAGCGGTCGTCGAGCTCACGCTGCAATGGTGCCCAGGCGGCAGCGTGGAATGGAGCGAAGTCAAGCTCGAGCCATGCTCCGAACCCGCGCACCGTCGCGTCCGCCTGGCAACCGTGCACTTCATGCCGAAAGGCAACTCGACGCCGGCGGAAAACTGTATTGCCTATGCCCCCTTCGTGCGTCAGGCGGCGCAACGAAAGGCCGACCTGGTGGTGCTCGGTGAAACGCTGACGCAGACGGGATTGCCAAAAACGTATGCCGACGTGGCGGAGCCCATCCCAGGTCCTTCCACCGAGTACTTCGGCTCGTTGGCCAAAGAGCACGATTTGTACATCGTGGCCGGACTGGTCGAACGCGATAAGCATCTGGTTTACAACACGGCCGTGCTGGTAGGGCCAGACGGCAAGCTCGTCGGCAAATATCGCAAGGTCACCCTCCCGCGCGGCGAGATCGAGATGGGCGTCGCGCCCGGCCACGAGTATCCGGTGTTCGGAACGCGTTTCGGCAAGGTTGGCCTCATGGTTTGTTACGACGGATTCTTTCCCGAAGTGGCTCGACAGCTCGCGATTGGCGGCGCGGAAGTGATCGCCTGGCCGGTGGCGGGCTGCAATCCTCTGCTGGCCGAAGCGCGCGCCTGCGAAAACCACGTGTACCTGGTCAGCAGCTCGTATACCGACGTCAGCGACAACTGGACAATTACCGCGATTTATGACCGCCAGGGGCGTCCACTGGCGCAGGCCAAGGAGTGGGGCACGATCGCCGTGGCCGAGGTTGATCTCGCCGAGCCCACCTATTGGTGGAATCTAGGCGACTTCAAGTCGATGATCGAACGCCATCGGCCGGAGACGCCATCGCGGTGAGTATCACCGCAGTCGAAGTGCGGAAAGTCGTGGCCGCTCGCTCGAGACCCGTGTACCTGCGGCCTTCGACACTGCGTCGCGAGACTCAATTCGCTTCGACCAGCTCGGCCGTTTGCCAAGTGTTGCCATCGCGGATCACGCGATGATAGAGCGTGTCGCGCTCGACCGGCTCGCGGCCAGCTTCCACGACGAGCCGCCGGATGTCTTCGACCGACAGTACTTCGGGCGTGGTCGCGCCCGCGTCGTGATAGATCAGCTCGTGCCGCACGGTGCCATCCAAGTCGTCGGCCCCATAGGCCAGCGCCGTCTGGGCCGTGCCGATGCCCAGCATGATCCAATAAGCCTTCACATGATCGAAGTTATCGAGCATTAAGCGGCCGACCGCCACGGTGCGCAGATCCATCACGCCCGAGGCCTTTTTGATATGGCTCAAGCCTGTGTTATCGGGATGGAAAGCCAGCGGGATGAAGGTTTGAAATCCGCCGGTCTCATCCTGCAGCTCGCGCAAGCGGATGAGGTGGTCGACCCGATGGAATGCGTTTTCGATGTGGCCATAGAGCATGGTGGCGTTCGAGCGAATTCCCAGCTCGTGCGCGGTGCGATGAATGTCGATCCAGCGGCCGGCGTCAGCCTTGTGTTCGCAGATCTGGTCGCGCACTTCCGGATGGAAGATCTCGGCGCCGCCGCCTGGCAGGCTGCCCAACCCTGCCTCGACCATCTCTTCCAAAACGGAACGAATCGGCCGGCCGGTCATGCGAGAAAACCAGTCGAGCTCGACCCCCGTCCAGGCTTTCAGGTGCAATCGCGGATACGCCTCGTGCAGGATGCGCACCAGATTTAAGTACCATTCGTACTTCATCTGGTGGTGCAGCCCGCCGACGATGTGCATTTCGGTGGCGCCGCAGTCGACCGCCTCCTGCCCCCGCGCAAGGATCTGCTCGTCCGACATTAAGTAGCCTTTCGGGCTGCGCAGGTCGGAGCGGAAGGCACAGAACACGCAACGATACACGCACACGTTGGTGGGGTTCAGGTGCGTGTTGATGTTGTAGAAGGCTAGATTGCCGTTCTTCCGCTCGCGCACCAAGTTGGCAAGCTCGCCAACTTCCGAGAGCGGCACGTCGGGCCGATAAAGATACAGGCCATCTTCGAGTGATAGACGCGCGCGGGCCTCGACTTTCTCACGAATCGAATTCAGCGTGGGTTCGGTCGCTCGGATCATCGTTTGCGCGGGCGGGATGTCGGGAAGGATTGGGCAAATGGCCCATCACACAATTTTAGCCTATCAGCTTGGGCGAACTGAACAAGTCCAGGCTGGCGACAAGAAATAGTCCGATGCTGACCACGGCATTCACCTGGAAAAAAGCCATGTTCACGCGAGTCAGATCATCGGGCCGAACCAGCCAATGTTCGTAAATCAAAAGCGCCGCCACCGCGATCACGCCTGAAATGTAAATCCAGCCCAACGGGTACACGGCTGGCAGCAGGGCCAAGAGCAGCACCATTCCCAAGTGGCAACCCGCCGCGATGCGCAAGGCCATCGGCACGCCGAGCCGGGCCGGAACGCTAAACAGACCCGATGCGCGGTCGAATTCGACGTCTTGGCACGCGTAGATCATGTCGAACCCGGCGACCCACAAGAGCACGGCGCCACCCAACACCAGGGCCGGCAGCAGATCGAGGGGATCGGCGAGAACTTGCTCGCCGCGAATCGCGATCCAGGCGGAAATCGGCGCCAGCATAAGTGCCGCCCCGAGCCAAAAGTGCGCTGCGGCCGTGAACCGCTTGGCGAAGCTATAGCCCAACAGAAATGCCAGCACTGGCAGCGACAGGAAGAGCGGCAATCGATTCGGCAGAAACAAAGCTGTCGCCGCCACGAAGCCCGCCGAGCACAACACCGCGAAAACCACCACGCTCGAGGTGCGCAAGGCACCGGAAGGCAAATGCCGACTCGCGGTGCGCGGATTGCGCGCGTCGAGCTCTCGATCGGCCAGCCGGTTGAACGCCATGGCGGCGCTGCGCGCCATGGTCATGCAAATCACAATTCCCACAAGCTGCTGCCAGCGCCAGTCGACCGCCGGCGTGGCGCGCGCGCCGGCCGTCCAAGCCATCACGGCAGCCAAGAGCGCAAAAGGCAGCGCAAAGAGCGTATGGCTGAAGCGGATCATCTCCAAGAATTGCCGCGTCTGCCCGAGCATCGCTAGCTTCCCCACCGCCGAACCAGCGAGTGGTCAATGTTCAGTTGGTCGCAAATCCGGGCTACGACGAAATCGACCAGGTCGCGAATGCTTGCCGGGCCATGATAAAACCCAGGCATCGCCGGCAGCACGATCGCACCTGCCTCAACGGCTCGTCGCATGTTTTCCAACTGAATCGACGACAGCGGTGTCTCACGCGGCACCAACACGAGCGGGCGCCTTTCCTTGAGATGCACGTCGGCGGCACGATGGATCAGATTCTCGCCCGTGCCGTGCACGACCGCCCCCAGCGTGCTGCCGGAGCAGGGACAGATCACCATGGCATCGGTCAAGAATGAGCCGCTCGCGATCGGTGCGACCAGGTCGGCATAATGGTGATACGTCAGTTTTCCTTCGCGGCCATGTGAAGCTGCCGCGGAGCCGCTGAGCACGTCGGAAATCGCTGGCGGCATCTTCTTCCGAGCCGGTGAATCCTTCGCGACCAGCAGCAAGCGCGCGTCCAGCTTGTCGAGCTCAAGCTCCAGACCGAGCTCGTGGGCCAGCACCAGCCGCGCGGCCGGACTGATTGTAAGGTGCACGTGCCGATCGGCCACGAGCAGCACTTCCAGGAGCCGCAGCGCATAGATCGCGCCGCTCGCGCCCGTGATGGCCAGGACCACACTTTTGTCGGCAGATTTACGTGCGTCGTTCATTTCACGCCTACATACAAGGTGGCTATGCCAAAGGTCAATGGGAACGCGGTGGCCTGGCTCGCTCCAGCGGCTCGAATCCGATCCAAGAGCGCCTGGCCTGATGGAAACTCGGACACGCTTTCAGGCAGGTAGTGATAAGCGTCCCTGCCCCGCCGCACAAACAGTGATGCCACAAGCGGCAGCACGCGGCGAAAGTACCATCCGTACAACGCACGCATCGGCCGCCAGGCGGGCATCGAGAACTCAAGCACGGCAATGCGGCCTCCAGGACGACACACGCGCAGCATCTCGCGCAGTCCGCGGTCGGTGTCGCTCACGTTGCGCAAACCAAACGCGACCGAGACAATCTGAAACTGGTTGGCGGGAAATGGAAGTGTCTGAGCGTCGGCTTCCACAAACGCCAGTCGTTCGGCTTGAGCCTGCGCCGCCTTTCCGCGCCCAATCACCAGCATCGGGTGACAAAAATCGGCGCCGACCACGCGCAGCTTTCCAGCCGCTGCCCGATAATACGCAAGCGCCAAGTCGCCGGTGCCGGTACACAGGTCCAGAATCGGCAAGTCGCCGTCGGGCGGAACTTTGGCCACCGTGCGCCCCCGCCAATATACGTCGACGCCGAGCGATAACAGATGATTTAGAAAGTCATAGCGCGGCGCGATCTGCGCAAACATTCCTCGCACGCGCGCGTCTGACTTGTCGACCGCCATGGAACCTCTCGAAGTTGCCGCGACAGAGCTGCCGCCAACTGCATGATACCCGCGAGACGCCCCGCTTTCAGGGGCTCTCGGCTTCCAGCTTATATTCGCGCCAGCGGGCCGTGACGAGTTGCCGCACCTGGTCGGTTATTTGCGGGCTGTTTGCGGGCATGGATGTGTCTTCGGCCGGCACTTTCGAGGTGGCATCGATGGCCACATGCCGGGCCAGGCCGCCCAGCGTGTTCGCACGGTTGGCCGGATGCGCCGGAGCGTCGAGCCAGAACACGTCCCGCTCGGGGACGACATTCTGACTGATTGAGGCAAGCACCGCCTCGACATTGTGAACGTTGTGAGTTTCATCGACGACGACCACGAATCTCGCATGGCGGAGCATGTTGGAACCCCACAGGGCGGCCGCAACCTGCCGCGCCTGGTGAGGATAACGCTTTCGCAGAGCCACAAAGGCATAGCTGCGTCCGCCGCCGAAATGCGGCACGTGCAGATCGACCACGTCCGGGGCTATCGCGCGAACAGCGGGCAGCAGCATCCGCTCGCGCAGCAGCAACAGCACGGCCGATTCGCCACGCGAGCCCGTTTCAAGCGTGACGGGCACGATGGGGTGACTGCGGTGTGTCAGGGCCGTGACCTGGAACGGATTAGCCGCGTCAATGAAGTGCGCGTCGCCATTTTGTTCCACCGCGGAAGCGTTACGAAGCTCAAAGTAGCCTTCGATCACCAATTCGCAATCGGCCGGCACCTCCAAATCATGCGTGCGGCACTTCACGACTTCCAAGCTCTTGCCGCGCACCAGGCCAACGATATGCAGTGGGTCGGCTTCGGCCGGTATATCAAGGTAGGCAGCCGCGGAAGCAGCCGGATCGCCGCCGACCAGCAAGGCAGCCGTCACGCGCTCGCTGGTGTCGCGATGCTGTGCGAGCCGCCTTTGGATCTCGCCTTGATCTTCGTCCGTGACGCGCAGTCGCGCGCCATCGATGGGAGAAATCGAACAGACGAGCACGTCGTGCCCCTCACCGGCCAATTTCGGAATGAGCAATCGAACGCCGGCGAGAGACGGCTCGGCGTTCAACCACGCTTGAATCCAAGGCAACACGCCGAGATCGATGTCGCGCCCCAGCCGCACAATTTGCTGGCACGGCGCTGACTTGACCTGCTTGGGCCGAAATTTGTTGACGCCCGCCTCGTCGGCATTCGTCTTCAGCCGATCGAACCAGTTGCGCGGCGTGTTGCGCTCAATCAGAGAATCAATGCGC
>DATJEN010000074.1:0-12375 GCA_035496575.1 Pirellulales bacterium
GGCTTGCGGTTGGTGTAGTCGCCCTCGGGCATCTTGTCGGTCTCGGCAAAGATCGCCTTCGTCAAGCGGCCCAAAAGCTCCGGCGTGGTGAGCGCGTCCTGATCCGCCGGCAATTCCAGTTCGGTGTCGTGCAGACGATCGAGCGTGAGCGGCGAGAGCAACTGCTGCAAGATGCGGTCTTGCCACATGCTGATGACGTCGTGAACCGGGAAATCGGTGCGCAACGGCAACTGCGATCCCCAGTGCGACCAGCGCGTGGAAGCCAGGTGGTTATACAGCGCCGGGGGGAACTGGAAGGGCTTGTCGCTGAAGACTTGCTCTTCAACCAGTGCCAGGGCTTCGCGCTGCTTGGCCGGCTCGACCACCGTGAACGGCGCTTTGCCGTTTTCATCCCCCTTGTGGGCGCGGCTGACGTACACGCCGCCCACGAAGCGCGAGACAAAGTGCATCGCGCGGCCGTGGTTGCCCAGCAGCACCCCAAACACCTGCCGCACTTTTTGGAAACCTTCGCCGGGTTTCGCCGTTTCCTCGACGACCTTCGGCCATTGCTCGGAGATCAATTGCGCACGCAACTTGGCATAGGCAATCGGGTCCTTGCTCAAGTCATAGCGGTTGGAAAGCGGATCGGGATCGATGCCGCGCGTGTCCTCGTCCGTCGCATACGCCAACTGCGGATCGGCGCCACGGGCCGCGATCTTCTTGAGCTCAGCCAGCTCTCCTTCGGTGCCGCCCGAAAATGGCTTATAGCCATACTCGATGGCCCAATAGTCATACGGTCCGATCGTGGTTGAAAAGTAATCGCCTTGCGGCATGTCCTTGGGCATCAGGTTGGCGGGAGCATAATCCATCACCGAGCCCGTCAGCCCCACGTCCTTCGTCTTCGACGTATCGTTGATCTCTTCGATCGAGAGCATCGTGCTCGACTTGAAATTGTGCCGTAGACCGAGCGTGTGCCCGATCTCGTGCATGGTGACTTCCTTGAGGCCCTGCGTGATCAGTTTTTCGCGGTCGGCTGGATTCGAGGTCCGCGTGAGCAACACGGCCGAGCCGAAGGCCAACTCGCGCGCCAGCCCGTGGCTCAGCTCGCAAGCCGAGCCATGTTCGTGTGCATGCTTCTTGGCTTCTTCCTGGTAGCTCTTGAGATCCAAGGGGCCGCCCGTCATGGCCGCGATCGCGTCGGGCGTGAAGTTCTCGTACTCTTGCTTCCAGAATTGCAGGAAGTCGGCGTCGAAAATGACGTCCGCGTCGAGAATTTGGCCCGTGTTGGGATTCACGCGCGACGGGCCCATGGCAAACCCTGCCCCGGCGGTAATCCAGCGAAACGTGTTGTAGCGAATGTCTTCGGGATCCCACTCGTCACGGTCCTCTTGCTGGCGGACCTCGATGGCGTTCGCAAAGCCGGCTTTTTCAAAGGCCTTGTTCCACTCGGCGATACCTTCGCGAATGGGCTTGCGATACACGAAGGGAATCGTCTTCTCGAGATAAAAGATGATCGGCTTCTTGGGCGGCGAAAGATCGGCCGAGGACTCGGCCTTCTGCAAATCCCAACGATTGACGTAGCGCACGAAGCGGTCGTCGTCGTTCTTGCGCGACCAATCCTTGACGGCCGTCAAAAAGTAGCCGACCCGGTCGTCCGCCAAGCGCGGCTGGTAGCCGGTTTGCGGAATCGCGCTAATCGAGTAGTGAACGTTGATCGTCGCGCCGCGGCTGTCGGCCACGGAATCGAATGACTGCATGCCGCTCGACGAATACGTGGCCGCGACTTCCAGTTCGATGTTGTTTGGAAAACCCTTGTGGGCGGCCCACGTCGATTTGTTCTCCGAGAACGAGAAACCGGGCAGCACCAGCGAGATCTGCGGCAGATCGCTCATGAACACCGGCCCAAAGTCGACCACGTTCGCACCGCTGGGGCTGACCGTCAGAATCGGCAGGCTAAACAGCACGCTATCCGTATACGCCAGGTCGATCGCCTTCTGCTGCGGATCGCCCTTGGCCGCCGTGAAGCGCACGTTGCGGCGCACGAGGTGAATGCGGTCGTCGACTTTGCGGAACTGCCAGATCCAGTCATCGCCGAAGCTCCAACTCATACCGCCCAGCACCATGTTGCGGCCGATGCCCTTGGCGATCGAAATCAACACGATGAAATCGCGATTGAGCAGGCTGCTATTGAGCTCCGCGAGCAGGCGATTCCCCTTGTGCTTCATGGGAATCAGGCCATCAATCGTTTCAAAGTCCTTCACCACGTCGGCATAGGGCGGGAACTTCGAGGCCGGCTTCGACTCGGCCGGAGTTGCGGCAGCCGCGGGCGTGGCCGCCGGCGTGCTGGCGGCGGGAGCGGCCTCTTTGGCCGGTTCATCAGCCTTCGCCGCGGCCGTAAATGCGAAGCAGATTGCGGCAGCAAATGCCGCCCTCAAAACAGACGTGAAACGAATATCCATCGTGGTTTCTCTCTGCGAAGGAGTGACCGTGAGAGCAGAAGGGCAGTGCCGCCGCCGCAAATCGCAGGATCCGCGTGGCGCGCAACCTCAAATATAGCCTAATCTCGCTAGCCTACAAAACGAGGCGCAAAGACGAATTGAAGGCAAGCGGGAGGAACGACGAAGGGTGCCCGGCGGCACCGCAAATATGCGATTCGAGCGGTCCCTGGGGGCGATTGTATTATACATGACGATCGCTAGGGTCGTGCATCCTATCGGGAATTTGGGCGAATTGATGGCCATGGCGGCAGACCGCATAGACCGGATCCTGCGCCTCTATCCAGAGGACTGCCAGCCGCTTTCGGCTGTCGAGATTTGCTCGCCCCACAGCTTCAGCGGGGCCCGCCTGTGGCGCGTCCGCTCACCCCGCGGCCCCTTGTGTCTGCGGCGATGGCCGGCTGGCCATCCCAACCAGGAGCGGCTGGAATTCATCCAGGCCGTCTTGTGGCACGTCCAGCAAGAGGGTTTTCGGCGCGCTCCGCTGCCGCTGGAAACGCGGCATCACCACGGCTACGTCTGGCATGAGGGGCATCTTTGGGAGCTGACCCCCTGGCTGCCCGGCGCGGCCGATTATCGCGAGCGGATGAATCCCGCGCGGCTCACGGCAGCTCTAAAGACCTTGGCCGAATTTCACAACGCAACCGCCAGTTTCCCGATCCCCGACCCCGGCCCGGCGGTTTCGCCCGGACTGGCCGAACGTCGCGAGCGCCTGCTGGCCTTACTGGCCGGCCGGGCCGAGCAGTTGCGCGATGCCCTTTCGCGTAGCGCCTGGCCGGAGCTTACGGCGCGCGGCCAATTGCTGCTCGACCTTTTCTGTCAAACAGCGCGCAAGCTGCTCCCCACGGTCGAGGCCGCTTCGCAAGTCGCCGTCGGCTTGCAGCCGTGCCTGCGCGACATCTGGCATGCTCACGTGCTTTTCGAAGGTGACCAGGTCACGGGCCTGGTCGATTTCGGATCGATGCGCCCCGACAACGTGGCGACGGATGTCGCCCGACTGCTGGGAAGCATGGCCGTGGACAACCGCGACGACTGGCAGCTCGGCCTTTTGGCGTACCAGGGAGTGCGACGCTTGGGCGAAAATGAGCTCGCGCTCGTAGAAACGTTCGACCGCACCGCGGTTTTGCTATCTGGCTTGCAGTGGCTCGAGTGGATTTGCCTCGAGCAGCGGGAATTCCGCGACCGGCAGGCCGTTTTGGCGCGCGTCGGCGAGTGTCTGACAAGGTTGCAGGTGCTTGCCAATAAAACTTCGGCCGGACAAAAAGCGTAAACTTTGATGGTGACCGTCGCACCCCAGTCCGCGTTGACCCTGATTCGCCGCGTCCGTTACAATCGATGCTTGGCCAGCCTTAATTGGTTTGTCACTAAGGATATAAGGGGCACGCCACACATGTCTCGCAGCCTTTGCTGGGCTCTCGGACTCGCCGCCGCATATCTCGCCGTCTCGCTTGCGACCGCGAAAGCTCAGATCGACATCATCACAGGCAAGCCATTTCGGGCGAGCGTCGAAGCGCCCGTGACGCCCGAGACGGTCGTAAAAGTCTCAGCCGCGATCGTGCGGCAAGGCGACCGCGAAGCGACGCTCGAAGTGACCGCCGACATCGCGCCGCCTTGGCATGCCTACGCGCTCACGCAAAAACCAGTGCTCGCCGTGCCCACGGAAATTCGCCTCGACGAGTCGCCGCAGGTGAAGCTGGCTGGCCCATTTCGCCCTAAGCTGCCCGCCGAAACGGAAGTCAAAGACAACCACCTGTTCGAGATCCACACGGGCCACGTTGTCTGGCAGGCGCCGCTCGAAGTCTCCGACGGGGTCGACTGGGCCGATCTCCAAGTGGCCGGCCACGCACGCATCCAGGTGTGCAACGATCAAAGCTGCTTAAGCCCCACGAAGTTTCCGTTCACGGCCTTGGTAGCGGCAAACACGTCGGACGCGCAGGCGGGTTCAAAAGGCAGCTACAGCCACCCGAACATCCACGCCACGCTTCATGGCTCGTTGGAACCGGCGACCGCGGCGCCAGGTTCGACCGTGAAGCTGGTGCTGACGGCCGATCCCGCCAAGGATTGGCATGTCTATGAGCGGGCAGACCGCGACTCCGCGGACTTGGGCTACAAGCCCACCCTGATCGCGCTCACCAGCACGTCGGGACTTCAGTACGAAACGTCCCGCACGACCGACAAGGTCATCACCGAGGCCTCGCCGGTGCCGGGTTCGCCCCCGTTGCGATACCACGCTAACCGCGTGACGTGGGTCACGCCAATCACGATCCCTGCTGACGCCAAGGCAGGCTCTTACCCGATTGAGGGGCTGATTGGCTACCAGACATGCCTGGAGTCGCAATGCGACCTGCCGCGGGCCGCGCGTTTCTCCGGCAAGATTGAGGTCGCGGCGAAATCGGGACAAGGGAACTCGCCACTGACGTTCTCGGATGCCAAGTACGGCGAGGCAGCCAAAGCCGCCGCCGCGTCGGCCGGGCGCGCTTCGGCCTCCGCGACCCGAGTGTTCAGCAACCAGCCGGAATTTGCGTCTTTGCCGATGGTCATCCTGTTCAGCCTGGCGGGCGGGTTCGTCTTGAACTTTATGCCCTGCGTGCTGCCGGTCATTGGCCTCAAGATCCTTTCCTTCGCCGAGCAAGCCGGACGAAGCCGGGCTCAGACCTTGGCGCTCAACATCTGGTATTCGCTGGGCACGCTGGCCGTGTTCATGGTGCTGGCGGTTTTGGCCTCGGCCGTCAACCTGGGCCTGCGCGAGGAAAACCTGGGCTGGGGTGAGCAGTTCAGCTCCACGACGTTTAACGTCGTTATGGTGGCGATCGTGTTCGTGTTCGCGCTCAGCTTTTTGGGCGTGTGGGAGATTCCGATTCCCGGCTTCGTGGGCTCGGGCAAAGCGGCCGAAGCCGCCGCGCGCGAAGGCGCGGTCGGCGCTTTTGTGAAGGGGTCGCTCACCACGGTGCTCGCCACGCCGTGCAGCGGACCGGCGCTCGGCCCTGTGTTCGGCTACACGCTCAATCAACCGCCCATCATCACGTTTATCATCTTCGGCTGCATCGGATTGGGCATGTGCTCGCCCTATCTGTTGATCGGCGCGTTCCCACGACTGATTCGCTTCCTGCCCAAGCCCGGCGCGTGGATGGACACGTTCAAGCAGATGATGGGCTTCTGCATGCTGGGCACGATTGTGTTCTTTTTCTCGTTCATGGACCGCGACTACCTGGTGCCGACCTTCGCCATGATGATCGGCCTGTGGGCTGGCTGCTGGTGGATCGGCCGCACTTCGCTCGTCGAGACGTTCGACCGCAAGCTGCGGGCGTGGACAGCGGGAGCAGCCTTTGCCGGATTGGTTACGTGGGCCGCATTCGCCTGGCTAACGCCCCACGAGTCGATGATCCCCTGGCAGAATTTCTCGCGCTCGGAGCTGGCCCGCTTGAACGAGCAGGGCAAGACCGTGCTCGTCGATTTCACGGCCGACTGGTGCGCCAACTGCAAGGTGAATTTATTCGTGGCGATCGAAACGGCCGAAGTTCGCGACAGCCTCGCGCGGCACGAAATCGTGCCCCTTTTGGCCGACATGAGCCGCGAGTCGCCCGAGATCAAGTCGACCCTCGAATCGCTGCATCGCAACGCGATTCCGCTGTTGGCCATCTTTCCGGCCGATGGCGCAAGCCCAATTCTCTTGGATGGCCTGCTCACGAAGCAGCGCGTGCTGGAAGCGCTCGAACAAGCGGGCAAAGGCAGCGCGTCGGAGCTGACCGCCGCGCGCTAGCCAAGCGTCACGCCTTGTCCGACCACGCCACGCCGCGCTCGCCCGCCACGGTCCGGCCAATCACCCAGCTCTCGATGCCGCTGTCGGCAAGCTGATTGCGAATGCTCTGCGCGTAATGCGGGCTGACGATCAACACCAGCCCGATGCCCATGTTGAACACGCGGTCCATTTCGTCCGGCTCAACCTCGCCCAGCCGCGCGATCCAGCTAAAGACGGGCAAGACCGTCCAACTGCTTCGATCAATGCGCGCCGCAATTCCAGAGGGCAGAATCCGCTCCAGGTTCTCGTGCAGCCCGCCGCCGGTAATATGCGCGATTCCATGCACCACGCGCTTGACCCGATAGTAACTCAACACGCGGCGAACGGCGCGCACATAGATCCTGGTTGGCGCGAGCAGCGCTTGGCCGACGGTTTGTCCCAGCTCGTCCACGTAATCTTGCGCGGCCAGGCCGGCCAGCTCGAAGACGACCTTCCGCGCCAGGCTAAATCCGTTCGAGTGTAGCCCGCTAGCCGCCAGGCCCAAGATCACGTCATCTGGCGAAATTGTGCTGCCGTCGATCAGTTTACGTCGCTCGGCCACTGCCACGCAAAACCCCGCCAGGTCGTAGTCCCCACGCGCATACAGGTCGGGCATGATCGCCGTCTCGCCCCCTAACAGCGCGCAGTCGGCCTCCAGGCACCCGGCCGAAATGCCTTCCACGATCTGCTCCAACAAGTCGGAGTCGTCGTGCGACATGGCCACATAGTCGAGGAAGAACAAGGGCTCCGCGCCACAGCAAATCGCGTCATTGACGCTCATCGCCACCAGGTCGATGCCGACCGTGCTATGCACGCCGGCCAGGCTCGCCACTTTAAGTTTTGTGCCCACGCCGTCGGTACACGAAACGAGCACCGGCTCCTCGTACTTGCGGGCAAAAAGCGCGCTCGAGAAGTCGAGCTGGAACAAGCCCGCAAATCCGCCATCGTTGGGGATGACGCGCGGGCTGTAGGTGCGGTGCAGCAGGCGAGGCAGGCGGGACATCGACTCGCGGTAGACCTCGAGATCGACACCCGCGTCCTTATACGTCGCTTTGGCCATTCCGGTGCTGCACGTCCGCGCTTCGGCTCAAAGAGCCGCATTCTACGAGCCTTGTGCGCGGATTGTCAAAGGCGGCAAAATACCGTGTTTGTCGCACAAACCACACGTGCAACGGCCGCGTTGCGGGCTTTCATACGGCGTGCGAGCCGATTAGAACAGTGTCATGGAACCGGCCTCCCAGAGACCGACTGACGCCGCCGATCGTTCGCCCTGTGGTCACCCGCGGCATGCCTTCACCAGCCTGAACGCCCGCACGCGCGAGGGGCTTTTGGTCAGAAGCCGCCGCAGCGTGCTGAAAGCCGGCCTGGCCGGGATGGCCGGACTGTCGCTGGGCGATGTTTTGCGGATTCGCAGCCAGGCCGCCGAGCAAGGCAAGCCGTCCCCCGCGCACAAAAGCGTCATTTTGCTGTGGATGACCGGCGGGCCCAGCCACATCGACACCTGGGATGTAAAGCCCGACATGCCGCCCGAAGTGCGCGGACCGTTTGGCACCATCCGCACGGCGCTCTCGGGCGTGCGGATCTGCGAGTACTTGCCTAAGCAAGCGGCCATGCTCGACCGCATGACCATCATTCGCTCGGTCGACGCGCGGATGAGCAACCACGAGCCCAACCAGGTATTTCAGACCGCCAACCTGGCGGCCGAGCCGCGCATCAATCCCGAGGCCGAAAAATATCCGGCCATCGCTTCGATCATCGCCCGTCACCGACAACAGCAAAACCGCAGCATGCCGCCGAGCGTGGTGCTCAACCTGCAGGATCGCGATCACATCGCGTGGGGCGGATACTTGGGCAAGCAATACGATCCGTTTCTCGGCAATCAGGCCAACAGCCTATTCCGGCTGCCGCGCGGGCTGGATCAAGACCGCATTCAAACCCGGCAGTCGTTGCTCAAGCAATTCGATCGCCTGCGCCGCAATCTGGATTTATCTGGCTCGATGGCGGCGCTCGAGCGATTCGATCAAAGCGCGGTGGATATTGTTTTGGGCGAGCGCGCGAGAATCGCGTTCGACCTGGAAGCAGAACCCGAGAGGGTCCGGGCGCGCTATGGCGACCACGCCTGGGCGCGCCAGGCACTGCTGGCTCGGCGGCTCGTCGAAGCGGGCGTGAGCTTTGTCACGATCGATCTCAGCAATCACAACTCTTCAGGCACATGGGACACGCACGGCGACAACATCCCGCCGTATGGCGGGATCTGGAATGGCTTGCGACCGCTGCTACCCGTTTTCGATCACGTGCTGACGACGCTGGTGGACGACCTTGGCCAGCGCGGCATGCTCGACGACGTGCTTGTGATCGCGATGGGCGAGTTCGGTCGCACGCCCAAGATCGGCACGCAAGGCAGCTCCGACGGCCGCGATCACTGGCCGGTCGTGATGTCGATGACGCTAGCGGGCGGCGGATTGCGGCATGGACAAGTCATCGGCGCCAGCGAGCGGGACGGCGGCCAGGTTAAAGAGCGACCGGTTACCCCCGGCGATCTGGCGGCCACCATCTATCGCCACATGGGCGTGCCGCTGGACGGCACCTACACCGACAATCGCGGCCGTCCCCGCTTCTACATCGAGTCCGGCGAGCCCATTGCCGAGCTCATCTAGCGCTTGCGTTGCTAGCACACGCTTCTTGCATGCGGCCGTTTGGCGGCGGCTCGCGCCCACTCGTCCTACGCAGCTTCGCCAAATGGCAAAACCGGGACCGCAGGCAAGTTCGTTTCAACTGCTACGACCCGATTGACCGACAAATCCTGTGAAGCACCCGTTTAGCTTCTGCGCGAGGGGCGCGTGTGCGAATGGGCGGGGACCCGTTCGGCGCGGCCCAGCAGGTGAAAGGATTCACGGTCATGCGTTACCTGATTATCCTGGCCGCCCTGGCAGCCATGTGGCTTTCATCGCCGGCAGCGGCCGCGCCGTTCGACGATCTGGCGAACCGGCTCGAGGAATATGACGAACAGGACGTTCCCCGTCGCACGCGACGACTCGCGCAAGCCGACGAGTTGGATGCTCCCAAGGATATTCAGTTGCTCGAGCGAGTTGAACAACAGCCCGCGCCCCGCCGCACGCGCTCTCGCCCTGCAATCGTAGACGCTAACGAGCCTGCCAAGCGAACGCGCACGCGCGGCCAACTGGTTAGCCAGCCCGAAACGGTTACGCCCGAGCCCGTGCCGCAGGGCAACTATGACGAGGGCGGATCGGTGTGGGACGAAGCCGGTGGCCAAGGCGACTTCGGCGATTACGGCGGGTGCGGTGATTGTTGCGATGGCGGCTGCGGCTGGGCCGGCGGTTGTGGCGGTTGTTGCCATCGGTTCTATGGCCGCGCCGAATGGATCCAATGGTGGGTGCGGGGCAGCAACACGCCGGCACTGGTCACCACCAGCCCCGATAACACGCCCGCCAACGTTGCCGGCATTTTGCCGGCCGCCACCGTGCTTTTTGGCGACGAGCGGGTCAACACGCAAAGCCGGCCCGGCGGCCGATTTACTCTGGGCTATTGGCTGGATGCCTGCAACACGGTTGGCCTCGAAGACACATTCCTGTTTCTAGGAAACTCGCACGATTCGTTCACGGCCAGCTCAAACGGCTCGCCGATTCTGGCCCGCCCGTTTTTCAACACCGACACGCAGCTACAGGATGCGATCCTACTGGCCTATCCAAATATCGTGACCGGCGCTGTCACGGTCACGGCCAACAGCCGTGTGTATGGCAATGAAATCAACCTCCGGCGATCGCTGTGCAACAACGGCTGCCGGCGGGTTGACGTGCTGGCCGGCTACCGCTTTTTCCAAATGAACGAAGACCTCACCGTCAGGACCAACACCACCTCGATCCAGACCGGCAGCACGATTCCGGTCGGCACGACGTTCGGCATTTTGGATAGCTTCCATACCCGCAGCCAGTTCAACGGCGGCCAGCTCGGCGTGAACGCTGCATGGGACAATGGCTGCTGGGGACTCGATTTGCTGGCCAAACTGGCTATCGGCGGCATGTCGCAGCGGGTGACCATCAACGGCACCACCGTCACGACGGTGCCCGACACGGCGCCGGTGACCAGCCGAGGCGGCATTTTGGCGCAGAACTCAAACATCGGCACATTCCAGCGCGGCCAATTCAGCGTGTTGCCTGAATTCGGCGTCAATTTGCATCGCCGCATCGGCGCGTGCTGGCGCCTGAACGTCGGATACACCCTGTTGATCGTGACCAACGTGGTGCGGCCAGGCGATCAGATCGACACGCGGCTCGATCCCAACCAGTTCCCGCCACCGGCGACCTCGGGACCATTCACCTTCCCGGCGTTCGCGTTTCGCGACTCGGACATCTGGCTGCAAGGAGTGAACGTGGGCCTGGAATACAACTTCTAGGCGAGTTGACTAGCGACAAAAGGCCAATAAAAAGGGCCATGTTCTCGCGATTGCGCGAACATGGCCCTCTTAGCTGGTTGTGACGACGAGCTTAGACCAGCGTCCAGTTCCCTAGACGCTCGAGCGCGAAATCAATCGTACCCACGTGGGCCGTGTCGGCGCCGGTCGTGCTCGTGGCCTGCACCTGGGCGAACGCCAATAGCGAGGTCACGTCGTCGAAATCGTTGCTGAGCTCGACGTTGTCTCCATCGGCATTCAGGTGATCGACCAAGGCCGTATCGTGCAGCGCCGCCGTGTCGTGGCCACCGCCGCCATTGACGTTGATCGACGCCACGTTCGAAAGGCTCACGGCATAGCCGGCGCCGGTCAAGGTGCCGGAGCGGAGGCCAAAGTCGGCCACGTCGTCGCCGCTCGAGCCGGTCAAGGTCGCGGTATCGTAACCGCCGCCACCGTCGATCTCGATCTTGCTCACGTTCGCCGAGCTGAACTGGTGTTCGATCCCGTTGATCTTGACCACGTACGTGGCGCCGGCCACGACTTCGAACTGGTCGTCACCACTGGTGCCGTGGATCGTGACCACGGAGCCATTCTGCGTGATGCTGGGATCGTTGTTGGTCGTAGCGGACAGCGTGCTCGCGAGAGCGGTCGCCTGGGGACTGGCCGAGGTCGTCGCGGTTCCCTGGTTCGAAACCACGAACGCGCGCTGCGAGATAGCTCCGGCGGTTAATCCGCGCACGAACACGTTATCTTCCGTCGATTGCACGCCTCCCAAGCTGGGAATGGTGACGCTGAAGCCGATCTGGCCGTTCGACAGCACGGTTGCGTGCGACTCCCCTGATTGCGCCGTGGCCGGGAAGTATCCGCCCGTTGGCTGCGTGAACGTCACCTGATACGTGCCTGGCTCGAGCGAGCCAAACGAGTAGGCACCGTTGCTGCCGGTGGTGGTTGTGGTGTTGACTACCGCGCCCGAAGCCGAGGAGGTGCCGGTGATTCTGACGGTCTGGCCGCTCAGGCCTTTTTCGACCGCGTCACGGTCGTGCCCGTTGTCGGCGTCGACAAACATGAAGCCCGAAATCGTCGAAGGCGTAAAGGTGATGTTGTCGCTGCCTTCGCTCTGGATCGTGCCGGTGGCCTGGCCATCCGCGAGCGTGGCCAGCGTGGGCGACGTCAGGTTTACCAGGAAGGTTTCGTTGGACTCGATGAGCAAGTCACCCTTGACCTGCACGGTGATGTTTTGCGTGCCCACGCCGGGAGCAAACGTGAGCGTGCCGCTGGTGGCGTTGTAGTCGTTGCCTGCCGTGGTCGCCGTGCCATCGGCGGTGCTGAAGGCGACCGTCACCTGTTGTCCGCTGATCGCCGACAGCGTTACCGGGAATACGAAGTTCGTCGTGCCGGAGTCACCTTCGGCTTGCGACACGTTGGCGATCGAGAGACCTGGCAGCGCGTCGTCGTTGAGGATCAAGCCTTGAGCGGAGCCTTGCGACCCGCTCAAAAGCGCGCCGGCCGGGCTGTTCAGCGTCACATTGAAGGTCTCGTCTCCTTCGTTGCGTGTATCGCCGTTGACGGCAACCGTAATGAGTTTGCTGGTTTCATTCGCTGCGAACGTGACCACGCCGCTTTGGCCGATGTAATCGTTGTTGGTCGTGGTCGCGGTGCCGTCGGCCGTGGAGAAATTGACTGTCACTTGCTGGCCGCTGGCTGTCGACAAG
>DATJEN010000075.1:0-2020 GCA_035496575.1 Pirellulales bacterium
GATGAGTATGCCGCGAAGAACGTGGCCATTCTGGGCATCGACGCCAACCAGCAGGATTCGCTGACGGACATGTCGGCCTTCGCGCGGCAGTACGGAGTGAAGTTCCCGTTACTGAAAGATCGAGACGGCGCGGTGGCCGATCGGTTCGGCGTGGTGCGCAATCCCGAGGTGTTCGTGCTCGATCGCGATCGCAAGATTCGCTACCGGGGGCGAGTCGACGATCAGTATGGCCAGGGATCGAGCTCGGGCTACGCCAAGACCAAGGTCAAGAATCGCGATCTGGCAATCGCGCTCGACGAGCTCTTGGCCGGCAAGGAAGTCTCGCAGACTTCCACGCCCGTCATGGGCTGCCTGATTGGGCGAACTCCGAAGGTGAAGCCACAGGGTGAGATCACCTACACCAAGCACATCGCCGGCCTGCTCGATAGCAAGTGCGTGGCCTGCCATCGTCCCGGGCAGATCGGGCCGTTTGCACTGCAGGACTATGAAGAGGTGAAGGGCTGGGGCGAGATGATCCGGGAAGTCGTCAAAGAGGGGCGCATGCCTCCCTGGTCGGCCAATCCCGACTTCGGCCATTTTTCCAACGACCCGCGTCTGAGCGATGCCGAAAGGCAGTTGATTGACGCGTGGGTCGAGAATGGCTGCCCTGAAGGTGATACCAAAGATCTTCCGCCGCGCCGCAGTTGGACGGACGGCTGGCAGATTCCGCAGCCCGAGCAGGTCGTGTACATGGACCAACCGTTCACGGTGCCGGCCGAAGGAGTGGTCGACTATCAGAACTTCGTGGTCGATCCTGGCTGGACCGAGGACAAGTGGATCCAAGCGGCCGAGGTGCGGCCCGGCAATCGCGCGGTCGTGCATCACATCATTGCCACGGCCTTGCCGGCGGGGACGAAATTGCGTTCGCGCCGCGCTTCCGAAGAAGGCGAGGCAGCACCGCCGGCCGCCGCAGCGGCGCCGGCCGATGACGGCGAGCTGCGCTCGATCAAGCTGACGGCCTACGTGCCGGGCCGGCTGGCGACGACTTACAAGCCCGGCATTGCCATCTTCGTGCCGGCCGGATCAAAGATCGCGTTTCAGATGCATTACACGCCCAACGGAAAGGAGCAACAGGACAAGAGCTTCGTAGGCTTTGTGTTCGCCGATCCGCAAACCGTCAAGCGGCGCCTGCACGGCGGCCGGGCGTCCAACGGCAAGTTCGTCATCCCGCCGCACGCCGACAATCACGAAGTTCGCGGCGAAGTGACGCTCAGCAAGGACCAGCTCATGCTGTGGATGTCGCCGCACATGCACCTGCGCGGCAAGAGCTTCCGATACGAGGCGCACTATCCCGACGGCACGAGCGAGATCCTGCTGGATGTGCCGCGCTACGACTTCAATTGGCAGATCACCTACGAGCTGGCCGAACCCAAGCTCTTGCCCAAGGGCACGACGCTTAACTGCACGGCGCACTTCGACAACTCGGAAAACAACCCCGCGAATCCCGATCCGACGGACACCGTCAAATTCGGCCCACAAACCTGGCACGAAATGATGATCGGCTGGTATGCCACGCTGGCCGCCGAGGACGACGGCTATGGGCATACCCTAGCTGCGGACCAGATCGCCAAGCCGTCCACCGTGGCCAGTGATGCGAACAACGACGCGGTTGAATGAGCGCCCAGCGACATGCCCCAGTACCGTCGCGAAACTGGAATGGGCTGCTAGCGCCAGAACGCGCCTCCAAGTTGTTTGAACCTGGCCCAGGGCTTCACCGCTTTCTCGCAACGGCACCTGAACATTCGCGCGCCAGACGTGCTGCGCTTTTCGGCGGCTAGCAGGAAACGATCGCAATTAATTGAACCTCGCCTCGGGCTCGGTCATAATCGCGACTTCAGGGAACAATCGGCATTGCAAGCCCGCCGCTTGGCATTTTGGCGCTCGTGCACAGCCGGACCAGAATCGCGGCGCCTGCCGCCAGCCATGCAAAAGGAGCGATCATGGGCGCCACTGGAAACAAGCAGCGTTCTAAGGGCCGCAC
>DATJEN010000076.1:0-13364 GCA_035496575.1 Pirellulales bacterium
AGTCACGCCGAGCGCCGAAAAAACTTTTCCGGCCGTCGCCAAGCGGATGGCCTTCATCAAGCCGGAAGAAGCGATTGACGTTGCGACCGCGATCGTAAAAGTGCAGCGCGATCACGGCAATCGCGCGGACCGAAAAGTTGCACGTCTCAAGTACCTGATCCACAACTGGGGCCTGCCGAAATTCAAAGCCGAGGTAGAACGCTATTACGGCCGTCCGCTTGCCGACCCGCATCCCGATGACGTGCACGGGTTCGACGACCACGTGGGCTGGCACGAGCAAGGCGATGGCCGGCTGTTCTATGGCCTGAACGTGGAAAACGGACGGATTCACGACGAGGAGGGGCTGCGGCTCAAAACGGCGCTACGCGTCATCTGCATCGAGCTCGCGCCCGGCATCCGCCTCACTCCGCATCAGAGCATTCTTTTCACCGATCTCGCGCCGGCCGATCGGCCGCGCTTGGAAACCATCCTGCGCGAACACGGAGTCAAGCTGCACGACGAAATCTCGACCGTCCGCCGCTGGTCCATGGCCTGCGTCGCCTGGCCCACGTGCGGGCTGGCCATTACCGAAAGCGAACGGGCCTTGCCGGGCATCATCGATCAATTGGAAGTCGAGCTCGAGCAGCTTGGCCTCTCGGACGAGCGGTTCACCGTGCGCATGACAGGTTGCCCCAACGGCTGCGCCCGCCCGTACAACTGCGACATCGGCCTGGTGGGGAAGGCGGCGGGCAAGTACACGATCCTGGTGGGCGGCCGCGTGCTGGGAGACCGCTTGAACTTCATCTATCGCGACATGATCCCCGCGGCCGACATCGTGTCCACGCTGGTGCCGCTGCTCGCGTACTTCAAGCGTGACCGCGCGGCGGGCGAGGCGCTGGGCGACTTCTGCGAGCGCAAGGGGCTCGATGACCTGCTGGCGTGGAGCGAGCAGTACACGCCGGCCGCGGCGCAGGGCTGAGCTGGCGCCAGGCGCGCCGATTCTACGATTCCGCGCTGCCATTGAGGCCCAGCTCGGCGGCGATCGAGGTCATCGCATCCGTGACGAACTGGATGTGCTCGTCCAGGTCGACGCCCAGATCGGCCGCGCCGCGGTCGATGTCCTCTCGATTGACCGCGGCGGCGAAGCTCTTTTGCTTGAGCTTCTTCTTCACGCTTGAGGGCTGGAGGCCATGAATGCCCTCCGGCCGGATGCGGGCGACCGCGGTGATGAAGCCCGCCAACTCGTCGCACGCATATAAAGCCTTGTCGAGCTGCGAAACGCGCGGGCAGTCGGTCAGATAGTCGGCGTGCGACTTGATGGCATAGATCACGTGGTCCGGGCAGCCGTGCGCGGACAGGATCTCCGCGCCTTTGAGAGGATGATCTGGCGGGTTGGGCCAGCGCTCATAATCGAAGTCGTGCAGCAAGCCCACGATGCCCCACGTGGCTTCGTCGTCGCCGTAGCGACGGGCATAGGCGCGCATGGCGGCTTCGACTGCCAGCATGTGCCGCCTCAAGCTCTCGTTGGCCGTATATTCGCAGACCAACTGCCAGGCGTGCTCGCGATCCACATCAGCCCCCGGTCTGTTTGCGGGCGGTATCGATCGAGGGGGGCGACTGGCCGCGTCCTTCCTTGGTCGGAAGCTCCTCCTCATCGACCGGTGGGCTCGCTTCGCGCCATGGCTTTTGCTGCTGGTAGCTCTCGAGCTCCTTGGCTAGCTGTGGCGTTTGCTCGCCGTCCAGCTCCACGGCTTTTTTCGACCATTTCATGGCGGTCTCGAAGTCGCCCGCTTCGGCATAGCTGGCGGCCAGGGTGCTGAGAATGTGAGCCTGCTTATACTCGGTGACATCGCATGCTTTCTTGGCGATCTCGACGGCACGTTTCCCGTCGCGAAGAGAGTCGTCGGTCGAGGTCGCCAGCACCCACGCCAGGTTGTTGAGCACGCCGCTATTGTCCGGTTCGAGCTCAAGCGCGCTCTCGTAATCGGCGATGGCTTTGGCCTGTTCTCCCAAGCTCAAGTTGGCGTCAGCCCGGCCACGAAAAGCCGCGGCCAGCTTGGGATTGGTTTCGATGGCATGATCGTAGGTGGCGATCGCCTTGAGCGGCTGCTTGGCGGCCAGGTGCACGGCCGCGATTTGCAGCAACAGATCGCCGTTGTCGGGCATGGCACGGCGCAACGTGTTCAAGTCGTTGAGCGCCTCGACGAATTTGCCCTGGCTGCCCAGCACGCTCGCGCGCAACTGCAGGGCCAGCACCGAGCCGGGCTGCAGTTTGAGCGCTTGCTCGACGTCGGACAAAGCCGCCGGCATGTCACCCTTCATCGCGCGCACGCGGGCCCGATGCGTAAAGGCCATGGGCGACTGTGGGGCGATCTCGATCGCCTTGTTGAAGCTGTCCATCGCTTCATCAAATTTCTGGGCCATGGTTTGGGCAATGCCGAGAGCCTCGAGGGTTTCGGCGTCGCGCGGATCGACGGCCAGGGCAGCGTTGAAATCCGCGATGGCCTCGCTCAGCTTGTTTTGGGAAACATAGTACATGCCACGAAAGCGCAGCACGTCGGGGTCGTGCGGGGTTAGCTTGGCAGCTTCGTCATAATCCGCCTGACGCTGCGCGGGATCTTTGCGCAGATTGGCACGGATGATCAACGCGCGAGCCTTCGTCTGCGGTTCATCGGCCGAAAGACGCACGGCTTCGTCGAGCGCTTTGACGGCTTTTTCTTGTTGTCCCAGGTGGGCGTACAGGCGGCCGATCAGATACTGGGCTTCGGGCTGCTCGGAATTGATTGCCAGCGTTTGCTCGAGATCGTTGACTGCCAACTGCACCAGGCGGCGAGCGCGGCCGGGCGTGGTGGGGCGCTCGAACAACTCGCGGCAGATGAGTTCGCCCCGTTGTGTCAGCGTGCTAGCGAGCATGCCGTTGGCGAACTTGGTGTCATCTTCGTCGAGGCCGGCCTTGATAGCCTCCTGGCACAGCTCGACAACTTTATTCAGGTCGGCCACGTTTTCGGCGGCCAGTTTCAAGTCGGTGGCCTTGTTCAGCAAAGCCTGGCCGTCCTCGGCCGCCAGAGTGAAGCGTGCACTCACGAGCGCCGCCGCGCAGGTGCAAATCAGAAAGCTCGATCGGAACATGACAGCTCCTCCTGGCGAGCCTAGGGGTTTTCGGGGGGTCGGCATTATGACCGCAACGCCGAAATGAGGCTATGCGAGTTCTGGCCTCTGGCGCATGGCCACATGGAAGTTTTGCAAACTCCGTTCCGGTGACGTGCATTCTACGTCGAACGCAACTAGAGGGGGGCCGGCAAATCGCGCCGCGCGAAAATAATCGCGCCCCCGACATAGGCCAGCAGACCCAATCCAATCAGCAACCCGTCGTAGCCCAGCCCACCCAGCGCGATTCCGTCGCCCTGCGCGGGCAGGCGAAAGCTCCAGGCATTCGACCAATTGCTGACCAGCAGTTGCGGTTCGAAGGGGGTAAAGAACGAAGTGTAGGTCAGCCACTTCCAGCCAGGCGCCAGGCGGCCAATGATCTTCAAGATCATGGAAATCGCGTACACGGCCCCCACGATGCCAATCGTGTGCGATCGATAATTGGAACCGGACGAAACCAGCGTCGTCAGTCCGGCGAGAAACACCGTGAACGCGAACAGGTTCAATGCCGCCGGCACGAAGGCGCTGGCCGCCGCCGGCTCCTCCAAGTGAATCATCGCCAATCCCGTGCTCGTGCCGGCAAGCGCCGCCCCAGCCAACAAAGCCGCGCCGGTCAGCGTCGTGGCCGCTTGGATCAAAAGCACGCCCAATCGGGTTACAGGCTGGGCCAGCAACATTTCCATCGTGCCTCGGTTGAGCTCGCCGCTCACCGCATCCGACCCGCGCGATATGGCCCACACCGTTACCAGCAACAGCACGATCGGATCGTCGTATGCCACGGCGATGCGCCCGGTAGAGGTGGCCACTTGCGCAAACGGCACCGGCAGCAACTCTTCGACAAGATCGGGCATGAAGCTGAACATGCCCTCCAGCGCGCTTGAGGAAAAGAAGCTGCTGACCCACACCCGCAGCCAATGCACGGCGAACATGAACATGGCGCTCGAAATGAGCAGCCATCGCGATTCATAGATCGATTTTTTCCAGAGTGCAGTGTTCATCGTCAATCTGCGTCGTCAGCTAGCGTGGTACTGATCGTAGAGAGCCCGTAAGCCGACCGGCTCGATATTCACTTCCTTCAGCGGCAAGGTCGCCAACCACCCCAACAGGCCCGACAACTCGCCGGGGGTTTCGATCATCAGGTCGCCCGCTCCATTGGCCGAAATCGAGACGCTGCCGTTGAGCGACTGGGGCACGGGGGGAAGCGTACCCGTCAGTTGGGCTCGAATGCGATGCTTGCGGCGCAGCTCCGCGATTTTTTGGGTGTGAACCAATTGGCCCTGGCGCAAGATCAGCACGCGATCGCAGACCTGTTCGACTTCGGAGATCACGTGCGAGGAAAAAAGGATCGTGCGGCCCGCGGCCTTGGCGTCGAGAACGAGCTGCGCCACATCCGAACGCACCGACGGATCAAGATTCGAGGTGGGCTCATCCAGAATCACGAGCGGCGTCTCGACCGCGAGCGTCACTGCCAGCGCCAGCTTTTGTCGCATGCCAGTCGACATGGCAGCGACCGGCCGCGACAGGTCGAGGCCAAACCGATCTTGCGCAAGCGTTATCGCGCGCGGGCGGCTGCCGTCTCGCCGCACCTCGGTAAAAAAGTCGACCACGTCGCGAGCCCGCATGGCGCGGAACAGCCGCACTTCGCCGGGCAGATACGAAACCCGGCGATGGACCTTGTAAGACTGGTGATAGCAGTCCAAGCCGTCGATGCGCGCCCATCCGCCACTGGGCCTCAGATAGCCAAGCAGCAGGCGCAAGAGCGTGGTTTTACCCGCGCCGTTCGGACCCAAAAGGCCCAATACCTCGCCGCGCTGGACATGAAAGCTAAAGGCATCGAGCGCCGTGAACGAGCCGTAGCGCTTGGAAAGCGATTGGGATTCAACGAACACGGCCGAACTCGGGCGAAAAAGTCGATGGGCAACGTGCTCTCATTGTTCTCCCCGCGAGCCGAGCTTGCAAGCGCGCGGCGCGTGAGATGCCAGCCGCGGAAAGCGCGGTTCCTCTAAGCGAGGCGCTCACACCGCCTGCGATCCATGCCGCTTCTAGCGATTGAACAAGAACGCCGGGCTGTTGATAAGCGCCCAGGCGAGATCCTGAGCGCCGGTGAGCCGCTGGTTCTTTTGTTGCTCCGTCGCGGCTGCCAACGTCTTGGTCAGTTGCACCCACGTGGCATCTTGGCTGCGATAATACGCAGTCAGCTCTGCTTTCTGGGCATCGCTGCGCTGTTCGGCAGCGACGGCCAATACCGCCGCGATGTTTTGCGGAAGCGGTTGCAGATTGAGAGGACGATGGGCCGACGTCACCGAGATGCGGAACTTTCCGATCGTGTGCTGGTCGTCCAACTGATGATCCAGCGTGAATGTCAAAATCGTGCCACCTGAGCTGGCGAGATCATCCTTCAGCTCAAAGATGGCCCAGTGGTCCTGGCCGACTTGCGGATGGATGGCCCAGTGGGTTTTGTCGTTGCCGTCGATCGCCCCTGTGACCGGGAGGCCTTCCTGGCTGAAATCGGCGGTCGCCCTGGCAAACGCGAGCGGCGCGGCCTTGGAGGGATCGGCCTTCGGTGCGAACGTCCCCTTGAACTCGGTGAGCGCCAGGTTGCCATTCACGGCGCGGCCCGGCCCTTTGCCCGGCAAGCTGGGATCGGACAACACTTCGAGGCGAATGGCCGTGATGTTTTCCTGGTCAGACGGCAGAGTAACCGTGTAACTTCCGCGCGAGTTTGTCCCTTCGACGCGGACGGCGCGATCGGCTTCTTTCACGAAGGTTGAGCCCATGCTCGACTTGAGCTCGCTGGGCTCGAGCGCGGTCCAAGCGGGTGGGGCCTGACTGGCTTCCCATGCCGCTTGCTTGGCGGCGAGCGCGGTCTCGTGCTCGGTCACTTGGGCTTGCAGTTGAGCGAGTTCGCCGCCGTCGCTGCGCAGGGCTTGTATGCCCGCCGCGACCTCGTTAGCGGCGGCAGGGCGCGACAACGTGCGCATGAAGATCTCGTCCACCACTTTGGCGTCGTCCGGCTGGCTGCTCACGAGCTTGGCGATCTCGTTGCCGGGATCCGCAATCGCCTCGGCAATAGTGGGGCCGTTCACCAAGGTCATCACGGGCCCGAGCATCATCCCGGTCGAGCGTTCACACTCGCACGAGCTTTCGCGCGCAGGTCGCCCAAAGACCTCGAAGAACCCACTCGGCAGCGTGAGCCCGACATCAGGCAACTGCGCTGCACGATAGCCGGCGGGCACGCCCGGCAGACGGCTGATGGAGCCGGTCGCGCGCTGAATGCTGTCGTACAGAACTTCGGCCGGCAAGCGGCGCGCGATCGCGTGCGAGAAGTTGATGTCGTCGTCCGCGTTCCATTGGTTCGTCACGATCGAAGACTGGTACGTCCGCGATTTGCAAATCACGCGCAATACGTGTTGCATGTTGAAGCCGCTCGAGACGAACTCCGCGGTCAGCTTTTCGAGCAGCTCGGGATTGGTGGGCGGGTTGCCCGCTCGGATGTCATCGATCGGTTCGATGATCCCGCGGCCGAAAAGATAACCCCACAATCGATTCACATAGCTTTTGGCAAAATACTGGTTTTCCTTGGAAGTGACCCAGCGCGCCAGTTGCTCTCGGCGCGGCTGATCCGCGGCCGCCACGTCGCCGTGCTGGTAGGGAAAGGCGGGCGAGGCGGGCTTGCCAGTGCCGCCATCGAGGACGTCGCCCGAGCCCGCGTCATAAATCGCTTCGACCAGCGGCTTGCCACCTTCGACGTTCGTTTCGCCAATCTTCTTGCCTTGGCCGGCGGGGTCTTCCTTGCGTCCCACTTGCGCAAAATAGGCCGCCAGGTGGTAATACTGCCCCTGCGTCCAGCGCTCAAACGGGTGATCGTGGCAATGATTGCAATTGAATCGCACGCCCAGGAATAGCTGGGTCGTGTTTTCCATCGTCTCTTCCGGCGTCCGCAAAACTTTGTAGTAAGCCGCCGGCGGATTCTCGAGCGTCGAGCCACTGGCCGTCAGCACCGTGTACACAAAGCGGTCGTAGGGCATGTTGATGGCGACCGCTTGCTTGATCCACTCGCGCAGCGCAAACGCGCCTTGCTCGCCGAGGAACTTGCGGTTCACCTGCAAAAGGTCCGCCCACTTGTTGGTCCACAGCTCGACGTAGTCGCCGCTGCCGATCAAGCGATCGATGAGCTCGTCTCGCTTGACCTTCGTATCGCGCGTGTCGGCCAGAAAAGCCCGCACTTGCTCGGGCGAGGGGGGCAGGCCGGTCAGGTCGAGCGTCACACGGCGGATAAACTCCGCGTCGTTGCACAGCTCGCTGGGCACTGATTTGACGCGCTTCAGTTTCTGATACACCAGCTCATCAACAAAGTTGTTGGCCGGCGCGTCCTTCCACTCGTAGCCCGAACGATCGCCCATCACGGTAATCGTGGTGGCGGTATACGCGCCCTCGAAGCGCGCCAACACCGGGGCTTCGCCGCGACGAACGACCGTCACCAGGCCCAGCTTGTCGGGCTCCGCGACTTCGGTGTTGCCGCTGTCAATGAATGTTTCCAGCGTGACATCGCGCACCGAGCCATCTCCGTACTTCGCCAAGACGCGCATCTGCTGCTTCATGCCAGGCAACGGCACGATCGGGTTTTTTGGAAAAATCTCGATGCTGGCCACGCGCGGGCTGTCCAAATCGAGCTTCACGCCCGAGCCGATCCACGAGCGCACGGTTTCATAATACGGCTGTCCCGGCTGGGTCAGCACGCCGCCCACGTGTGGAATGACGCCGGAGGGCTTCAGCAGCATCAAGCTTTGATCGGGCGCTGCGCGATTGATGCGGCGGCTGGCGATGTCGTCGGTCAAGGCCCGATGATCGAACAGGGGATCGTAGCCGCGCAGCGAGAGCTTGAATCCGTTCTTGCCATTTAGAGAGCCGTGGCACGTGCCGGCGTTGCATCCCATCTTCGAAAGCACCGGCATCACGTCGCGCACGAAGCTGGGATGATATTCAGCTTCGTGCTTGGTAACCGTGAGCGGAACGCTCAAACTTTGTCCGCCGGCCTTGAACGTGATTTGTCCCGCGCCATCTTTCTTCGGGCGCACGACGCCCGTGGCGGACACTTCGCCCAAGGCGTCGGAAACCGTCGCTTCGACAAGGCGGGTTACGTCCACCGCGTCGCCATTGGCGAGCCGCGCCGTGATGAGCATTTGCGCGTACGGGTAGCGGCCCTCGAGAGCGACCTCCTGTGGCGTGGCTTCCAGGGACACGATCGTCGCGCCCTCGGGCAATTTCTCCGCCGCGTTGAGCGCCGGCGCGATGGATAAGCAGAACGCTCCGACCGCCAAGACAACCGTCTTTAGAAAACCGCCGCGTGATTGCATGCGAAAAGTCCTGTTATGCATGTTTCCTGGGGTCGTCATCGCCGGTGCTGCACTATTGTCCGAGTGCAACGCGGCCGGCTTCAAGTGGAACGGGGGAGAACTCCTTCACGAGCTTGCCAGTCTCGGCATCGTTGAGCCGCACGACGCCATCGAAGCCGGCCGACGCCACGACCTTGCCGCTGGTGCTGAAGCTAACCGTGTAAACTGGGCCACGCTGGCCTTCCGCCTTGTTCAAAAGTTTGCCGCTGGCCGTTTCATAAACGCGTACTTCGCCCGTTCCATCCAAGCTGCTGCCGACCACAAAGCGGCTGCCATCGGCATTGAAGTGAGCGTCGTAGATTCGCCCCGGCAGGGCTTCGTAGGCCTTGATGAGGTTGAAGTCATCGCCGATCACGCGCGCCTTCGTGCGAAGCATCTGGTAAATCTTGGGCACGCCATCCGCGCCACCGATCAGCAATTCGTCCTTGGCCGGATGACGATCGACCGCCGCCAGACCGCCCTTGAGGGCGCCGGGCGTGATGCTTGTGATATTGTCGATGAATCGCTGCGTGGCGACCTCGACCAGCTTCATCGAGCGGTCGCGGCTAACCGAAATGACGTGCGTGCCTTCCTTGGAAAAAACAGTGTCCAGCACCCAGTCGCTGTGTGCGCCTTGATAGAGGACCTGCTTGCCGGTGGCGGCCTCGACGGCGCGCAGCGTGTTGTCGGCGCAGCCGAAGGCGATCTTCGTGCCGTCAGCCGACCAGCTCGCGCCATAAATGGTGTCGTAGGTCACATTCAGCGAGTAGCGCAGCTTGCGCGATTCGACATCCCACACTTGCAGCTCGCCCAATCGTCCGGGCGATCCGCCGGTAACAGCCAGCGATTTGCCATCGGGCGAAAATGCGAGCGACTCGATGCGCTCCGACTGGCCAATCAGTCGCGCGACCAGCCCCGAGCCATCGGCCTTGTGCAGCAAGGTTTCGTGGTACCCGCTGACGGCCAGCAGCGAATCATCCGGCGAAAAGTCGATGGCCGTGAGCACCGGCGGGGCTTCGTATCGCGGGGGGTGATCGCTATCGATCAGCGTGCCGACCGAGGCCGGCGTGTCGTCCTTGGCCCCCTCGGCAATCCATTGGCGGATGCGAGTGATTTCGGTTTCGCTCAAGGGGGGCTTGTCCTTGGGCATTTCCGCTTTGCCGTCGGTCGGCAAAATCTGCGACAGCAGGTGGCTCTCATCGGGTTTGCCAGGCACGATGGCCGGCTGCTCGCTTTCGCCGCCCTTGAGCAGGCCTGCGAAGTGGGTCATCACGAACCCGCCCATCGGTTTGGCCGGTTGATGACAGCCCAAACAGTGTGTCTGAAAGATGGGCCGCAGGTCGCGGAAATAGCTGACCGTAGAGGCCGGCTTGTCGCCGGCAGGCTCTGCGCCACGCGCGACGCCCGCCATCCCCAACACCAATGCGATGGCCAACTGCCAAACGGGCAAGCAAAGCTGTCGATGTGAGCGTAACAAGACACCGGCTCCTACGGATGATTGCACGGCGACGCCTCGACGGGACGAGGGATGTCTTTTCTGGCAGGACGCGATTCCTCGGCATCGCCGATGCGAACCGCGGCGGTAATGCGGGCACCGTCTACCAGCTCCGCGGAGCCGCCAGTCGGCAATGATTGAATATACCCAGCCGAGCGGAAGGCTGGCAAGAAAAAAGGCGGTCAATCTTGGGTTATCCGCCGGCCCCAAGTTCCGTCGCAATCAGTCTTTCTTGCGATTCAGCTTGTCGTCCGGGATCAGCAAGTCCTCGAGAATGCGGCCGTTCACGATGGTCTCGCGCACGATCCGCGGCACGTCCTCCACTTGCACGTTTCCGTACCATATGGCCTGGGGGTAAATGACCACCGTGGGGCCGAGTTCGCATTGGTCGAGGCAACCAGCTTCGTTCGCGCGGACGGGGGATTCCAGCTCATAGCGGGCCAGCTCTTTTTTGAAGCACTTGCGCAGCTCGCCCTTGCCCTTGGGATCGCAACAGCCCCGTTTATGGCCAGGCTCGCGCTGGTTACAGCACACAAAGATATGGCTCGTGAACTTGGACATGCATGAGCTCGCCGATCGAAAAGATGCCCACCCCAGTGACTCGATTGTAAGGCGCCCCAAGCGCGCCTGTCATCCATGGGCGCCGGTGGGCGGCAATCATGCAAACACGAGAACACGACCCCGAAAGGACCGATGGATATGTCAAACTCGCCCAAGATCTTGGCCTTTGCTGGCAGCTTGCGCAGAGACTCCTGGAACAAGAGGCTCGCGCGGCTGGCGGCCGAGGCGATGGACAAGGCTGGGGGGAGCGTCACTCTGATCGAGCTCAACGACTATCCATTGCCCATCTTTAACGAAGACGATGAAGCTCGCGAGGGAGAGCCGGAAAATGCTCGACGGCTGAAGGAGCTGATGCGGGCCCATCAAGGCTTGTTGATTTCTTCGCCGGAATACAACAGTTCAATCACACCGCTTGTGAAGAACACGATCGATTGGGCTTCGCGTCCCGCCCCCGGGCATCCGGCTTTGGATGCCTTTCGCGGCAAAACGGCCGTCCTGATTAGCGCTTCTCCGGGCGCGCTGGGGGGTATGCGCGCATTGGTCCACTTGCGATCCATCTTGGGCAACATTGGCACTCTCGTCCTGCCGAACACCATTTCGATCATCAAAGCTCATGAGGCGTTTGACGGCCCGCAGCTCAAAGACCCCGCCCAACGAGCGAAGCTGGAGGCGATTGCCAGCGAGTTCGTCGAGTTCTTGAGAAAGCACCACCCACAACCTGTTCCCGCGCCTTCCTGAGTGCCACCACCCATTCGCGGCGACCCGCCGCGCTTGATTGCCAGGCTGCGCGGATGGAAAATGAAGTCGCCGGCCTTTTGCCAGGCCTGACACTTCGCCAAGTCCCTGATTCGAATGCCCATGACCGAAACCCGCGACCACGAGTCCGATGCCGATATCGTGTTGCGCGTGCGCGCGGGCGACGCCGAGGCATTCGGCACGCTGGTGGCCCGCTATCGCGGGGCGCTGGTGCGGGTGGCGCAAAGCCGCCTGGGGCGCCTTGATTGGGCGGAAGACGTGACGCAGGAAACTTTGCTCGCGGCGTTTAAGTGGTGCGGCAGCTACGATCCGAAGTATTCCTTCCGTACCTGGTTGTGGACCATCTTGCTCAACCAGTGCTCGGCTCATTATCAGCGGCGCATGCGGCGCGAGGAAACCGCCACTGAGTTTTGCGGCGAGCGTGCGCGCACTTCTGACCAGGTGGACGACAACACGCCGCTTGCCGCCCTCATTTCGGAGGAACGAGCCGCGCAACTCGAAGCGCTGCTGCTCGAGATCAGCGCCGTGCAAGCCGATGCGCTGCGATTGCGTTTTTTTGCCGGACTGAAGTTTCAGGAAATCGCCGATGCCATGCAGTGCAGCTTGAACACCGCCAAGAACCGCGTGCGGTGGGGATTGATGAAATTGGCAGAGCTCATCGAACCGAGCCAGCCCACGGCAAGTGCCCGTTCGAACAATGACGGGGAGCCGGACCAGTGAATTGCGATCAAGTGTTCGACATCTTGACGCGGGGTCCTTTCCCGACCGGGGGCGCGTCGGACGCCGACGTCGAAACGCATTTGTCCGATTGCGAGGAATGCCGCCGGCTGGCCGAAGCGCTGCGGCCGGCGCTCGAGCTGTTTCAAGAGGCGGTGGGGCCGGAAGAAAGCCGCGACTTGCCTGGCTATTGGTGCGCCGTGGCGACCGACCGCACGCAGCCCATCTTGTCGTATGTGGCCTCGCGGCAGACACGCCAGGCAAAACTTGCCGCCCGACTCACCAGGCCATGGCTCGCAACCAGCACGGCAGTGACTGCGTGGCGAATGGCCGCCATGCTCGCGCTGGGCGCGACATTGGGAACCGTCATCGGCTCGCGCTCGGCACTCGATAGCCGCTTGATCGGGCTGCCGCCGATCGACTCCGTCGGCGCCGCGGTCGCAGCGTCCGATGACGACGATGGCCCGCGGCTCACGGTGTCACAGCATAGTGAACTGGCCGTGATTCCAGCCGCTTGTTTGCGACATCGGCCAGGAAAGAGCCCGCGCTTCACGTTGCGCGGCGATCAGTTGCTCGCGCAGGCCGATCTCTCGAACTTGATTTGCTGCTCGGAGTGTCACAATCCCAATGCCGAGGGCGTGCCTAAGTCCGCCACGGCGCAGGTGGCCCGGCAGTGTCAGTTGTGCCACAGCGAGCGCTGAGGCAGTGCCAACTCTGCCACAGCGAACGCCGAACGGCCGTCCAAATTTCTGGTTTCGGCCGAGAAATTTCTCTCTTTTTCGAGCCCATGCTTCTGGGGCTCATTTACACGGCGCGCGCGGATGGGCAAACTAGTTCGCGGCCAGGTTCCCCAAGGGCGCCGGGCCGACCCTCAAGAAAACCAAAGCGAACCAGCGCGACTCAACCGGGAGTGAACTATGAAAACGTGCGTGAAGCTCGGAGTGATTGTATTGGCCTGCCTGGCCGTGGGGGACGTGTGCCTGGCGGAAGAGAAGGCCGACGCCGATGGCTGGATCACCTTGTTCGATGGCAAGACGCTGAGCGGCTGGAAAGTCAGCGAGAACCCCGAGCAGTGGAAGGTCGACGACGGGCGAATCGTCGCCGCCGGTCCGCGCAGCCACTTGTTCTATATGGGTGACGATGAATCAAAGCCCGCCGAGTTCAAGGACTTTCACTTCAAGGCCGACGTGATGACCACGCCCTTCAGCAATTCGGGCATTTACTTCCACACGCGTTATCAGGCCGTCGGGTTCCCGCAAATCGGATTCGAGGCGCAGGTGAACAACTCGCACGGCGATCCCGTGAAAACGGCCAGCATTTATCACATCGTCAAG
>DATJEN010000077.1:0-36834 GCA_035496575.1 Pirellulales bacterium
GAGCGATTCCATGTACATCGCAATGCCTTCGATGATCCAATAATTCGCCAATAAGCCCGCCTTGGGCGAAACCGGCCGCGATTCTTGGAACAACTGGTGCGTGGCTTCATGGTTGATCGTGCCGTGTTCCTGGTCCTCGCCCGCGAAGAAATAGCCGGTCCTCGCGCGGGCAAAGTAGATTCCGAGCGAGATTTCGATTTGGGGCTGCGAGGGACGCAGGGCCGCGTTGTATTCCGCGCGGTCTCGATAATAAACAACCACATGTTGCGTTGCGTCGCGGCGAGTACCCTTGCCCTCAAATCGGCGCACCAGTTCGGCTTTGCCGACCAGGTATCCGGCAAAGGCTTGCTGCCAGACGGCGTGCAGACGTTCGAGTTTTTTGGATAATTCGACGCCGGCTTCCAGGCTGTGGTTGGTGGTGACCGCGTAGTGGTCGCTCTCGATCCGCCAACCGCGTGCCATGTCGTTCCGCAAGGCTTCCTCATCGGATTGGCTCATCCAGCGCCCGCGATAAAATCGCTGCCCGCGCTCGTAGCGCGCGACATGAGACTTGGGCAGCCAACCGAATTTCTCGTGGTACACCTTGCCCGAGTTCAATTGCTTGATTTCGAAGGGCGTGTACCAGCCGTCGCGAAATCGCACATAGCCCAACACGCGTCGCGCGAGCTTATGGTCGGGATTTTCGCGGGCCGCCTCGGTGAGCAGCTCATAAGCCAGCGATGCCTGGGCGTCGCGCGCGGCCCGCGCGCTCAATTTGGCCAAGGCATCGGCTTGTTCGACGCGGAGCTTGTGCCACTCGGCGCGCCAGCCCTGCGCGGGACGGGCAAGCTGTTCGGTCGAGGCCGACGAGAGCACAAACAGCGTGAGCCGATCGGAGCTTCTGCGGGGCAGCCAGGCGGCCAGCTCGTCGGCTGCTTGTTGGTCGCCTTGGTTGCGACACCAGGCGGCCAACTCGTTGAGCTGTGCCGCGTAGCGCGACATCAGTCCAGCGCGCTCGTCGGCCAGCTCATCGCCGCGCGCGCTGGCGCGCGAGATCAGCAAGAGCGCAATGGCGATGGCGAGCCCGGCACGCGGCATACTTCCAGTGTACCTTGAGCGGAGCGGCCGTTTGCGGCGGGGAGTTTACGGGCAATCCGCTCTCTGCTCAGGCCTCGGTAAAAGCCGCGTCAAAGGCGGCGCCGCTGGGGGCGAAGTCCAAATTCTGCACGAACTGGCAGGCTTCCCTGGCCCCGGCTTCGCGGTCCATGCCAGGATCTTCCCATTCGACGGACAGCGGTCCGGCATACTTGATCGAGTTGAGCGCGCGAATCATCTCTTCGAAATCGACACTGCCCCGCCCGGGCGAACGGAACTCCCAGCCGCGGCGTGGGTCTCCGAATGGCAAGTGGCTGCCCAGGATGCCGGCGTGGCCATTGAGACGCACGACGGCGTCCTTGACGTGCACGTGGTAAATACGATCGGCGAACGCGCGGATAAACTCCGCGGGATCAACTCCCTGCCAGATGAGGTGGCTGGGATCGAAGTTGAATCCAAACTCTTCACGACGGTCAAGCGCCTCGAGCGCGCGGCGGGCGCTAATCAGGTCAAACGCAATTTCCGTCGGATGCACCTCAAGCGCAAACTGCACGCCACATTCGCCGAACACGTCCAGGATCGGATTGAACCGCTCCGCCAAAAGGGCGTACCCCTCGTCGATCATCGCATCGGGCGTGGGCGGAAACGAGTATAAGAGGTGCCAGATGCTCGAGCCTGTGAATCCGTTGACGACCCCCACACCCAGCTTCTGAGCCGCCCGCGCCGTGTCCTTCAGCTCCTCGGCAGCCCGCTTGTTGACTCCCCGCGGATCGCCGTCGCCCCACACGTGTGGGGGCAAGATCGCCTCGTGCCGAGCGTCGACGCGGTCGAGCACGGCCTGCCCCACCAGGTGGGCGCTGATGGCGAATAACTGCAGGTCATAGCGGTCGAGCAAGTCACGCCGCGACGCGCAATAGCCGGGCTCGGCGAGCGCGCGCTGCACTTCGAAGTGGTCGCCCCAACAGGCGAGCTCGAGGCCGTGATAGCCGAACTCGCTGGCTTTGCGCGCCACGTCTTCCAGGGGCAAATCGGCCCATTGGCCGGTAAACAAGGTGATTGGGCGTGCCATGTGCGGCGCTCCACAGAGAGAAACGGCTCAAGGGCTCATTGTGCCAGATCGACTGTGGATCGCAAATGTGCATGCAGTCTGACGGCCCGAGATGGGCAAGCTGGGTCACGCGTGACGCTTAGCGGCCTTGAGCCGTAGCGGCGAAAAACTTAACTTGTGGGCAGCCGCACGGACAGCTTTAGGCGACTGCAAAGACGCTTCGACCTGACCGCACTTATGGAGCCCCCCGGTCATGCAGCGCCCCAGCCACCAGTTACCGGTTCGCATCGGTATCATCGGCTCGGGGGCGGTGAGCGATTATCACCACGTGCCGGCGATTCGCCTGGACGAGCGCGCGCGGCTGGTGGCGGCCTGCGATTCCAACAGCCAGCTCCTGGAGAAACGGCGGAGCGACTGGCACATCCATCGCCTCTATGCCGATCCGGCCGAGCTCTGCGCCGATGCGGACGTCGACGCGGTTATCATCGCGACCCCCAACTACACCCATCGCCCGATCGCGCTCGATGCCATCGCGCAGGGCAAGCACGTGCTGTGCGAGAAGCCGCTGGGGCTGAACGCGGGCGAAGTCCGCGAAATGTATGTGGCCGCCCGAGATGCGGGCGTGGTCCACATGACGGCCTTCACCTACCGTTTCGCGCCGGCCATGCGGTATCTGAAGCACCTGGTCTCGACGGGTGCGCTCGGCGAACCGCGTCACTTTCGCAGCCAGCGTTTTCTGGACTGGCCGGAGACCAGTTGGGGATGGCGGCAATCCCGCAAACTTGCCGGCGCCGGCGATCTGTTCGACATGACCATCCACCGCATCGATTTCGCCCTCGATCTGCTGGGACCGCTCGAGCGGGTATGCGGCGCCTTGGCCCGTTTCGCGCCGCGCACCGAAACCGCAGAGGGCGAACCCTGCACCCCTTCGGACGTCGATGACTGGTCGAGCATCATCGGCCAGTTCGCCGGGGGCGCCACGGGCGTCTGGGAAGGCACCACGCTGGCCAAGGGCTATCATCGCAAGGGCTTTGGGCACGAGTGGGCCGAAGTGAATGGGTCCGAGGCTTCGGCTGTTTACCAGTTGCACCTGCCCAACAACATCTTGTTTGGCAAATCCGGTCAGGACCTGGCGGTGGCCGAAATTCCCTCAGAGTTCTTGAAGCCCGAGGGCAGCCCGCGCGATCTCTCACAGGGTGAGCCCGCGACCGTGTTTCGCTATGACCTGGTTTGGGAATTTGTGTCCGCGATTGCCGACGAGCGGCAGGCCCGGCCCAGTTTTTTCGATGGGCTCAAAGCGCAGGTCGTGGCCGATGCCGTGATCGAATCAAACGACAGCCGCCGCTGGATCGAAATCCGTCGCGAGAATCCGTAGCCGTTTCCTCAGCCGCCTCCACCTCGAATTTTGCATGGCAACATCAACCAAACGAGCTGGCTCGCCGCTGCTGCATACCCTGATGGGTATCGAGATCCTGGCGACGGGCAGCAATGCGCCGGACAACGTCGTGCGTAACGAAGATCTCGTGCAGCTAGGCATGGACGCCGATTGGATCGTGCAGCGGACCGGCATTCGCGAGCGGCGGCACGCGCCGCCGGAGCTGGCCACCAGCGACTTGTGCGTGGCCGCCGGCAATCAGGCCCTTGATCGTGCCGGCATCGCCCGCGACGAAATCGATCTCTTGGTATTGGGCACGTTCACGCCCGATTGCCAGGTTGCTTCCACGGCGGCCATGGTGCAAAACCGATTGGGACTCAACTGCGGCGCGATCGAGATCTCGTCGGCATGTGCCGGCTTCGTGTACGCGCTGGTGACCGCTTCGCAATACATCGCGACCGGCGCCAGCAAGCGAGCCCTGGTGATCGGCGCCGATTGCAATTCGCGCGTCGTCGACCCGGTCGATCCGAAGGTGTATCCGCTGTTTGGCGATGGCGCGGGCGCGGTGGTGATTGGCAAAGGCGCGCCCGTTCAAGGGCTCGCCGCCTATACGCTGGGCACCGATGGTTCTGGCGCGGAAATGCTGTACCGACCCATGGGCGGATCGCGCTACCCCGGCTCGCACGCCGCCATCGACAGCGGGCTCAATCTATTGCGGATGGATGGGAAAGGTGTTTTTAAGTGGGCCACGCGCGTGCTGTGCGATTCCATTCCCGATGTGCTGGCCCAGGCCAACATGCAGCTTGCGGACATCGACTTATTTGTGCTGCACCAGGCCAACCTGCGGATCATCGACTCCGCGGTGGAGTCCCTGGGAATTCCTCGCGACAAGGTCGTGATCAACATCGATCGCTATGGCAACACATCGGCCGGCAGCGTGCCGCTGGCCTTGGATGAAGCCAACCTGGCGGGCCGAATTGGACGCGGCGACCGCGTTCTGCTCAGCGGCTATGGCGCGGGGCTCTCGTGGGCCACGGCCATTTTGGTGTGGTAGCTGCCATGATGGCGGGCCGCTTTTCTCCCGGCGCATCGCCCGGTACGATTGCAAACTCGAGCGTTTCCCGCCGCGCGGGTCGAACCCACGTCCCGGAGTGATCCATGATTGCCAAGACCAGGCGATTGCCTGCCCGCAGCCAGGTAAAGCCCGCGGACACGTGGGACCTGTCGTCGCTGTTTGGTGACGATGCAGCTTGGGAAGAGGTCTTTACCGAGTGGGAGGAACGCATCGGCGGTTACGAGGCCTTTCGGGGGAAACTGGCCAGTTCGCCTGAGGCCTTGGCGGAATGCCTGCGCTTCGACACGGATTTTGAATTCGAGGGCGAGCGGTTAGGCACGTATGCCTTTCTGAAAACGGCTGAGGACACCGCCAACAGCACGTATCAGCGGATGATCGGCCGCTACCGCAACGTGGCCAGCCGCGCGGCCCAAGCCGCCAGCTACATCCGACCGGAGATCATGGCGATCCCAACGAAGAGCATGGAGCGGTTCCTGGAAGCCGCCGTCCTCTCCGAATTCCGGCTGTTGCTCGAGCAACTGCTGCGCTTCAAGCCGCACACGCTGGGCAACAGCGAAGAGAAGTTGCTCGCCATGCAAAGCGAAATGGCCGAGGCCTCGAACCAGATTTTCCGCCAGCTAACCGATGCGGATTTGAAGTGGGGCTCCGTTCGCAACGAGGATGGTGAACTGGTCGAACTCAGCCACGCCACCTTCTCGGTTCTCTTGCAGTCCCCGGACCGCAACGTGCGCCGCAAAGCCTTCCTTCAGTACTACAGCCAGTTTGCCGCGCACGAGAACACGCTGGCGGCCACGTTGGCCGGCTCGGTGCAGCGAGACGTCTATTACGCGCGGGCCCGCGCCTACCCCAGCGCGCTTGCGGCGTCGCTATTTCACGACAAGGTGCCGGTGACGGTGGTCGACAACCTGATCGCTTCGGTGCATCGGCACCTGCCGGCCTTGTATCGCTACTATGACTTGCGTCGCCGCAAGATGCGGCTGCGCGAGATCCATCACTATGACACCTACGTGCCCATTCTGAGCGAGCTCAAAACGCGGCACACCTGGAACGACGCGGTGAAGCTCGTGATTTCCGCCATCGAGCCGTTGGGCGACGAATACTGCGCCGCCCTCGAGCATGGCTTGAAAGGCCGCTGGTGCGACCGCTATCCGAACCAGGGTAAGCAGAGCGGAGCCTTCAGCTCGGGTTCGTACGAGGCGGACCCGTACATCCTGATGAACTATCAACCCGACGTGCTGGACCACGTGTTCACGCTCGCGCACGAGGCTGGGCATTCGATGCACAGCTACTACTCGGCCCGCCATCAGCCCTTTCAGTATTACAGCTATGCGATCTTCGTGGCCGAGGTCGCCAGCACGTTCAACGAGCAGTTGCTGGCCCGGCACATGATGCGACGCGCCAAGACCGACAAGGAACGCGCGTTTCTGATCAACCGCGAGATCGATTCCATCCGCGCGACGATCATCCGGCAAACCATGTTCGCCGAATTCGAAGGCATCACGCATGCGCTGGTCGAGACGGGCGAAGTCTTGACGCTGGAGCGCACCAAAAGCGAGTATCGCAAGTTGCTCGAGCTGTACTTCGGAGCCGATTTCGCGATTGACCCTGAACTTTCGCTGGAATGCTTTCGCATTCCGCACTTCTATCGCGCCTTTTACGTCTACAAATACGCCACGGGGCTGTCGGCCGCCATCGCGCTGGCGGAACGGGTCACTGCTGGCGGGCCCAAGGAGCTGCAGGCATACCTCGGCTTTTTGAAAGCCGGCTGCTCGAAATATCCGCTCGATATCCTGCGCGACGCGGGCGTCGACATGGAGCAACCCGGCCCGGTGGACACGGCGCTCGACTATTTCGAGCGGCTCGTCGCGGAGCTCGATGAGCTGTTGTAGACTGGACCGCGCGGCTCCCTCGAAAGTTCAACGACCACCGCTGCGGCATTTTTGCACCCTCACATGCCTGACACGAGAGATCGGCAACCATGATGCAACTCGGGCTGGTGACCTACCAATGGGGCGCTGAGTGGGATCTGCCCACGCTCATTCGCAATTGCCAGAAGACCGGATTTCGCGGCGTCGAGTTGCGCACGACGCACAAGCACGGCGTTGAGCCGTCGCTCAACGCCGCCCAGCGGCAAGAGGTCACCAAACGCTTCGCCGACAGCGGAGTGGAGCTGGTGGGGCTGGGGACCGTCTGCGAATTTCAGGCTGCCGATCCGGCCGTCGTCAAAAAGAACATCGAAGATGCCAAGTCATTCATCCGTCTGGCTCACGACGTCGGCGGATCGGGCATCAAGGTGCGACCCAATGGGCTGCCCGCCGGCGTGCCGCTCGCGCAAACGCTGGAGCAGATCGGAAAGTCGCTGGATGAGATCGCGTCGTTCGGCGAAGGCTATGGAATCGAGATTCGATTGGAGATCCACGGTCGCGGCACTTCCGAGATCCCGAACATCCGCAAGATCATGGATGTCTCAAAACACCCCAACTCGAAGCTGTGCTGGAACTGCAACGCAGAGGATCTGGCCGGCGCGGGCCTGGCCGCCAATTTCACGTCCGTGCAAGAACGCCTGGGCACCATTCACATTCACGACTTGATCAGCAGCTACCCGTGGCGTGAGCTATTCGGACTGCTGAAGAAGGCCAACTTCAACGGCTGGACGCTGCTCGAAGAAGGTTCGCAAACGAGCGACCCGCTGCGCGTGATGCAGTACTATCGGCTGCTGTGGGAAACGATGGTCGCCTGAAAGCAGTGGCGCGCGGGCTTACTCGGAGCGCGCCGGCCGCGCGGTCGTGATCCACAAGAACGGCCGGTCGGCATCGTCCAAGCGCAGCTCGTATTTTAATTTCGCCTGAAACAGCACCTTGCCCAGCACTTGGCTATACGTCATGCGCTTGGCGGGCACCTCGGCCTGCACTTGCGCGGGATTGATGTTCTGCATGGCCAGCGCGTTGTGATCCAATAGCAAGGGCGCCTTGAGCCGCTGCTGTACAGCAGAGAGCACGTCGGCTACCGACGTCTCGCCAATCTCGACGTTCAGAAAATCAAACAGCTCGGGTAGTGGCTTTCCGCCGCTCGCGTCGGGCTTCCAACCCACCGGCCAGCATTCGCCCGCGGAAGTTAAACGAACGAACTTATAGGCAAGCTCGCCGCCCGAGCGCTCCGGCTTGATGCCAAATCCCGCCACCCGCGCAAGTGCGGCCAGCGCCGTCCCGCGCGAAAGTCCCTTGAGCTCATCCGTGGCCGTGATTGCTTGCAAGTCGGCGCGGGCATCGCCGAGCGTAGGCGGATGCGGCAATTGCGAGGCGATCTGCGCGACCAGCTCGGCGGCGTTCTTGCCTTTGGTTGAAAACGAGACGGGTCTGGCGAGCTCGAGCCGGACTTCTTCGAGCTGTTTTGCAGTCAGGCCGAATGCCCCGCGTGGCGCGGTGACGCCTTCGGGACCGGCGTCGCCCAGATTTTCGAGCCACTTGCGCAGGCGAGTCGCGTCGTGCAGCGAGAATTTTCCGCCCGGCAGATAAAGCTGGCCGTCCGCGCCCAGGATGCCGGTGACCTGATAGGCGCGGGCGTTCTTTGGCCCGGCTTCCTTCACCGCCATTTCCTCGCCCGGTTTGGCCGAACGGATCGTGAGCCCGGCGACGCCGAGATCGGTGAGCGCCTTGTACCATTGGGCGGAGACCGTCGGCGACAGGCCCTCTTTCGTCACGATTTCGAAGGAGACACGCGGCTTGTCGGCGGCGACCGCCACCGAGGGGGTAATGAGACTCAGCAGGAGCAAAATTGAAAGCCGCATGAAACTGATCGCGACAACTGTGGACGATTCGCGCAAATTATAGCACGCGCGGCTTGCCCTCTCGCCGCTGCTCGCCCCGATGGCCGCCGCAACTACAATGAAGCAATGGATTGACACTTCCGGGCCGCGAACGGTTGCGCGGAATCATTTCTTCGAGGATAGCCCGTGACTGACATGCCCCCAGGCCGCGCCGACAGTTTGAGCGCGGCCCCGGCCGCCGAGCCCACGACCAGCGACGAGATGACGGCCGAGCAATTGCGCGAGGCCAAGGAGTATGGGCGGCTGGGACTTTTGGCCAGCCTTGCCGACAAACTGGCCGATGCCGTCTTCCTGGGAATCATGGCTTTTGCGTTTGCGATTCCACTCGATCGCTGGCTTTCGCAATCTATTTCCGGCGACTCCTTGCGGCTGCTGGCGCTTTTTGCGGTGCTCATGTTGCTGCACCTGGCGGTGTCTTTTCCGATCTCTGTGTACTCCGGCTACACGCTCGAGCATCGTTTTGGTTTGAGCCGGCAGACGTTCGGCCGCTGGTTTTTTCGTTATGCCAAGAGCAGCGCGCTGATGATTCTGTTCGGCGCCGTTCTGGTGAGTGGTCTGTATGCCGTGATCTGGGCCGTGGGCGCTTGGTGGTGGTTGGCGGCCGCGGGCGTCTTTTTTGTGGTTACGATCGTGGTCGGCCAGTGGATGCCCGTCGTGGTGCTGCCGCTGTTCTACAAGATCGAGCGAATCAACGACCCGGAGCTCACGGGGCGCATGACGCGATTGGCCGAAGGCACCGGGTTATCGATCGAAGGCGTCTACCGCCTGGGCCTGAGCCAGGAGACCGCCAAGGCCAATGCCATGTTGGCCGGCATGGGCCGCACGCGGCGCGTGCTGATGGGCGACACGCTGCTCGATCAGTTCACGCCCGACGAAATCGAAGTCATTTTTGCCCACGAGATTGGGCACCACGTGTTTCGGCACATCCACAAGATGATTTTGGTAGGCGTGCTGTACAGCTTGCTGGGGTTCTGGATTTGCAATCAGGCGCTGGTGAGTTGGACGGCCGCGCATTATGGGCAGCCCGTCGATGTGCACAACCTGCCGGTGAGCACGCTGCCGCTGTTCATGTTCGTGATGACGCTGTTCTCGTTGGCGCTCGAGCCCTTGCAAAACATCGTGAGCCGCCGCTACGAGCGGCAATGCGATCGATATGCACTGGCGCGCACGGGCATGCGCGCTGCCTATCTCTCCGCCTTTCGCAAGCTGGCGCGGCTCAACAAAGACGATCCCGCGCCGCATGCGCTCGAGGTGTTCTTGTTTCACAGCCACCCGCCGATTGCGGAGCGCTTGATGGCGGCCGGAGAGTAGCGCTTGGCAAAAGCGCGCCTGCTAGATCAGCACCGGCGTGAAGCAAAACACCGGAATCAACAGCGAGGCCAGGCCAAATGCCTTGCGAAATGGGCCGATCGTCACGCTGTCGTCGCGCGTGCGCGGATGGTCGACGCCCAGCAAGATCACCAGCACGAGCATCAACGTCCAGTTGTAGTGTTCGCCCAGCACGACAAACAAAATCGCGCATACCAGAAACGTGCGGGCCACCACGCGGGCATTCCGCCCGAACAGGCCGTAAATCACGTGGCCGCCATCCAGTTGGCTGATCGGCAGCATATTGAGACCGGTAATGAGCATGCCCACCCAGCCGGCCATCAGCAGCGGATTATTCTTGTCCAGAACGACGCCGGCGGGAAGATCGGGGCGCAAGTAGCTGGCCATCAGCTTGAAAATTAGCGGATCTCCCAACTGAATTTCCGCGCTGGGCGACAGGGCCGTTGCGTTCTTGATGCCGAACCAGATGATCGGCAACGCCACGAGCAAGCCGGCCCAAGGCCCGGAGATGCCGATATCGAACAACTGCTTGCGATTGGCGCGCGAACCTTCCATGCCGATGACAGCGCCCATGGTGCCGGTCATGAGCATCGGAACGGGAATGAAGAACGGCAGGCTGGCCGGCACGTGATAGCGGAGCGTCTGCAGAAAATGGCCCATTTCGTGCGTGAGCAGGATGCCCACCACGGCCGCCATGTAGATCACGCCCTGTTGCCAGTTGGTGGCGATCGCCCGCGAGGCCTGTTCAGAACTCAAAAACCCGGGCGGGTTCCAGTTCAAGGCGCCGGCGACGAACGTTGAGCCACAGGTGGCCAGAAACAGGCAGATCGGCAAGATGACCTTGCGCGGGCGGCGGGGCTCGAGATCCGCGCGAACCAGCTCGCGGAGTGGCGGGCCGGCCCACACCTCCGGTTCCACGTCGGGGCCGGCGGCGGCAACGTCCGTCCATCCCATGGCGAGCGGGTGCTCGGCCGGCATCGGGCCTGATTCTTCGTGCTCTCGGCCCGCATGGCTCATGTAGCTAAGCATAACAGCCGCGGTCGGCTGTTCGGAAGGGGCCGAGGATGGTGAGTCCGGCGGCGCAACATGCGGCTGATAGCGGCGATCAAGTTGCGTCGACGTGCTCGACCGCCAGCCGCTTGTATTTGCCGCTCCGCCAGCGCGGGATGTCGTTTTTGTAATATCCCGATACGCGGCTTTCGCTGGGCCCGCCCGGCAGATTCGTCCACGCTTCGTCCGTGCCCAGGTCGGCGACAAAGTGATACGAGGGCGCGAACGAGGACTCGCGCCTTGCGGCGCGGAGCAGATGCCCCTGAAACAGAGTTGCATGGCAGCCTGGCAGTGGCATCTCGCGCGTATGAAACCCAAAGGCCCGGCCCACGAAGCGCCCTTCGACATAGCGGTTCGTGAAATGAAAGCCATTGATGGCCGACCAGGGCTCTTCTTTTTCGGTCAGCCGCGCGGCGGCGCGGCGAATGAGCGAGGCCTTATCGCGATTTTGCCACCAAATCGAGTTCGGCTCCAAGAGCAGCCGGTCGATGGCCGTAAGCACCATCGTGGAAAACCCGGCCCGGCTGCACAGGTACAGCATGCGTCGCCAGCCAATGCCCTGCTCATGCCCGAAAATCTCGAGCAGCACGTTGCGATACAGTCGCGAGAATAGCGTGGCCTCGTAGCTCTCCGGCCGGTAGGCGCAATCCCACCGCGACAGGCGATCTTTGATCGGACCGTCGGGCAGGCATGGCAAGAGAACCTCGAGCAGCTCCCGCGCTTGCAGGCTCACGACGTCGTACTGCATGGCCTGCATGTCCTCGACGGTCGCGTTTTTCGAGGCCGCAAGCAGCTCGTCCGCTCTGCGCTTGCGGTAGTCCGGCACGCATTGCGTTACCAGGACGGGCCCGCCGGTGCGATTGATGCTTTCGTTCGCCGTGGCCACGAAGCCTTCAGGCGGGTCGTACACGCGCGGCAGCACGCTCGTCGACAGCCGCCCGCGCCAGTGGTTGTTCTCATCCCAAGCGGGAATCGGATAGAGGCCGTTGTGTTCTCGAGGCCGACGGGGAAACCAGCCGTTGGCTTGCATGCCGATGTGCCCGTCACGATCCGCGAAGACCCAGTACAAACTGGGCAGCGGACACTCGCGGGCGATGTCCATGGCTTCGGCGGCGGTGGGCGCCGCAACCACCTCCAGCCAGGTGGCGATCGATCGCCCCGCGCCGAATTCGGCCCCGATCCATGCGTTCGACAAGTAGTATCCGGGTTCGGGCGTCTCGGGCGTGGTTTCCAGGGTGCCTTGTGGATTGTGGTAGACGCGAAGCATTTCGCTCTCGCCACCTTTGCGCGAAATGCGTTCGTCGCGCACGTCGAAATCGATCCACCGCTCACCACGACGGTACTGCCAGCCAGTGTGTCCGCCGGGACGGCAGTCTTCGACAAAGTAATCGGTCGTGTCCCCTTTCAGGTACGTCACGCCCCAAGCGACGTCGCGCGTCCGCGCGACGGCGAACAACGGGCAGCCAGGCAGAGTGGCGCCCAGCACATAGCTGTCGTCCCAATGCAACTCGGCCTCATACCAAATCGCCGGCAGCCGGTTCACTTCCAGGTGCGGATCGGATGCGATCAAGGCCGAACCCGTCGCGCTGCGCTTGGGCGAAACTGCCCAGGCATTGCTGCCCGCCAAGCGCGGCAGGTCGATGATCAACTCGAGCGCTTCATCCGAGAGCTGGCTCGAGATTTTTACCTTGCGCAAAAGATCGAAATCGGCGTTATCCAAGAGCGGCTTGAACAGCTCGCGCATCTTGTCGTCGGCGACGCCCGCGTGAATCAGGTCCAGCAGGATGCGCTCGTTTTGTTGCTGGCCGACGACCAGCCCGCCAAAGCTGAGCAAGTTGCCCAACAGCAACACCGAGCGCTGGTTCCAGGGTTGGGGCACGAAGCCTGCGGCCCACATCGGCAGCGAGCGGCTGGCGCCTTTCATGCCGTCGTTGACCCCCTCGCAATAAGCAGTCAGGAGGTCGAACGTCTCGTCGTCGAGATTCGCGACTTCGTTGTCCAGGTTCACATACAGCCCGGTCCGCCGAAAAAAGCGGTCCATTTCCAGCAGTTCGGGCTTGTCGGCGATCAGTTCGGTCGCCTGCCCACTGGCCACCGAGCGGGCAAACAACATTTGCGTGGGGCGATCGATTGCATGCATGTACCCCAGGCCATACAAGGCCTCACGGAAGGTCACGGCCGAGATATGCGGCACCCCGTGGAGATCGCGAGCGACGGTGAAGCGTCGGCGGGCGTTTTTCGTCGAAAGGATTTTCATGCACGACCAGCACAGTCCGTGTAATAACTAAGTGTAGCACGCTGCAACGCGCAGAATTCGGCACAAAGTGGGGGCCTGAATTGCCGAATGTGCAGCCGGTAAGGGCGCCGGAACGCGGGGCGAGAAGTGCCGACAGCGGGGGGCGGGTCCGTCGGCTCGTTCGATCATGGACCGCGCTTCGCAACGCGCGCGGACAGGCGGTGGGCCGACTCAGCTATTGCGGAAGGACGAGAGCGAAAACGCGCAAACAGGTGGGCGTGCGGGGGCTCTACTTCTTGCGATGGCGAATTTTGGAACGCATACGACGCTTCTTGCGACCCAACTTCCGCCGACCTTTACCCGTCTTCTTCGTACCCACCCGGCCACTCCATCAGATGATTGGACCAACACCAAAGAGACTATGCCCGCCACTCGACCGAAGATTGAGCCAGGCCTTGGACGGGAACTCGTGATTCTAACACCGCGATACGCTAGCAGACAAGCTCATCCAGACAGAGCCTAATCGGGCGTCCGGCCTTCCGCCACGCAATCGGCGCTAGGAGCGTCGTGTGCAGTTAGCGCGATTCCGCCCCGCGCGCACGCGGTCAGCCATGAGAATTTCAGGAAAACGGCCTGGTTTGGCCAGCTTGCAAAGCCTAGGACGATTGTCCTTGGGAGCGCCTGGCAAGCGATATCAGCCAAACAGAACTCAGGTCTAAGGCCGGCGAGAATATGACCGGGAAACGTGACTTCAGCCCGCAAGCGCCAGTGCCCGACCTTTGGGGGCGGCTTTCGGCTGATCCTTCCAGTCTTGCAGCTCGCCGCGCAGCACGCGCACGTCGTTGGGGGCTTCGATTCCCAAGCGGATGACCCGGCCATGGACTTCCAGGACGGTGATCGTGACGTTGTCGCCGATTTGGAGCTTCTGACCTGGTTTGCGGCTGAGGACGAGCATGGCCTTTCCCTCCGTGAAATTTGAGGCGGGGAGATGTCTTCATCTCCGGTGTTGTTCGAGTGCCCCGCCCTCTGCAAACACCATGCCCAAGGGGTGGGTTAACAATTAAGCAACAAAATGCGTCGCCGCATCGCAATTTGGGCCGACAAAAGGTGTTGGGCTAAGCGCCAGCGCGCGCAAGCACCCCCGAGGCCTGTTCGTGCAATTACCACTGTGGAGAATTCCCTATCACCACACTGGTCGATCGACGACCTACTATCATGGGTTTGGTGGCGAGGTGGCGATCAGCACCACCAGACATTCAGTTCCGGTATTTTCGATCCCATGTTCGCACCACGGCGGCAGGTACACGAAGTCGCCTTTTGACACCTCGCGCTCGAAGTTGGCAAACTGCATCCGGCCGCGTCCCTCTAAAATCACATAGGTTTCTTCCGTCTCGTGCGACCCTGGTGGTAGCACCGCGTGCGGCGGAACATAGAACATCGTGAGACTCATGTTCTTCGAGGTCGCGCGCGGGTTCACCGGGTGAATGATTCGCACCCCGATTCCGTGACAATCGGGGTAAGCCACCGGCACGCCCTCCTGTGCCGTGACGATGATCGGGTCGACGGCCGTCGTGGGCTTGGGGATCGTGGGCGGCCGCCCGGTCGAGTAGCCTTTATAGGGGGTGATCTTCGCCATGGGATTCCTGTGCCAGAAGTGTTTTGATTTGAAGACGGGTGCGTTCCGTGCAACGCGAGTGTAGCAAAGGCCGCCATACATGACACGCATCAGCATTCACGACGCGGCCGCCGTCGAGGCGCTCTTCCGTGAGCGTCGCGCCGACCCGCAGGAGCTGCGCCGCGTCCGCATCGCGTTCTATAAAAAGCACCTTTCGGCCGAGCGGGTCCTCGAGTCATTGCCAGGGAACATTCGAGATTGGCTCTTGGGCCTGGTTGCCTTTCATTCGCTTGCGCTTGCCGAGCGGCACGATTCCAAGCTCGATGGCGCGACGAAGCTCATCTTCAATACGCAGGATGGGCGTGCGATTGAGTCGGTCGTCTTGCGAATGACGACGGGCCGCACCGCGGTGTGCCTCTCGACACAGGTCGGCTGCCGGGCACGCTGCCGCTTCTGCGCAACCGGGCAGATGGAAGATGTGCGCAATCTAAGCGTGCCGGAAATTCTGGATCAGGTTGTGCAAGCCAGTGCCCTGGTTGCGGCGGAAGGTCGCAGCCTGCGAAACCTTGTCTTCATGGGCATGGGCGAACCCTTCCACAACGAAGAGGCCCTGTACGGCGCCAGCCGCGCGCTCATCAATCCACGCGCGTTCCATTTTCATCCACGACGACTTTTGATTTCGACGGTGGGGATACCCGCCGCGATGGTGCGCGCGAGCGAGAGCTTTCCTGAAGTGCGGCTGGCCGTGAGCCTGCATTCGGCAAACCAGGAGGTGCGCGAGCGCTTGATGCCGGTCGCCAGGCGGCATCCGCTTGCAGAATTGCGGCGCGCTCTCGAGCAAGTTGGCGCCAACACCGCTCAAAAAATCATGATCGAGTACCTGCTGCTCGCGGACATCAACGATTCACCCGCCGATGCGGAGACGCTGGTCGAGTACCTGGCGGGCATACCGGTGCACGTCAACTTGATTCCTTATAACGCGATCGAAGGTGCGAGTGACCTGCGCGCCAGTGGGCCGGCCCGCCGGGCTGCCTTCTCCCGGCAATTGAAAGACGCCGGTCTATCCGTGACCACGCGATATTCGCTGGGCGCCGACATCACCGCCGCCTGCGGCCAACTCGTCCGCAAGCGCGCCCGCGCGATTTAAGGGTCGCCCCCGATCTGCAGCGCTTTGCTGTCGCCAGCGGTGCGGGCTATTGGAAGTCGAGCACCTGCCACAGGCTGCCGTAGTCGTCGGTCCACAGGATGGTGGGCTGCGGGCGTTTGTCCGAATCGGCTTCGGCGTCCTTGATTTCGGACTTTCCCAGAAACTCGCCGTTGGTGGTCACGAGCGCCCAGCTCGCGACGTCCAGCCCCAACTCACTGTCGCGCTTGGAATCGATAAAAATACACGGTCGTCCCAGCGTTTCGGCGACTCCCTTGACCACTCCGCTCAGCTCGAGGAAGCGGTTGGAAATGTGAATGCACAAAATCCCGTCCGGTTTTAGATGGCCGGCAAATACGTGGGCGCATTGCTCGGTCAGCAGGTGCATCGGAATCGAGTCGCTGCTGAAGGCGTCGACGGCCAATATGTCGAACTGCTGCGATTGTTGTTGCGCCAGCTCGCGCTCCATCTCGATGCGCGCGTCCCCCAGCACCACGTTGACCTCAGCCGCGGAATCTCGGCGGTACGAAAAATACTCGTCCGAAATGCGAACCACGGCCGGGTTGATTTCATAGAACCGCACCGTATCCCCTTTGCGGCCATAGGTCGCCAGGGTTCCGCAGCCCAGCCCCACCACCCCGATGCGCAGCGGCTCGCCCGTTTGCGCGCGGCGCGGGTGATGCATGATGGCCAGCCCGACGCCGCTGGGCGGCCCGTAATAGGTTGTGGCCAGACGGCTTTTATCGGGATCGAGATATTGGAACCCATGTTGAATGCGGCCATGGATCAGCTCGCGCTTGGGACCATTGTCGTCGAAAATATTCGCTTCCCGGTTTACGCGCAGCACGCCGTAGAAATTTCGCGTCGTCTCGATATTCTCTTCGTCGTAGTCGGGATTATCGTGCGTGCCCACGCTCCAGCCGAGCGCCAGCCCGATCGCGACGGCCAGGCCACCGGCGGCGACCCAACCTGCGCGCGGCAGGCGGCCGCCAGTCTCCGAGCTGCTTAAGGTCGCGATGAAAGCAAGCGCGACGGTCAGCACCAGCCCGATGTGATATTCCCAAAAGTCGTGCAGCACGAGCGGCGCCACGATTGCCACGGAGATGCCGCCCAAGGCCCCGCCGGCGGCGACCATCAAGTAGAACAACGTGGCAAAGCGAGGCGCAGGCCGCGCCCGTACCAGCTCTCCGTGGCACACCATGACGCAGGCGAACAGCGTCAGCGAGTAGATAACCAGTTGCTGCCACAGCTTGAGGCCGTTGCCTCTATAGAGCGCATACCCGGCCAGCAAAACGGCCACGGCCAGCGCGACCAGGAACGTGCTGCGGTGATACCAGCGCTCGTGATCGAAACAGATGATGAAACTAAACAGGTAAATGGCCAAGGGCACGACCCACAAGAACGGGACGGACGAAACCTCTTGGCAAAGCTGGTTCGTGGTGGCCAACAGCATGATCGAGCCACAGGCAGCCAGGCTGAGCCACAACACGATGTCGCGCCACTTGGGCGCAGGACCGTCGGTGGGCTCGGCGGCCAGCGCCGCGCGTTCATCCGGCAATCGAGAAAACGCAAAGCTGCACCATAATCCCAGCGCGACGAAGGTGGCATAAGCCCACGACCACGCCATGATCTGCGTATTGAGCGTGAGCTCGGGCTCGAACAGAAACGGATAGCTCAACAGCGCGAGCAGCGATCCGACGTTCGAAAGCGAATACAGCCGATACGGCGGCTGGCCGGTCTCGCGGCGAAAGCTCTCCTGCAGCAAAGGTCCCGTCGTCGACAGCAACAAGTAGGGCAGCCCGATCGTGGCGCCCAGGAGCGCCAAAATGCGTGCGATCGGCATTTCGACCTCGGTCGTCTTCCAGGCCGGGTCAGGCGCGATCGGCAGAAACACCAGCGAGATCAACAGCAGTCCGGCATGGCAGGTCGCCAGCGCGCGGGGCGAAAGCCGGCTGGCCACCCAATGCGCGTAGCTATATCCGGCCAGCAAGACGACCTGAAAGAACAGCATGCAGGTGGTCCATACCGCCGGACTGCCGCCGAACCAAGGCAGGATGAACTTGCCGATCAGTGGCTGGACTTGAAAGAGCAGGAATGCGCCCAGGAAAATCGTGAGAGCGTAGCGGAGCATCGGGCGCATCCAGTGCAAATCCTTCTTGGGGTGAGATCGCGTCGAGATTGGCGGCTTGACTTATCTTGGGCGGCTTGGCGGCGCGGGGCAAGTGGCGCGGCAAAAACCGCGCCCCCGCGCTCAAGCATGCTCTCATACCTGATAAAATCGTCGCATGTCCGTGTTTTCCATCTGGTGGGCAGGTCTCGATGCGGTCCGCTCCGACCGGCTTGTGCTCGACAACGTGCGCGTGGAGGGCCCGCGCCTGACCATCGCTCACGACGTGTTCGACCTGCGGCAGATCCGCCGCATCGCCGTCGTTGGAGCCGGCAAGGCAGGCGCCGGCATGGCTGCCGGTCTCGAACAAGCGATCGGTCCGCGCGTGGCGTCCGAAAAGCAGCTCACCGGCTGGCTCAACGTGCCGGCCGACTGCGTCCGCCCCCTGGCCGCGATTCACTTGCACGCGGCTCGTCCCGCGGGCGTCAACGAGCCTACGGCGCAAGGCGTGCAAGGCTCGCGCGCCATGCTCGACATCGCGGGCAGCCTCTCGGCCGATGACCTGTTGATCGCCCTTATCTCAGGTGGTGGCAGCGCGCTGGCACCGCTGCCGATCGAAGGTGTCACGCTCGAGGACAAGCTCGCCGTGACGCGATTTTTAAGCGCCGCCGGAGCGAATATCCAAGAGTTGAATACGGTCCGCAAACCTCTGAGCGCCATCAAGGCAGGCGGCTTGGCGCGCGCTTGCCGGGCCGGCCGGCTCGTGGCCCTGATTATCTCCGACGTGCTGGGCGACCCGCTCGACGTGATCGCCTCGGGCATGAGCGTGCCTGAAAGCTCGTCGCCGCGCGAGGCGCTTGCCGTGCTCGAGCGATTTGGGGCGCGCTCGGCCGGCATCTCGCCGCGCGTGTTCGATGGTTTGTCGCGAACCGCGGATGCGCGTCAGCCGCCGATCACCTGTAAGGTGAGCAATCACGTCATCGCCAACAATGCCACGGCCGTCAACGCCGCGGCCGCCAACGCGCGCACGCAAGGTTTTCGGGTTGAGAGCAGCTCGGCGAATCAGCCCGAAGGCGCCGCGGAGGATGTGGGGTGCGAGCTGGCCGAACGGGCCATCGCCTTGCGCGATAACGGCCAGACGGATTGCCTCATCAGCGGTGGAGAGCCGACCGTCAAGCTCTCGCCCGAGGGAGTGCGTGGCCGCGGCGGGCGAAATCAGCAACTCGTGTTGGCTGCTGCCCGGCGCCTCATGCTCGACGGCGCGAAAGGCATCACGCTGCTTTCAGGGGCTACCGATGGCGAAGACGGTCCGACCGACGCGGCGGGCGCGCTGGTCTCATCGCGAGTGCTTGCTGAAGCTGGCCGGCGTGGACTCGATGCGGATGATTACCTGAGGCGCAACGACGCCTACCACTGGTTCGAACCACTGGACGCGCTTTTTAAGATCGGTCCCACCGATACGAACGTGTGCGACCTGCGCGTCGTGGTCATCAACCGCAAGCAAGCCTGAACATCGCGCTCGCGGCGGCCCGTCAGTCCCACCACCATTGCGTGGCGGGAATATCCTGCAGGCTCGTTTCCTCGCGCATCTGGCTGACCTTTCCATCTTCGTCGGCGAGCAGATTCTTGGTCTTAAGCGCTTCGCGCGGATGGATGGTCACGCCGCCACCGACCGGCGTCATCAGGTTATTGCCTTTCCACACCGCGGTGCACACCGTCTCCACCTGCAAGGGCGTGTGCTTGGTCTCGACTGCCAGCGCGCCCTCGTCATTGAATGTCGGGGCGGACCAGTCGGCTTTGCCGTAAAAGTCCTGCTGGTTGATGAACGCGGCGGCGATCGCCAGATCGATGCAGTTGCGCAGCTCGGCAAACACCGGCACGCGGCTGGCGAGCTCGGAAAACTTCTTCGTGAATGTGGTGGTAAACAGGTCGCTGGCTTTGTTGCTCTTGCCGGAAACTTTGCGGACGCCGTCTTTCGCCACGACCTGGTCCTCGCCCACCAATTTCACGCCGTCGCCCACAAGCTCAAGGGCCAGGCTGTCGGCTGCCATGCGGGCACAGTTGGTCTCGGGCACGAAAAACCAACGCTGCAGCGCGCTGCGGCTGGTCGCCGGCGTGGCCCGATCGACGTAGCTGATCATCTTGACCGGCGGCCGCTCCAGGCCGATCCCGATCAACTTCATGCGATAGTCGCACTCAAGCAGCACTTGCGCATAGTGCGTGTTGGGGGCGACGCCGCCCACGCGAATGTTCTGCATGCCCAGGTTCGTGCGCAGACCATCGACGATCATCTGCGTTTCCCCGGGTGTGGCATGCGCGCCCACGCTACGCAAAAACTGCTGCATGCGCGCGAGACCTTCGGGGGTGGGGTCGATCGAGACCAGGATGGCGGCGGGATTCTGCCGGCCAGGTGCATAGGCGCGCAAGGCCACAATCAGGTCTTGCAGTTGCAAGCTGGGCCGGCCGCTATCGAGTCCGCACGCCCGGCCGGTCGGATCCAACGTCCACGGCTCGGCGGGTCCGGCCAGCACGATGTCCTTGCTATCGGGATAGAAGAAGACATATCGCACGCGCGTCAGCCCGGCCAGGTATTGCATGTCTTCGCTGGGCCCGCGGCCGGCGGCCAGTTCCGCGCGGAGGGCGGCTTCCAGCCGGTTCAGCGAGATTTTGCGCAAGTCGCTGGGCCGCGCGATTTCGGGGTTCAGCCGCGCCTTGGCTTCGGCGATGCGCTTTTTCGTGAGCTGACCGCCGGGATCGGCAAACTGATGCAACCGCAGCACGCCATCGGCATCCACGATTACGCCGTTTGCACCGCTCACGCCCTGCTGTTGGGCCTGGGCAGCGGCGTCGCGAGCCACACCCAGTGCACAGCAAGTCAGCATGCTAAGTACACGAACGACAAAAGTACGGGTTAGCGGCATACCGAGCGCGCTCCGAAGAAAGGTGTTCCGAAACGCTTCCACCCATGCGGTCGCAGCAAACAATCGACGGGTGGAAGCGCAAATTGGACGCAGGAAGAGAATCGAAAGGTACGTATCCGATTCTAATTAGGCAATTTAGGCAAATCAATGAAGCTGCAAACCGGCTTCAGAGCCTAAATCGCGGCTGCCGAGCAGCTTAGACCGCACAATCGGCCCTAGCGGCGGGCCAGCACCCGCGAGCCATTGCCGTTGGCCGGTTTGGGCTTTCGGGTGGCGGGAGGGGCGGCAATCAACTGAAAATTGCCCGGCCCCAATAGCGCATCAATCCGGCTGCGCATCTCCGGGTTCAGATCGACGGCCATCGACTCGCTTTTCAGGTGCACGCGACTGCCGTCGTCCAAGGCCACCACCAGGTTCAGCTCGCATTTGCCGGGATAGCCGCGGAGGATCTCGCGCAAGTCTTGCAACTGCTTGTCGGCCAGATCTTCCGCCAGCCGAATGCGCACCCCGCGCGTGAACCGGCTGGCGGCCTCGGCCAGCGGAATGAGCTCGTTGACCAGCAGGTTCGATTCCTCGCTGCCGGCGCGGCGGTCGACCGTTCCGCGCACGACCAGCGCGGCATCGGGTTCGATCAGGTGGCCCAGTTCGGCGTACTGCTCGGGCCAACAGATGCAGCGGACCGCACCCTGCATATCCTCCAGATCGAACATGGCATACTTCGTGTTCAAGCTGCCGGCGCGCGGATTCTTGGTTTGCGAGTATTTGATCGCCGAGAGCATGCCGCCCAGCAGCACTTCGCTGCGTACCGGCAGCGCGGCCAGTTCGAGCGTGTTGTGCGTGCAGTACATGGAAAGCGCGCGCTCGTGTTCCGCCAGTGGGTGGCTGCTCAGGTAATAGCCGAGCACCTCTTTTTCCATCGCGAGCTTCTGCCGCTCGTCCCACTCGGGGATATCAGGCAAACCGGCCCGCGCGTCGCTGTCGTTGGCATCCGGTTCGTCGAAGGCTTCGAACAAGCCTTTCTGGCCGCTGCGGCGGTCGGCGTGCATGGCGGCGCCGGATTGCATGGCGCGCTCGAGCGCGGCCATGTGCTGCGCGCGGCGGCCGCCCAGGGAATCGAGCGCGCCGGCTTTGATCAGGCTTTCCAGCGTCGCGCGGCCTACCTGCGAAGGATCGAGCCGCTCGCACAGATCGAAAATGTCGCGGAAGGGCGCCCGTTTCCGCTCGGCTTCGATGGCCTCGGCCGCGCCCTGCCCACAACCCTTGATGGCCGAGAGCGCGACGTGAATCTTTCCATTGGCAACGGTGAAGTCGGCCCCCGAGGCGTTCACGTCCGGCGCTACGACTTCGATGTCCATCCGCCGGCAATCTTCCAAGTGCTCGACCAAGGGGTCCTTCTTCTTGAAGTTCCGCGCGTCCAAGTCGCCCGAGAGCAATGCCGCCATGAACTCCAGCGGATAGTGGGCCTTCAAATAGGCGGTCATGTAGGCGATCAGGGCATAGGCCGTCGAATGGCTTTTGTTGAAGCCGTAGCCGGCGAACTTTTCGATCATGCCGAACAGCTCGCTGGCCGTAGAGCGATCCATGCCCTTACGGATCGAGCCTTCGACGAACTGCTCGCGATACTTGGCGATTTCGGCCAGCTTCTTCTTGCTGATGGCTTTGATGCAGCTATAAGCGTTGGGCAGGGGAATGCCGCCCAGCCGATTCAGAATGCGCATCACCTGTTCCTGGTAGACCATCACGCCGTGCGTCTCTTCCAGGACTTCTTTCATGACCGGGTGCGAGTATTCCGCCTGCTTGCGGCCGTGCTTCACCTGCACATAATCGTCGACCATCCCGCCTTCCAGCGGGCCGGGACGATAAAGCGCATTGGTCGCGATAATGTCGCGGAAGTGGTCGGGCTTCATCTTCTGCAGCAGGTCGCGAATGCCGCCACTTTCCAGTTGGAAAATGCCTTTGGTTTCGCCGCGGCACAGCAGCGCGAAGGTTTGGCTGTCTTCGAGCGGGAACTTGTAAGGATCGATGCGTTTGCCGGTGGTTTGTTCGATAAGGTCGACCGCTTTGGCCAGAATGGTCAAGTTGCGCAGGCCGAGAAAGTCCATCTTCAAGAGGCCTGCCGCTTCGACGTCGCCCATGGCCCACTGCGTGATGACTTCTTCTTTGCCCTGCACGCGGCCGAGCGGCACATATTCGACCAGCGGACGATCGGCAATCACCACTGCGGCGGCATGCGTGCCGACATTTCGCGCCAGCCCCTCGATCTTCATCGCCAGGTTCAAAAGCTCGCGCACCTCCGCGTCGTTGTCGTACACGCGCTTCAGTTCCGGGCTTTGCTCGAGCGCCTTGGGCAGCGTGATGTGAAGCTCCTCGGGCACGAGCGCCACCACGGCGTCCACGCGCGGAATGGGCATTCCCAGCGCGCGACCCACGTCACGAATTGCGGCTCGCGCGGCCAGGGTTCCAAAGGTGCCGATCTGCGCGACGTTTTCCTCGCCGTACTTCTCCTTGACATAGGCGATCACGTCGCCGCGGCGGTCCTTGCAAAAATCGATGTCGATATCCGGGGCTTCCTTGCGGCTCTCGTCCAGGAACCGCTCGAAGAGCAAATCGTATTTCATCGGGCAGACGTGGCTCAGATACAGCGCATACGAGACCAGCGAGCCCACACCGCTGCCACGGGCCGTGGCCGGAATGGCCCGCTCGCGCGAATAGCGCACGAAATCCCACACGATCAAAAAGTAATTCGGAAATCCGAGCTTGTTGATGACCGATAGCTCGAAGTCCAGCCGCTCGAGCACGTCTGGGGCAAGCTCGTCAGCGGGCATGCGCTCGGGATCGTCCGCATAGCGCTCGCGCAAGCCCTGCAGGCACAGCTCGCGCAGATAATCGGGCGCGGTCTTGCCGGGGGGCAACGTGTAGTTGGGAAAGTGGCGCTGCCCCAAGTCGAGCTGGATGTCGACGCTATCGGCAATCTGTTGGCTGCGCGCCAGCGCGTCCTCGTAACCGGGTAAGGCCGCGTACATCTCCTGCTGGCTGCGCAGGAAGAACTCGCTGCCCTCCATCCGCATGCGGTCTTTGTCGGTGCGGAACTTGCCCGTGTTGATGCACAACAGCACGTCCTGGGCTTCGGCGTCCTCGCGATTGATGTAGTGGGCGTCGCTCGTGGCGACCAGCGGCAAGCCCATGCGGCGGGCCACCTCGACCGCGCCTTCCATGGCCAGCCGCTGGATCTCCAGGCCGTTGTTCTGAATCTCGATAAAGTAGCGCTCGCCAAAAACCCGCTGGAACCAGGCCGCGATCTCCATGGCGCCGGCCAGTTCGGGTTCGGCGCCGTGTGACTTGAGGATCGAGCGGCTGAATTCGCCGGAAACACAGCCGCTCAGGCAGACGATGCCCTCGCTGTGGGCTTCGAGCAATTCCTTGTCGATGCGCGGCTTGAAGTAAAAGCCCTGCAAGAACGCCTGCGAAGCCATTTTGACCAGGTTCTTGAATCCAGTCTTGTTCTGCGCGAGCAGCGTCAGATGGTAGCTCGCCTCCTTCATGCCGCTGGCGTCTTTGTGAAACCGGCTGCCCGGCGCGATATAGGCTTCGTAGCCGATGATGGGGTTGATGCCCGCATCGCGCGCCTTTTTATAGAAGTCGAGTGCCCCGTACAGATTGCCGTGGTCGGTTAGCGCGAGCCCCGTCATGCCCAGGCTTTTGGCGCGCTCGACGAGCCCTTTGATCGGCGCGGCGCCGTCAAGCAGGCTGAAGTGGCTATGGCAATGCAGATGGACAAAGGGGGGCGCGTCCATGACGATTCCTTGGCGTGAACGTGAGGGGCATCCGATGCAGGCCCACAGCATTCTACCGGCCGAGTGCTAGCGGACGAAGGGGCGCGGACGCGCGAAGCGGAAGTAGCGGGATCTTATCCTCATTAGCCGGAAGCGTAACAGGATTATGTAACGCGCCCGGTTGCGGCCGGAACAACGAGGACGGAGCAAGACACCGATCGAGCGCGCCCACCGGAGTCACTTAGGGGCATCGCTTAGGGGCGTTCATGGATCATTTGCGGCCATGACAAATCTTCCGTCCTGCGAATACTCGACCGTCGCTTCCGGAAACAATTGCCGCAAAGTAGCCGGCGAATAGGGCACGGAGCCTTTGAACTGCTCAACGTCCAGGCCGATGGCGACGACGCCGTTTTCTCCGAGCAGCCGCAGGGCCAGGGGCGCATTTGCCTGGACCCGCGCACCGACAAGCGAAGGGGCATACCAGGAATTTGCCTGCGCCCCAAGCCATTCTCTCGCCTGATGTCGTTGCAATTTCCAGTTCAACCCATATGCGAGCACGCACGAAAAAACTGCCACTGCCGCGAGCGACACGTAAATCGGGATTCGCCAGTTCTTGCTCATATTGAGTCTCTCCAGTTTATCCAGGACCGGAAGCCTTCGCTCATGCGCAGATTGTAGCAGGGGCGAAAAGTGGCGGGCTTTTGTGTTGGCCGGCACGCCGCCAAAAACCGGCATGCGGTCAGTCTGAACTTATGCGATTTACACGCCTGAATACCATCAGAACATCGTTGTGACTGCTGGGTTTCGATTCAAAGTTCGTTGCTCGCTTGCCACCATCATCATCATTGACGCAAATCGTCAGTGAATCGCTGGTCAATTCGTAGATTCCCAGCCATGCTTCACGCCGAACCGTCAAATCGATGGACTTCGGGTGTGTTGTCGAGTCCAGTTTGAACGCCAGCTCTGACTTTGGCTTGTTCGCGGACGTGAACACGATTTTGTCCTTTGTGATCGTGACCTTCAGATCGGCAGGGATAGCTTTCTGCCTGCCGCCGTCTTCGTTCGAGATCAGAATCCAAGTGCCTTGAATCGCATCCTGATCTCCCAGGCCAACTGGATTGGCCTTGGCAGTACTGAGGGAAAAAATGATCGCTACTAGCAGCAGTTTAGATTTCAAGTGAACACCTCATGCGAGACCGGCATTAAATCAGGGGACCGGCGGTGGTGTCCTGAGAATGAGGCGCGGCTGTTGAAGACCGCGGCTTCAGAGAATTCGAGAGAACCGCGCCGATCAACGCGGGAAGTGCTCCATAAAAGAACGAGACGGGCAAATAGAACACCAGGTACCCCACGTCGCTCAGACTCGCGACAATTGCGATCCATACGGCCATGAAGGCCAGACCCGCAAGCGGCCCAAGGACAAGCGCAATGAGCAGGACAGGATGCCACCGAGGAACGAACGCGCCGAATGCCAGGCCAGCCGCTAGGGGAACTGAAAACAAGAACCAGGTGTTCTCCACGGGGAGTAAGTAACCTGCTCCGATGGCTGCGGACATAGCCAGGACGACCTCCAGGCTGTATGCCCAGTGAAGCTGGATCAGTCCGAGTCGACCGAGCGCAGTAGGAACACCTAAGCAGGCCAAAACCGCGACTGCGACCAGCAAGAGCTGCTTAATGCCTTCGCTCATGCGCGCATTGTAGCACGAGGGCAGCGGATCCTTCCGGCCGCTTTGAGAGTGCAACGCGCGAGCGGAAGCAGCGGGATGTTTCTTGCTTCACTAGCCGGAAGCGCAGCGCCCGGTTGCGGCCGGAACAACGAGGACGGAGCAACACATCAATTGCGCGCGCCCATCGTATCGGCCCATTGGTTCCCCTGTGGTGCTTCCACTCCACCGGGCGCTAACGCTTCCGGTTGGTGAATGCAACGCGCGAAGTGGCGCGATGGGCCGCCCTGCTCTTTTGCGACCGCTTACTTTTTCCGATACGCCAAAATCGCTTCCAGCGCCGGGTCGCGGTGCTCGCGAAAACTGGCCGCGGTGGGCGGGGCATACAACTGCGGCGGCGTCCAAATCCGATAGTCCATCGCCATCGAGTGCTGCCACCACAGGTCCGAGATGCTGGTGATCCAGCCGCTCTTGGGGAGCACGATCTGGATGCTCTCGCCGATGAAGTTGGGACGCGAGCCGGTCGGTTCGCCCACCAGGATCGCCTTCGTGCGGCGCTCGAGCTCGCTGACCGTGTTTTGCGCGGCCGAGAACGTCTCGCGGCCCGTGATCACGAATAGCCGCCCTTGCGTCTGCAGCTTTTCGGAGCGAATGATGCCTTCGATCAACGGCGGGTTCGTGAACGTGTCGCCGCCGCCGTTGTGCCGCATGTCGAGCACCAGGCCATCGATGTCGTCTTTCGCGACTTCGGCGAACAAGTCGCGGCAGAAATCCATCATCGTCTTTTGATTGTTGGTGCCGATCCCATTCATCTGGCAATAAACCAAGCGCTCCTCGGGCAGCCGTTCGAACCAATAGGTCTTGTCGCGGTGGCGCAAATGCAGCGGCATGGGCGCGTCCTGTCCGGCCACGGTGTTGATCCATTTGTTGTCTTTGGGATTGGGAGCGACTGCCTCGGTCGGAACCTCGACGCGGCGCGACTGGCCGCTGGCGTCCTCGATCTCGAGCGGCACGACCGATTCGTCCTTCAAAATACCCAGGCCCTTGAGTACGCGCAACGAACTCAACAGCCATGGTGCCGTTGACAGCACGTTCATGGGGTTGTCGCGCGACGTGATTTCGCGGGCAAGCTTCATGCATTCGTCAATCGAACGATCGCCGATCTTCAGCACCTTCGCTCCCACCAGGTCGCCATGGGGCTCTAGCGCCGCAATGACGTAGATGCCCTCGGGGAACTCGAAGAACACGAGCGGTACGCGCTGAACCTGGCCGACGGCGCGGATGTGCGTGTGCCCATCGCCCAGGTGGCGAACGATGCCCATCATGCGCACCAGAACCTGCTCATCGCTCAGCGTGGGAATATCGCGGTCGAGCGCCGACGCCATTTCGTCGAGGCGAGCTTCGCTTACGACTTTATAGGGCGCATAGTGAACGCGCTTGGCCTCGTGCATCAGAAAACGCAAGTCATGTCGAAAGCCTTCGTCGCGCGATAGCCCGGACACGTCTGTGGCCCAGACCAGCTTGCGGTAGTCGTCGTCCTTGAGTAACGACTCGAACTGCTTGCCGTGAAAGCGGCGAATGTTGCGCAGTCCCTGGGCCAGCGAGGTGCGCGTCCAGCGGAGCGCCTCGTCCTTTTGGCCGAGTTGCGCGTGTGCGGCCGCCAGCGCTAAGGCCGCCTCCCCGTGATAAACCATCCGCGGCGGGTTCCACTGAAAGCTGCCCAGCTCCTCGGCCTTCTCGAGCGCCGGGATGGCTTTGCCGAATTCTCCGCTCTCGAGATAACAGATGCCCAAGCGATACCAATACAGACCAACCGTCGGATTGAGCTCGACCAGCCGGCCATACTGTTCGATGCCGCGGTCGAGCCGCTTGATCAGAAAGCTCGTATCCGCCTGCTTGATCAAGTCCGTCACGCGCGAGGGTGGCGACGGCGAGTTGACGTTCAGTCCGGCCTCTGCGGCCGTAAGAGCGGCTATCAGCAGCAGCAATGGGCTCATGGTAGCTACCTGGCTAGGAGATGAACCGGTGGATCGACGCCGATTGTGGACGCCACGCGTGCGCACGCCATGCTGGTAAAGCAGGGCAAGGTGAAACGTGGCGCGCAAGGTGTTCGCTCCCCTGGCGGTCGGTCTTGGCTGTCACGCGGAAAAACTTTGTCGCCGGGGGGGCGAAATCTGCCAGGTCGAGGGCTTGCCGCTCGCTAATCCTCGTCCGAGGGCTGCCCCACCGATCGCAAGTACGCTGCCAGCCGGGCTTGCAGATCCACCATGTTCTGCCATTGCCGCAGCTCGAGCGTGACCGTCGGCGAGTCGGCCTTCGCCTTGACCGAGTTCATCAGGTCGCGGACCCGGATATGCAGATAGTCGAGCAGCTCGCAGAGCTGCGCCGCCTGGCCGGGGCTCAGCCGCTCGGGCAGTTCCGGCGGCACGAGCGTGTGCAGCGTGCTTTGCACGTCCGGATCGGCGCTCCAATTGAGCTCGAACTCGAGCGAAGCCGCCTGCGCGGCCCGCTGCGGGTCGTCACTGCTGATGGTGCCGCCGCTGGCTTCGTTGCGAAGCTGCGCCAGGCGATCGGCGATTTGTTCGCGCGAGCCGAACAGCAGCACCGAGCGGCCCAAGCTGATGATGTCGCCGAAGCGCAGAATGCGGAGCTGAATGTCCTCGCCGTTGACCTTGGTTCCATTGGTGCTCTCCAGATCGGTGAGCACGATTTTGTCCTGATCCTCCTGAATCTTGACGTGGAACCGGCTGACGCGCTCGTCGTTCAGTTGCAGCGAGTTGCCTTCTTCACGACCGATCGTGACCGGCGTTTGCAGATTATCATATGTGCGGCCTCGGTCCGCTCCGTCCAGCACGCGTAGGGTGATCTGTGCCATTGAAATGAGATCGCACACGAGTTGCCAGAGTCATCGACCGATAACTCGCGCGCCGTGAGCTCGAGAGGTGAAGGTCGCACCGAACGCGCCGCGGTCGCACGCAGTTCGCCGGGCCGGCTCTCATCCGCTTATAGCATCCGCCAGCGTGGCACTCAAGCTTGGGTTGCAAGCGGGCCTGCTGCGGCATGCACCTCGCCACGCCGCCTGCGCAAGCTTGGGCTGCTTGTCGCCGCCCGTCCCAGGGCGTATCTTGAAATCCGCGAAAAACCGCGCGCCCGTGGCGCAATTGGATAGCGCATCGGTCTTCGGAACCGAGGGTTACAGGTTCGAATCCTGTCGGGCGTACTATTTCACTCGCATCGAATTGCAACCCGTCGTTTTCCTCGGAAAAGACGAGTTGCGGCGGTTTGGGATGCGACTCCGGGCTGGTCACTTCCGCTGGTTGTTGCAACCGGATTTTGCAGCGCACTCTTGCCCGCCTGCTCAAAGTGCTCCTCGGTCACTTGCAGGTAGTGCTTCCGCGCAACAGCTTCACTGTTGCCGATCCAAGCGCAAACGACATGCGCGGGGAAATGTTCAGCCAGTTCGGTCTGCCTGGTCGAACGCAGGTTCTGGAAGAGCGTCGGCCAGGGTTCGAGGCCGGCCTTGCGGATGATGCGCTCCAATTGGGTCCGCAAATTGGAGTTGCTGTCACGATAGCGAGAAATAACGAACTCGGTGCCCAGTTCTGCTTGTTCGAAGGCTAATTCCAGGTGGGGTAGCAGTTCCGGAAATAGTGGGACTAGCCTACTTTCGCCGCCTTCGTGGTGCTCCGTCTTTGGGCTCGGAACTCTCATCCTGTCGCGCGCTCCCAGTCGACATCGCACCACCGTAGGGCTAGGTGTTCCGACGGACAACGTAGGCCACCAAAACGGCTCAGAGCAAATAGTAGTCGCCACTGCGCATCCGGACAGGCTTCGAGAACTCGTTGGGCCTCAGCTAAGGGACGTTCCGACAAACTGACTTAGTCGGAGGACCTATTCGGAACGATTCGCGGCTGAAAGCGCCGAATTGCCGCAGAAAGCGGCGAGAAGTTTTTCTTTCCAAACAAGGCGCGCGGCTTTCGGAATGAATTATTCGGAGCCGCGTTCTCGCTTCGCGACCCGATCCAACAACCTGTCGAGTTCAGCGACCGTCATTTTCTTGCGCTCTGCAAAATCGACTTTGGGTTCCCCGGCTTCTCGGGCACGTTTCCAATCCGCGGCAAGTTCCTTCTCGGATTGGATAACTTGATAGGTGGCTTTTTTACGGCCGCGGGTCTTAGTCTTTCCGGCAAAAGAAGGATCTTCCGTGGCGTCAGAGTTGAGGCCACGCCACCATTCCCAGAATAACTCCTCAGGACGAACTACAAAGGTGCCAAAAGGAGTGGGAGAGTCAGTCGGGATAGGTACCGGCTCAACTGGGTTGTAGTGCGATCCATCGCTCAATGACGTCTGGTCCCCCGTATAAATTCCGACCCGACCGCGGATTCTGGATCTAACGTGTGTCGTCAGCATTCCCTGTTGAATTAGTTCGTGGACCGCCCAATGGTGCGCGAAACCAAGCGTCGAATCCGCCCGTCCCTACGATCGGAATGAGCGTGGCCAAATAAGCCTTGCTATGGTTGATGGTGGCACGGCGGATGCCGCTGGCATTGTCTAGATGCCCAACGCCAGTGCGCTAGCTGAGTTCCTGATTCGATAGCAATTGCCGCCATTGCCGCGCCGTAATCGAGGTCAAGTCAGCCGAGCCCAGTTAAACGCGAAAAAGTTATCCAACATCGGCGTGCCCCTCGTTTGCTATCACAGTCGCTTCGGAGGAGATCGCAATGAAATACAGAACCAGCCAGACGAGCAAGGGTACGGGTGACCGGATACTCACTGAATATCGGCGTACAGCGCGAACCTGCAAAAGAGTTGTCTTGATGCCGGCTGTGGGACTGGCTTGTCGATGTCGTCGCGTAGCTTTGCCCGCGCTTTTGTTGTTGGCGGCGATTGGCGCCGCGCACGCCGCCGATCCTCCTGACGACGATGACCCGTGGACGCCGTGCGAAACGGCCACGATCGAGCGCGCGGACTTGAAAGCCGCTTTTCGGGACAACAGCCACTCCCCGCGCGTGCTCAGTGGCATCGACGCCCTGTTCAACCGCCATGCTGCGGAATTCGACGCGTTCGATCCTGATTCGCCAGGCGCCTCGGCCGGACTGAACTTCGAACACATCATCTCGGGCCATGCATCGCCGGACAATCTGTTCGCGCCCCGGCACCACCGCTATACCTTGCAGCGCTCGCCGCGGGAAGCGGCCGTTCGATTGGTGCGCGATGCGAGCGACGATCCCTGGCGGATGCAAAGCACGCTCACCTATACGCTCGGCGAGCGAAACTCGGTCGACCTCGATTTTCGCTGTAAAGCGCACGACCCGCGGCTATTCGGCTCGCGGGAATATGCCGTGTTGTTCTTCGCCAATTACATGAATGACGTGGAGCAGGTGGCACTCCATTTCCTGGGCCAGGACGGTCCGCACGATCGCGAGCACTGGATTGCAGCCGATGCGCCGGCGGGGCATGCGGACTACAACAGCGGTGGGACGTATCGAGCCGCCGGCGCGCCGGCGCTCGAATACGACGCCGATCACAACTTCAAACTCAATTTGTGGAGTTACGACAAACCTCGATTCGTGCGGCCGTTTTATTTCGGCCGAGCCGCGCACGGCATGACCCTGATCATGATGTTCGACAAGTCATACAGCCCACGCGATGAGATCCGCTTCAGCCTCTTCAAGTTCAAAGTCCCCAAGTTCCCGCGACCTGCTTTCGACTGGCAATACGTGATCCATCATGTTCGCCCAGACGAGCAATACGGCTTTCGGGCACGCCTGGTGTGGAAGCCTTTCGTCAGCGCGGAAGATTGCCAGCAAGAATACGATCGCTGGAGTCGACAATTGCCGGCGGTCAAACCGACGAAAGAAAGTCTTTAGTCGAAGCGCCGCTCTCACTCGAGCCTTTGAACTCGTCACACGCGCTCCGAACGCTTAACAGCCCACATCACAGATCCTCCTCGCTTAGCCTCCTCGGTCACCCGGTGAGAACTTCACCGATCCGGGACTAATAAGCGTCTGCGTTTCCTTGATGAGCGTGGATATTCTCATGACTGTCAATGTAAATTCGGTCAAGGCGCCACGGCCATCCTCGGTGATCCACACCCAGCAGTTCCGATAGTGCCCGACATAGCATGCATTTCCTGGGACATCATGCTTATGGCCAACATGGAACCATCCGCCTCCAATCATGCTCATCTCGCGCTCGATGGTTGCAATCTGCCGAGTGACTTCTCGCGCAAGCGGCGATTTCACGCCGTCGCGCGCTACGAAGGAATCATCGTTTGTAGAAAGGGCTTCTGCGTCGTTTAAGTTGTGATCCTTGCGCTTAGCTGCCAGCTCTTCAAAAAACAGCTCAGACTCGTCGCGCAAATCCGTATTGATGGCAACTTGGCTCTTTAATACGTGTGCCAACTCATCAAGCATGTCCGCATCCGGCATCTCGGCTGATCCGTTGGCGCGACGATAGGCGACACGCAGCAAGCGAAGCTCGAGAGGGTCGATTACGGGCGAGCCTCCCCATTGTGCTACGGCCGTGCGCGTCCCAAAAATTTGGGGCAGGGTCTCCGTTGGCGGTCCGAGATCGACGGCAGCACCGACAGACGCCGAGTCTGTAACCTGTGACGTCCCTTCGCGTAGATTGACATGCCAAGGCAGAACGTCGGGATTTGCCGCGAAGAGGGCGAGGTTATCGAGAACTTGCTGATACTGGAGTTCAGGCAGGGTTGCGCCCTGGTTTACCATCCGTTGGCGCAGGCGTTCCGCCGTGCAGCCGGTCAGGCTGATCAACCCTATAACGGCAGACGCCAAGAGGACTGCACGCATGTACAAGTCCGACGAAACAGAATAGGAAACCTATTCGGGTTGTATCGGGCTTGCGTGGTCTAATTCGTGAGTCGGCTTGCTTAGGGGACCGGAATACTTGTCTGCTTTGCCACGCGGCAAGGAGTGGGTTGCTCGCAATGCATGCATTACCATGTCGTCCTTGGCGGCGGGGTGGCTTTCGGCGGCCGATAAACGGCTTACAGTGAACAAGGTCGAACCGACCTGACCGTGGCTCTCCTCGCGCGACTACTCTTCCACTGCCGCGCCTCCTTTCAAGCCACGTGCCACCACCGTCCGCTCAACCCAATCAATCAGGAACTGTAGTAATAAGGCAAGCAAGGCCGCTGGTATGGCTCCGGCCAAAATTAGCCTGACGTCATTCAGGCGAATGCCTCGCAAGATTAGTTGGCCAAGTCCGCCGGCGCCGATGATCGCTCCCAATGTTGCAAACCCCACGTTCTGTACCGCTGCCGTGCGAATGCCCGCCAGTATGACTGGAAGCGCCATGGGCAGTTCGATTTCAGCCAACTGTGATGCTGGGCCCAGTCCCAATACGGTCGCCGATTCGATCGTGCCACGCGGGATTCCTTCCAACCCGGTAAACGTATTTCTTACAATCGGAAGCAAACTATAAGCCAATAGCGCGACGACGGCCGTGACCGATCCTTCGCCGACGCTGGGATAGCCGAGCGCGCTCACAAGGGGCATCAATAGCACCAGCAACGCAAGCGAAGGGATCGTTTGCAGCAGGCCCACTGCGGCTAGCACAACATGGCCAGTTCGCCGGTGGCGCTGACAAAAGATGCCCAATGCCGTGCCAGCCACGATGGCGGGCAGCAGGGACCGGCGCACCAAATCGAGATGCTCGCCGATGTGCCGCAGGATGATGCGGCTCCATGAGCCTTCGTGTGGCTTCGTTTCCACTCCTAGTTGTGTGCGAAGAAACTCGGCTGCCGCTTGTGACTCGGACAGCTCGCGCGACTCAACCACGTCGTTCAGCTCTCGCATCTTGTGCTCGGAGATGCTCCCTTCGAGCCGACGCACGGCTGCCAGTAACTTGGGCTGATGCTCAAAAGTCTCTATCCGGTATAGCCACACGGCTTCATAACGAGGAAAGAACCTCAAATCATCTTCCAACAGCACCAAATCATTTCGATGAACCATTGCATCGGTGGAGTAAACGTCGGTTACGTCGACCTCACCCGCTAGGAGCTGCATGTAGGCGACATCATGATCGACTCCGACGACATTCCGCTGTGGCAGATCGTAGTGTCGAGCGAGCGCGCGCCACCCATCGCCGCGGTCGAGGAATTCGTGCGTCAAAGCCAAGCGCAACTCGGGCAGCCGCTTAAGATCGGAGATCTTCGCAATTCCCAACGCTGCGGCGCGTTTCCTGGTGAGCGCGAGTGCGTAGCTGTTGCTGAAGCCCAATGAATCGGATATTCCGATTCCGCGATTATGGAGTTCTCGCCTCATGGCGTCGTCATTGGGCACCGTCAGTCCAGCTAGAATCTCTTCCGCGATCGTCCCGGTGTACTCTGGGTAGGCATCAATCTCGCCGACCTGTAGCGCGTGGAACACGATCCGCGTTCCGCCAAATTCGCGATAATGAGCAGCGTCTAGGCCAGCATCGACGGCTAGCAATCGAAGCATTTCCCCCAAGATTACTGACTCTGTGAATTTCTTTGAGCCAATTCGCACCGTCGCGTGGCCGCGCGGCAACGGGGAGAGCCCGGCAACCAGAAGCGCGACGCAAAGCACTCCCCATTTAAGTGGGGCCGCATGCTTCATTTGACGACTACCTGCGCGTTGACAAACTCTCGTACGAACCCATTGGCGGGCTCGTTCACAATGCTCACAAATGAGCCCTGCTGAACTATTCGCCCGTTTTCCAGCACGCATACGCGATCGGCAAACCAGCTCGCTTCCACTAGGTCGTGGGTCACCAGAAGCACCGTGGCACCGGTTCGCTCGAACACCACCTTTAGGTCACGCTGCAGGCCTGCACGAATCATCGGATCGAGCGCCCCAAGCGGCTCGTCAAGCAGGAGCAACTGCGGACTGAGAAAAAGCGCTCGCATCAAGCTCACCCGTTGTCGCTGTCCACCCGACAGCTCGATGGGGTAACGAGTGAGGGCGTCTGGCGGGAATCGCGTCATCTCTGCCAGCTCGGCCAATCGCCGGTCGCGTCGATCACGGGACCACCGCTCGTGCCGAGACATGAGGGTAACATTCGCCGCGGCCGTCAAATGTGGGAACAGGCCGCCCTCTTGAATCACATAGCCGAGTCGACGTCGCACGTCGGGCAGGGTCTGCTCAGTCAGTAACAGGTCGTCTACGACAATTCGTCCTTGAGTGGGTTTCACCAGACCGGCGACCAGTCGCAGGATCGTCGTCTTCCCACAGCCGCTCGGCCCGAGCAGCACCACTACTTCGCCGGATTCCACCGTCAAATCAAATGGAGGCACTACGGTTATGTTTCCGTATGTCTTCGAAACTCCAGAGAATCGGAGCATGCTCGTACTTTCTGGGCCGCGTCATTTCGAGCCGGCGACAACGTCCTTGGCAAGGCGAATGCCACTGAACTGCCAGCGTGCGTCAGCCGGAAAGAAATTGCGATAACTGGGCCGAATGTGGCTTGCTGGCGTCGCGCATGAGCCGCCACGCAATACATACTGATTGCACATGAATTTTCCGTTGTATTCCCCCAGCGCGCCTGCGGCAGGCACGTAGCCCGGGTAAGGCGTGTACGGACTCTGTGTCCACTGCCAAACCTCGCCAAACATTTGAGCGAGTTCACTCTCTGTCTCGTTCACGGCGACTGGGTGGAAATGTTGGCCTTCAACGAAACTTCCGGCGATGCGCGATTTCGTCGCGGCACACTCCCATTCCGCTTCCGTCGGCAACCGTGCGCCTCGCCACCGTGCGTACGCATCGGCCTCGAAATAACTGACGTGCGTTACCGGCCTGTGCGGCTCAACCGGTCGTATTCCACCAAGAGTGAATTCACTCCACTGGCCGCCGCGCTGCGACCAATAGAGTGGCGCTGTCCATGTCTGTTGACCCACCATCGTCCAACCGAGCGACAACCACAACTCAGGCCGCCGATATCCGCCGTCTTGCATAAACTCGATGTATTCGCCGGACGTAACGAGCCGGTCTTGCAGCTCGAACGGCCTCAGCAGCACTTGATGTCGTGGCCGCTCATTATCGAAAGAAAAGACTGGGCCGTCATGCCCTATCCAGGTTGCGCCGCCAGAAAACGGTTCCCAGCGAGCTGGTCGTGGGAGGTGAGTGGATGATTGCGTGCCTAACTCTCGATAAACCGGCGCCAGCGGGTTGCAACCGAACAAGTACTTCACATCAGTAATGATCAGTTCTTGATGCTGCTGCTCGTGTTGAATTCCCAGTTCCACGATCTCAGACAACTCCGCATCGTCGGAAGACGCCAACAGCTCGCTCACGCATTCGTCCACGGTATGTCGGTAAGCGAACACCTCCTCCACAGTCGGTCGGGTCAACAGCCCGCGCTGGCTTCGCGGAAATTGCTTGCCGACGCCATTGTAATAGGAGTTAAACAGATGGCGGAATTCGGCCGACAGCGGCCGATAAGTGGATCCCCAGCGCGAAAGTAGGAACGTCTCGAAGAACCAGGTGGTATGTGCCAGATGCCATTTCGTGGGACTGGAGTCTGGCATGGCCTGGACGACAAAATCTTCGACTGCCAGCGGCCTGCAAAGTTCCTCGGTGAAATCGCGAACCGTGGCGAACCGCAGGCGAAG
>DATJEN010000078.1:0-6178 GCA_035496575.1 Pirellulales bacterium
GGCCGAGCAGAACACGCCGGGTACCCGCAAATTGCTGGTCAAAGCCGACGAGGTCGCCGACGCCCTGGGCCTCGACGATACCCTGCTCGACAGCCTGCTAGCCGACCTGGGCCTGGAGTAAATCCCGGCCCCGGCGGGGCGAACGTTCATTGGCACCCTGTTTGCGGCCTCAAGGGAGTGCCGGCCAGTTTTGTCGTAAAGTCACGGGAGGATCCTGCCATGCGAAACATTCGATTCACACTCGTTCTATGTGCCGTTCTAGTACCGTCGCTTGCGTGTACCGCGCACGGCCAAGGCCCGGGTGAGAAGCTCGGCGAGAAAATCGACCGCGGTGTCGAGCGCTTGGGATCTGAATTGCGGCAGGGTTGGGCGGAAATCCGACGAGCCGCCGACCGCATGGGCGTACAAGCCCGGGTGTATGCGCGGCTGCACTGGGATAAGATGGTCCAGCCGGCCACGATTGACATCGAGGTCGAAGATACTGGCGTCGTGGTTCTGAAAGGCAACGTTTCAACCACGGCAGCGAAAGACAAAGCACGACAACTGGCCCAGGACACGGTCGGTGTCACCGAAGTCATCGATCATTTGGCGGTTGCGCGCGAGGCAGCAAAAGAGTAAAGGGACTTGTCGGAGCGGCGCTACGTGATGAAAGAGCATCATTTGCCGCGGCGTCCCAACAGAAGAGTCGATGGTCGATTTCTGGCCCGCGCCACGGCCGTGCTGGCGCTGGGCGCTGCCGCCATCGCGCTGGGCGCCCTGCTGTGGTATGCGCGGCGTGTGTTTCTGTTGGCTTTTGCCGGAGCGCTGTTCGCGCTCTTTTTGGAAACACCGGCTTCTTGGCTCAGTCGCCGCTTGAATGTGCGCTACGGAGCGGCACTCACCATCTTCGTGCTGCTGTTGTGCGCACTGATCGGAAGCGCGGTTTGGATTGCGGGCGGGCGGCTCGCGGAGCAGCTATCCCAACTCTCGGCCGCCTTGCCCGAGTCGGGACAACAGTTGCGCGAACGGCTCGAGGAACAGGGCTGGGGACCTTGGCTCGAGCATCTTCCCGATACGAGCCAATTGCTTTCGCCAGGCGACGTGATCGGCCAGGTTTTTGGCGCGACCACCACCGCGCTCAATGCGCTTCTAGGGTTTTTCGTCGTGCTCACGATCGGCGTTTATGGCGCCGCCCAGCCGCAGTGGTACGAGCGCGGCTTTCTGCTACTCGTTCCACCCGACTCGCGCGAGCGGGCGCGTCAGGTAGTCGGCCACGTCTGTCGAACGTTGCGCCTGTGGATCATGGGGCAGGTGCTGGCGATGACCATTGTCGGGCTGCTGACGGCACTCGGATTGTGGCTGCTCGGCGCCAAGTTGCCGCTCGCGCTCGGGTTGTTGGCCTTCGCGTTAGAGATCGTCCCCAACCTTGGTCCGGTTATTTCCGCGATTCCCGCCATTCTGCTGGCATGGATGGATAGTCCTCACATGGCCCTGTACGTTCTGCTGCTCTACGTGGGAATTCAATCAGCCGAGAGCTACGCGCTGATGCCGCTGATTCAAGCCCGCACGATCCATCTTCCGCCGGCGGTTCACATCGTTTCCGTGCTTCTGCTGGGTTTGATTGCCGGGGTGCTGGGAGTGCTGGTGGCGGCGCCGCTGACGATCTCGTGCATCACGCTGATCCGAGAGCTGTACGTCGAGGATTCGCCGGAGGCTCACCCGGCGCAGGTCGGCGATTGAGGCAGGCATCGGCAAGATTCAGCCGAAAATCGGAATGGGCTTGCCCACGCTCAAGACATGCGGACGGCCCAAGTTGTCGCGCAATTGCGTGTCGGGCGAAACGCCCAGGGCGTGATAGATGGTCGCTGCCACATCCTCCGGCGTCACCGGGTTGCTGTGCGGGTAGGCGGCGAACTTGTCTGATGCACCGTAGATGGCACCACCCGCGGCTCCGCCGCCGGCAAACAGCACGCTATAGCAATGCGGCCAATGATCTCGACCGGCGCTATCCGCGCCTGCGCCGCTGGTGATTTGTCCCAGGCGCGGCGTGCGGCCGAATTCACCCATGAATACCACCAGCGTTTCGTCCAACAGGCCACGTTCGGCCAGGTCTTCGATCAAGGCCGACATGGCGCGGTCTGCGTAAGGAAGCAACGATTGCTTGAGCAGCGGAAAATGGTCGCGGTGCGTGTCCCAGGCCTGGTCCAAGCGGCGCCCGCTGGCGATCGTGACCAAGCGCACGCCGGATTCCACAAGGCGGCGGGCCAGCAGCGTGCATTGTCCCAGATGCGGCAAACCGCCAAACTTTCGAGCCTCGACGGAGCGGTCCGTTCGATCCGGCAGGCCATAGCGCTCGCGAACGCGCTGGGGCTCTTCGCTCAGATTGAACGCTTTGCGAGTGGCGCTCGCCGAGAGCAGCTCGAAGGCGCGCTGGTAATGCTCGGGCATGCCTTCAATTTGTGGCGCGGTATCCGATCGCTCGCCACTTAGGCGTTGATGATTGACTTGATCGAGCAGCGTGCGGCGCCGAAACAGGCGGTCGAGCGAGAGCTCGCTCGGCAACGACAAGCCCGGCACCTCGTACTGTGGCGCGCTGGGATCGCCGGCGACAAGCGGATCGAAGGCGGCTCCCAAAAAGCCCGCTCTTTGGCCCGGCAGATCGTAGCCATTATTCGACATCACATCCGGCACTTGCACGAAGGGCGGCAGCTTTGATCGGCCACCTTTCAGCCGCGCGACGACCGATCCATACGGCGGGAAATTATCCGGCTCGTCGCGGATGATCAAGCGGCTGCCATTCAAGGGCGAGCGCCCGGTCAGTGCCTGGTAAGCGCCCGCGTTATGGTCGACGATTTTGTGATGCACGGCGCGAACGATCCCCACATGATGCATTTGCCGCGCGAACATCGGCAGATGCTCGCAAACCTGCAAACCGGGCACGGTCGTGGAAATCGGCTGGAATTCTCCGCGGATTTCAGCCGGGGCCTCGGGCTTCATGTCCCACAGGTCTTGGTGCGCCGGTCCGCCCTCGAGGAAGAAAACGATGCAGTTGCGCGCGCGTCGCCGGGGATCGGCGGATTTCTCAGCGCGCAGAAGCTCGGGCATCGTGAGGCCCGCCCCAGCAAGCGCACCCGCGCTCAAGAGCCAGCGGCGACGGCTCAGCAGCGGGTCAATCGCATGCGCGAGAGTGGGATTTGCCATGATGCAACCTGCTTGCTGGTCAGGTGCTGACTTGCTACAAGCATAACTCGACGCAGCGAACGTCATCCTACCACGTTCGCGCACCCGATGAGCGGCCACCCACCGATCTTCTCCCCAGGAAAGAGCCGAATGAAGGCAATTGTTGCCCACCAGTGGTGCGAACCGAAAGATCTCGTGCTCGATGAAGTGCCCAAGCCCGCGCCGGGTGCCGGCGAGGTGGTGATCCAGGTGCGCGCAGCCGCCTTGAATTTCCCGGACGTCTTGATGATTGGCGGCAAGTACCAGGTGAAACCGCCGCTGCCGTTTTCGCCGGGGTTCGAAGTAGCCGGCATTGTTGAAGCCGCGGCAAGTGGTTCGAGTTTTAAGCGAGGTCAACGCGTGCTGGCGCAACTCGGTAGCGGTGGCTTTGCCGAGTATGCCGCGGCGCCGGCGTCCGCCGTTCAGCCGATACCGGATCCGATGACGGATGAAGAGGCCGCCGCCTTTCCGCTTGTGTACCAAACCTCCTACTTTGGATTGGCCCTGCGCGGCAGCTTGCGTCAGGGCGAAACGGTTCTGGTCCATTCGGCAGCCGGAGGAGTCGGGCTGGCCGCGGTGCAACTGGCACGCGCGCTCGGCGCGGGAAAAATTATTGGAACGGTTGGTTCCGAAGAAAAAATGGCGATCGTCCGCGAGCAGGGCGCCGACGTGGTTGTCAATTATCGCACGCAAGACTTCGTCGACGTGGTCAAGCGCGAGACAGGTGGTCGGGGCGCGGACTTGATCTATGATCCGGTCGGAGGCGAAGTAGGCGAGCGAAGCACTAAATGTATCGCCTTCGAGGGGCGCATCCTTATCGTGGGCTTCACCAGCGGGGGGTTCTCGAACTTCGCCTCCAATCACATCCTGATCAAGACCTATAGCGTCGTTGGGCTGCACTGGGGTTTGTACCGGCAGCAAGACCCGGCGAAGATCGCGCAGGCTTGGGACGCCCTGTGGAAGCTATACGCCCAGGGCAAGATCAAGCCAGTCATCGGCGCGCGATATCCCATGACGGATGTCGCCGCGGCGATGGAATGCCTCACGTCACGAAGAGCGGTCGGCAAAATCGTGTTGCACTGGTGACGCGCGTTCGCTGAACCCACTCCGACCCGCCTTTTCATTGCCCTCAGGCGGCGGATGGCGGCCGACGCTAGCGGGGCATTACATGCCCGCTAGATCGCGTGGCTTACGTGTTCGGCATTCCTTGACAGCCAAATGGACCGCAATTAGCCTGAGCCCGGTCCTTCACGTTCATGGACTCGATGTCGGTGTGCGCTACCCGAACGCGCACAGCCGGGGGAGGGGGGTTCTCGTGAGTCGAATTGTCGCCGTACTACGTCGCCCGCAAGGAAGCAGCCGGTCCTTGCGACGTGGCCGAACAAACGCGCGTCGTGCGGATTTGGAGCCGCTTGAAGACCGGCGGATGCTGTCGATCGTGTGGACGAACCGCGGCGGACCGGGTTCTGACACCGATAATTTCGCCGCGAGTTACGGCGCAAACGCGCAATTAGCGCGGAGTATTGTCGACCGGACGATCGACGATTGGGAATCCATCATCACCAATTTCAACTATGTCGGGCCGTTTGGCGGAGCCAACCAGCCCCTGGCGGCCAACACGTTCACGCTCAATATATCCGCTGCTGCGCTGGGCGGGACGCTACGGAGCTCGATATCCGGGCGAACGAATAATGATTTCGACGACCAAGGAAAACCGTTTCGGGCCTCGATTCAGCTCGACGACGATGGAGCGGGCAGTGGCTGGTTCTTTGACGCAACGCCGCAGGATGACGCCGAATTCACCACGTTGGTGAACCCTTTCGATGCCACATTCAACGGTGTCGGCGCGGCGAGCGATGACGACGACTTTTATCGTACTTGCCTGCACCAGATCGGACACGCGTTGGGCATCGACGTCGGCTTACCGAGCGACGCCGCGATCAACAGTTTTTTGACAAATACGGGCGTCATTGATCCCAACGACCCTGCGGCGGTAGCCACCCTGGTGTCCTTCCAGGGGCCGCGAGTGCAAACCACCTTCACCACAGATGGGGGAGGGCATCTCTTCGAGGGCGTCATTCCCGCGGGGGTCACAACGCCGTCGGCGCCGAACGATTTGATGAACCCTGGTCGCACGGTGGGGGCGCCGCCGACCGAAAGGGAACTGATTTCAGACACCGATGCGCTGATCCTCGAGGACGCGTATGGATATTCGATCGCGCTGCCCTCGACGGTCAACACGTTTGACGCAAATTTCAACCCCGCGACCGGTGTGCTTGTCGTGAGCGGAATGCCGGGTGCGGTCAACGATCAGGTTCTCGTCGATTACAACGGCAGCTTGCGCGTCATCGTCAATGGCACTGAAGAAGTCATCAATGGGACCGTCACCTCGATCCAAATCAGCACGGGAGCTGGCAGCGACGTCATCACCGTTTCCCCTGACGTCGGGATTCCAACGACCATTGATCCTGGCATCGGCGACGACATTGTTCACGTTGGCTCGGGACCGACCACGGTTACGTCCGTCCCGGGCGATGGCAATGATCTGGTTGACTTCAGCAACAATCCGTTGGGTGTTACGTTTTTCGCCAATGGTGGCGATCACGTCATTGGCACGCGTTTTGATGACGTCCTGGTCGTGGACAGCACGGCCGGACTGAACACGGCGCCCATTTCGTTCGATGGGCAACAGGGGACCGATCGCGTCGAGCTGCGACAAACGGGCGGCGCAAAACATACGAGCACAACGGTCAACATTGGCGCCGATCCCGGCAAAGGTGTGATCACCACCGTCGACGGCGGGATCAGTCAGAGCGTGTCGTTCGAGAACGTCGAGCCCATCCTGGTGAGCTTGCCGAACGCCGCCTTCAATATTTCGAGCGTCCCCGGCGTGGCCAGCTTGTTGCAGAGAGCCAACGTCATCCACTTTTCAGCCGGCGAGATTCTTCCCAATAGCGGCCGCGTCACCATTGACGAGTTT
>DATJEN010000079.1:0-45721 GCA_035496575.1 Pirellulales bacterium
GCCGTGGGTCAACTGACGGTGATAGCCCAGGCAAACGCCGATGCTGCCGGTCAACCAGCACAGGAAGGCACAAACGCCGAGCGCCTTCCAGGTGAAGTAGAAGGGAGCCGCGAGCGCCCCGAGATGCACCACCGCGATCCAAATCACGACTGGCCAGTCAAGACCGAGCGACCAGGGGTCTTCGATGCGCAGCACGTCGTGGTCGCGATGGGCTCTTAATTTCGCATCAGCGAGCCGGCTGGGTTCGTCGGCGCCTTCGCAGGCAACATCCAGTTCGCCGGTATCGAATGATCGCAGTTCTTCGACGGCAAACCTTGCTTCTTCCTCATCCCGCAAGTCTGTCGAATCCAACTGAGTTGCCACGTTGTGCGCCCTCGAATTGCTATTTTGGTTTGTTCCGGCCGCTGGCCACGCTAAGTGACCGCGCGCCTCCCTGTGTTCACCTCGGCCAATTCTAGAAAGGGTTCGCAACCGCTGTGTCACGGCTGGGTAGCTGGATTGTAAAAAGCAGGTAAAAACCGCTTTCTGAAATGCCAGCAACCACTTGCGCTGCGGCGCAAACGTAAATCGCGACCGAGGCCGTTGCGCTCGTTTTCACCGCGAACCGCGTCACTCGGGCACGATGAACCCCAAGTGCATTTCCGAGTGGCGCAACTGCAATTGGTCCCACTCTTCGCGCGTGAAATGGCCAAATACGAAGTGGGGTTTGCGCTCTTTCTCCGTCTTGAGCCGCTCGATGGCCCGTTCGAGGGCGGCGATGCCCTGTTGCGTCTCCTTGCAATTGGGCATGAGCTGGACGGCACTTCGCGGCAGTTGAAAGCCCGGGTTCATCGGGCGCGAAAGGAATCGCCGCTTGATCAAGGGGGCGGCCACGCGGATGTACCAGGGCGCCTTGATCGAGCTGCCGTCGATGGCCATGTTCATCGCTCGCGAGAGATGCTCGCAGATCTCGCCCAGCGACCAGTTGCCAAGCTGGCGCGATGGACGGCAGGCCAGGTTATGCACGTCCTTCAGGATGTCGTCGTAGCACGAGAATTTGAGCTGCCGCCGCCCGGTGACTCGTTTGGTGTCAACTGCCATGGCTTCACCTGTCAATCGTCCGAACGTGAGCGGCCATACTGCTGGCCAGCGCCGCGAGCTCGGTCGCGATCTGCTCGAAGACGTCGCTCCACACCCCGGGCCGGCTCTGGCGGAACAGGCGCATGGTAGGATACCAGGGGCTGTCTGGCCGATCCAGCAGCCAACGCCAGTCCGGCGCATAGCGGAGCGCGACCCACACGCGGGTTCCGAGTGCCCCGGCCAGATGCGCAAGCGCCGTGTCCGACGTGATCACCAGGTCGAGGTTCTCGATCACCGCCGCGGTGTCGCAAAACGCGGCGTCCTGTTCCTCGAGCTCATCGGCGATATCCTGCACCGCGAAGGGCGCATCGGCCAACTGTTCGCGGCCAAATCCGCTCTGCAGACTAATCAACCGCGCGTCGTCGATCGCCGCAAGCGGCGCGAACTCCGTCAGTGGAATCGAGCGGAACTTGTCGCCTCGAAACGTAGGATTTCCTTGCCAGCCGAGGCCAACTCGCACTCGACCATCGCCCGCCAGTTTTTTGCGCCAGTGTTGTCGCCGCTCGGGCGGTGCGGCCAAATAGGGCACCGCGGCCGGGATATTCTCCAGGTTCGTCCCAAATAGGCCGGGCAGGCTCAACAGCCTCGCATACAAGTCGAAGTCGGGCAGCGGATCCCCGTCGGTTACGAAGCCCGCAATGCCTGGGCAGGTAGCCAGGATGGGCGCCATGCGTTTGGGGCAGGCCACGAACACGCGGCCGCCGCGCTCGGCCACCAGGGGTGCATAGCGAATGAACTGCAACATGTCGCCGAGCCCTTGTTCGGCGGGCAGGACAATCGTGCGGCCCTCGAGCGGCGAACCGTCCCACTCGGGCTGCGTCCAATGATGCTGAGGTGCGTCCGGCAACTTCAAGCGCCACTCGTATTCCGGCCAGCCGCGCTCGAAGTCGCCTAGCAAAAGCAGCGTCAGGGCCCGATTGTGCCGCACGGAGGCCAGAGAAGGCTGATGACGCAGGGCCTCGTCGAAGCGCGCCATCGCTCGATCGAACTGCCCCTGCTCGCCGTAGAGCAATCCGAGATTGTTATGGGCCACTGCATAGTCGGGCTTGAGCGCGACAGCGCGCTCGAACTCGCTCACCGCTTCCTCAGACTGCGCGTTGAGCTGCAAGGCGTCCCCTAAGCCGTGGTGGGCCTCGGCAAACCCCGCATCAATGCGAATGGCCTCTTCGAAGCACACGATCGCTTCCCGGTGCTTGCCCCGCGTCTTGAGAACGCTGCCTAGATTGTTGTAGGCCGCCGCGAAACGAGGGCTCTCGCGTAGAGCCGCGCGAAAGTACGCTTCGGCCTCTTCGTACTTGCCCTGGCTTTCAAGGATGGTTCCCAGGCCATTCTGCGCGGGCGCGAACTCGGGCCGCAGTCGCAGAGCTTCGCGATGGCAGGCTTCCGCCTCGTCGGCCCGCTCGAGGTCATAGAGCACATGGCCGAGATTGACGAGAGTTTCAGCCGAGCCGGGATCGGCTGCCAGAGCAGCCCGGAAACAGCCTTCGGCCTCCGCAGGCTGGTTGAGCTCGCGGTAGGCCGTTCCCAAGTTGTTCAGCGCGTCCAGCCATTGCGGATTGCACCGCAGCGCTTCGTGATAGCTCTGCACCGCGGCCGGCAGGTTTCCTTGCTGGCGAAACAACGTTGCGCGCAACTGGTGGGCCTCGGCTAGTGACGGCTTCAGGCGCAGGCAAGCGTCGAGGGCGGCATGCGCCAGTTCCAGGTTTCCGAGCGCCTTGTGCACGGCCGCCAGGCGCAGCTGGCCTTCGGCGAAATCAGGTCGCCGTTCGACGACGAATTCGAACTGCTCGCGCGCCTCCTCGAGCAATCTCTGCTGCTTGAAGAGATTGCCGAGATTGAACCGCGCTTCCAAAAAATCAGGGCGCAGCCGAATCGCCTCTCGATAGGCCGCCAGGGCGTCATCCGAGTGCCCCTGGTCTTTCAGCGCAAGCGCCAGGTTGTAGTAGCCCTCCACGTAAGCGGGATCGACGAGGAGTGCGTCGCGATAGGCTTGCACAGCTTCCGTCGCATGGCCTTGAGCCTTGAGAGCGTTTCCTAGATTGCTGTAGGCCTGCACCATGTCGGGCTTCAAGCGAATCGCCGCTCGAAAACATTCGATGGCTTCGTCCAGCCGGCCCTGCTTTTCCAAGACGTTCCCTAGGTTGTTGTACGAAGGCGCGTGGTCCGCATGGATCCTCAGAATTTCGCGGAAACACTCCGCCGCTTCCTCCCACCGCTCCAGGTTCGCAAGCAGCACTCCCAAATCATTGTGCAGCGGGGCTCGATCGGGCTCGAGCTCAATCGCCCGCCGCATGGCTGCGATAGCCGGCTCAGCCTGCCCGAGCGCCATGTGCGCGGCGGACAGGTTCACGTAGAAGCTGTAGTTGCCCGATTCGACGGCGATCGCGCGGCCGATCCATTCGATCGCGTCGGCGTGTCGCCGCCGCTGGTGGAAGGTCACTCCCAGCAGGTGCAGCGCATGCGGGTTGCGCGGTTCAGTCGAGACAATCTGCCGATACAGCCGTTCAGCTTCGTCGAGCCTGCCTGCGCAATGCTCGGCATAGGCAGTTTGTAAAATGGCCAGGCTGGTTTCCATTCGTTTGCGAGCAGGATTAGTTGCGGGTGTCCGCCACGCCTTGCGGTTTCAACCGCAATTCTAGCGGACGAGTGCGGCCAATTCGTCGGCCATGCGGCGGAACACATCGTCCCAACGGCCCAACTCCGTTTGGCGGAACAGCCGCATGGACGGGTACCACGGCGAATCTTCGCGGTCCAGAAACCACCGCCACTCGGGTATGCGGCTGGTCGCCAGCCACACCCTGGCCCCCAGTCCGCCTGCCAAATGCGCCATGGCCGTGTCGGACGTAATCACGAGGTCCAGGTTGGCAATGATGGCCGCCGTGTCCACAAAGGCGCCTTGGGTATCGAGGTCGTCCGGCAAGACAACAAGCTCAAATTGCTTCTGTGCGGCTGCGATCTGGTCGGTGCCCAAACCTTTTTGCAGGGAGATCAATCGCACGCCGGGCACGCGCGCCAGCGGCTCGAAGGCGAGCAAGGCAATCGAGCGCCAATGGTCCCACGGGTACTCTGGGTTGCCCTGCCAGTTGACTCCGACACGCAGCGGGGAAATGTCGGCGAGCTTGTCGCGCCACTTTCGGACGAGCTTGGGATATGCGTGCAGATAGGGAATCTCGCGCGGAAACGTGGCATCCGTCTCGCGGAACAAGCACGGCAGGCTGACCAGCGGCACGTGAACGTCAAAGGGCACATCGAGCTCGTCGAGATCCACCAGGTCGCCGATGTGCGAGCTCTTGAGTAGCGGGTGCAGTCGCGTATTCACTGCGGCAAGTACCCGGCCGGCTCCGCGCTTGCGCAACTCAGGCACATATCGCACATACTGCAAATTGTCGCCCAGGCCGTACTCGCCAATGACCAGCAGTGTGCGGCCGTCCAGCGGGGAGCCATCCCACCGCGGCTGATCGAGCTTCCGCCCCGCAGGGGATGCCGAATGAGCCTGCCAGGCATATTCGCGCCAGCCTGCCTCGAAGTTGCCGTGCAGCAAATGAAGAATCCCGAGGTTGTGGTGCGCTTCCGCCAGATTGGGCGACAACCGGATCGCTTGCTGAAAGTGCTCGCGGGCCGCATCGAACCTGCCAAGCTCCAAGTCGATGGTTCCGCTATTCGAATGCGCTTCGGCGTAGCCGGGATCGAGCTGCAAAGTCGCCTCGTAGCAGGTCTGGGCCTCTGCCGAACGGCGAAGCTGTTTCAAGGCCGCGCCCAGGTTGTAATAAGCATGGGCATTTCGCAGATCGAGCTGCGTGGCCAGCTGGTAACTCGCGATCGCGCCATCCAGATCACCACGCCTGGCTAACAGGACTCCCAGGTTGTAGTGCGCCTCGGCATAGCCCGGCTCGAGCATGATGGCGCGGCGATAGGCGGTTTCGGCCGAGTCCACCTCGTCGCGCGCTTGGAGCAGCGTGCCAAGATTGTTGTGCGCTGGAGCCAGGCGCGGATCGAGCTCGATCGCGCGGTGGTAATGCTGCTCCGCCTGCTGCGCTTGCTCCAAGCGCCGAAAGGCGTTTGCCAGGTTGTATTCAATGACCGCCGACTCCGGCTGAATGCGGCGAGCATTTTCGAAAGCGGCCACCGCCTCTTGGGCGCGATCGAGCTCAAGCAGGGCGTTGCCCGCGCTGTTGTGGGCGTCAGCCGAGTCAGGCATGATTTCGAGCACGCGCTGATACTCGGCCAGCGCGCGAGCATGGTCGCCGCGCGCGGCATACAGGTTGGCCTGGGCGAGAATGGCGTCACTGTTGGCCATGCAATTTGGGCGCGTGCTGCGTCAAGCGGGATAGGCCTACGAACTTGCGAGCCGGGCCAGCTCCTTGGCAATCGGCCCAACGCTCGTGCTCCAATCTCCCATGTGCTGCTGTCGAAACAAGCGCATGCTGGGATACCAGGGGCAATCCGCACGGTCCAGAAACCAACGCCAGTCGGGCACGGCCGCCAGAGCGACCCACGTCGGCACGCCCAGCGCACCCGCCAGGTGGGCGGTTGCCGTATCGGAGGTAATCACCAGATCAAGCACTTTCATCACCGCGGCGGTGTCCATGAAGGCGCCTGTCTCATTGTCGAGCTCGTCGGCCAGATCATGGATCGGCAGCTCGTCAGCCACCGAGGCCAGTTGCTCGCGCCCGTCCCCCTTTTGCAGGCTGTAAAACTGCACGCCTGGAATGGCCGCAAGGGATTTAAACTCGGCAAGTGGAATCGAGCGATTGTGGTCGAACGCATAGGCGCGGTTTCCTTGCCACGCCAGGCCGACCTTCAGTCCCGCAAGCGCGCTCAACCGCTCGCGCCATTTTTCAACTAGCTCGGCATCCGGAAAAAGGTAAGGCACAACTGAGGGAATCGTGTCGATGGTCGTACCAAACAACCTGGGCAGATCCAGCAGCGATGCCTGCACGTCAAAAGCTGGCAATGGCGCGCCACCGCCGATCAAGCTCTCGAAACCCGAAGCGCGCAACAGCGGTATGAGTCCGGGCTGCACTTCCAGAATCATGTTGCCGCCACGTTCTTTGACCCGTGGCACATAGCGCACGAATTGCAGCGTGTCTCCGAACCCTTGTTCGGCTCGCAGTAGCAGTGTTTGCCCCTCCAACGGAGAACCGTCCCACTCAGGTTTGCCCAGGTCGCGTTTGGGATACTCACGACACAGCGCGCGGTAGGCAAAGCCTGGCCACGCTTCGGCCAATCGCCCTTCGCTGAGCAGCAACAGGGCGTGGTTGTAGTGGGCCTCGGGTGATTCGGGCCTCAAGCGCAAGCTTGTTTCGTAAGCAGCGTGCGCTCTGGCCCGCTTGCCTTGGGCCTGCAACGCCGTGCCCAGGTTGACGTACGCTTCGGCGCAATCCGGTTTTGCCTTGAGCGCCCGTTGATAGCAGGCGATCGTCGCCTCGAGCTGACCCTGCTGATGCAGCACAGCGCCCAGGTTGTTGAAGGCCTCGACCTGAGTGGGGTGCAGCTCGATGGCGCGTTCGTAACAGTTGATGGCGGCCGGCAAGTCCCCTTTTGTTTTGTAGATATTGCCCAGGTTGTTGTGCGCGAGCTCCATTGCCGGATTCAGCCGAATGGCCTCGCGGTAGGCATCGGCCGCGGCGTCGAGCATGCCTGACTCTTGCAGCACGGTCCCCAGGTTGTAGTGCGCGTCGGCCATCGCAGGCTTAAGCGCGATCGCCCTGCGATATTGATCCGCCGCTTCGGCCTGGTGATCGAGGTCTTTAAGCGCGGTGCCCCAATTGTAATGGGCCTCGGCATAGTTGGGCTTTAGCCGTAGCGCCTGACAATAGAGCTCGATTGAAGCCTGCGGGTTGCCGCGTTCTTGCAAGAGCGTGCCCAGGCTGCTGGCGGCCTCGGCGGTGGGGCGCAGCTCGAGCGAGCGGCGATAGGCCCGTTCCGCTTCATCGCTCCGCCCGGACTTGTGCAAGGCCAGGCCGAGCCCATAGTGGGCCTCGGCATATTGAGGTTGGATCGCGATCGCTTGATTGAACGAAGAGCAGGCCGACTCAAAGCGGCCTGAGGCGCCGAGCGCGACGCCCAGGTTGTAATGCGCCTTGGCGTAGGTGGGGGCAATTCCGATCGCGTGCTCGTAGCAAGCGATGGCGCGAGTCCAGTCGCCTTGCTGTTGGTAAGCATTGCCCAAATTGTTGTGCGCGTCGGCATAGGCCGGCTTCAGCTCGATGGCAGTCTGGTAGCGTTCGACGGCGGCTGCGAGCTGGCCCCGCGCCTGCAAAATGGTGCCCAGGTTGTTGTGGGCTTCCGCCAGTTGCGGCTCAATGGTGAGCGCCTGTTCGTACGAGCGCACCGCCTCGTCCCATCGCCCCATTCCCCGATAGGCTTCGGCCAAATTGGTATGGAACACGGCGCTACGTCCATCGAGGCGAATCGCGCGCGAGATATGGTCAATTGCGGCCTCGTGGCGACCGACCTGCAAGGCAACGAGCCCCAGCAAGTGCAGCGCGCCGGCATTGCGCGGATCGGCCGCCAACACCTGGCGATAAATCTGTTCGGCGTCAGCCAGCCGGCCGGCCTGGTGGTGAGCTAGCGCGGTCTGGATGGCTTCTGCGATCGTCACCATCGGTGTTTCGTGTAACTGCGACGGGCTCGGAAAGAAATGAATTTTAGCGAGGGCCGGCCGCCAACTGGGCCACTTCGCCTCGAATGCGGGCGATCAGCTCGTCCCAGCCGCCATCGGCTGTTGGCCGAAAGAGCCGCGCGCCGGGGTACCATGGTGTGCGGTCGATGTTTTGCATCCAACACCAGTCGGCGCCGTGCGACAGCGCAACCCACACGTTTGCGCCAAGCGCGCCTGCCAAATGCGCCATGGGACCGTCGGCGGCAATCACCAGGTCGAGCGCTCCCATGAGCGCAGCGGCTTCGGCCAGGCCAGGCTCACTGCCAGCCGAGTGCGCATCGTTTGCGAGTGCGTAGGGATCAATCGGCGGCGAGGCCGATTCGCTCCACGCCCCGGGCTCGAGCGAGAACAACTGAACCCCCGGCAAGTCACCGAGCGCCTCAGCAATACGAACTGGCAACAAGCGCGCACCGGCAAGTGGGTCGGTCGGTTCGCTCAGCCGCGCGATCCCAACGCATAAGCCCTTATGACTCTCGAGCCGCGATCGCCAGGCGTCCGCGCGCGCCCTGTCAACTTCTAAATACGGTATCGCGCTCGGGATCGACTGGGGTGTCGTGCGAAACAGACCCGGCAACTGGGCCAGGTGGGACTGAACATTCGCCGCTGTTGGCGAATCTGCCTCAGGCAAATACTTGCGCAGCTCCGCGCCCACGAGTGGGGCAAGGGCGGCAGGCACGTCGAGCACGAAATTCACTTCGCGCTCCGCGAGCGGCTTTACATATCTCAGCAGAAGCAAAGTCTCACTGGCGCTGCTGTCGCACAACAAGTGAACGGTTTGCTCAGACGAGCCGTCCCAGGTGGGCAGGTTCGCACTTCGCGCCAACCCGCGGCAGCGCACGCGCCAGCCATAGTCCGACCATGCGGCCGCATAGTCGCCTTGCGCCAGGCGGCTCGTGCCACAAGCAACGTGCGCTTCGGCCAGTCGCGGTTGCAGTTGGATCGACTTGCGAAAACACGCGATCGCCTCGATGCCTCGGCCGACTGCATACAGCGCCCTGCCATAACCCAGATACATTGACGCGTCAGCCGAGCCCGTACGAATGGCGGCCTCGAACAGCGGGAGCGCCTTGTCCGCCTGTCCCAGCGCCACAAGCGCGTGGGCCAGATGAATGGGAGCCTCGACGTGAGCGGCATCGAGCGCCAGGGCGCGCTCGAGCGAAGTCACGGCGTCCTGTGGTCGCCCCACGCCCGTCAGCACGCTTCCCAGGCCAGCATGGAAGTCGGCCACCTCGTGATTGAGCTCGATGGCCTTTTCGAAGGCCATTACCGCTTCGGCAAGTTTGCCTTGTGCCCGTAGAACCTGGCCCAGGTCGGCGCGGTATGGCGCATGATATCCATCGATCTTGATCGCTTCGCCCACCATTCGCTCGGCCACATCCAAGCGACCGGCTTGAAAAGCGAGCAGGCCGAGTAGATGCACGGCAGTCGCATGGCGTGGGTGCTGGGCCAACACCTCCATATACATCTGTTCGGCCTCGTGCAGCCGGCCAGCCCGATGGTGCTCCAATCCGGCCTGCAAAGCTTCAGGGAGAGTTGGCATGTGCGATGCGATGGCGCGCGGCAAAAAGTTGTTTTGCCGCAGTGTTTACTGCAAGAATGGATTGGCAATAAGGCGAACGGGAAAAAAGCCCGCCAATCGCTATTCTAGCTGATGCCACGGGTCACGGCGCGGACCGTACCTCAAGGACCAGGACCAGTTGGTTGGCGCCGCGTGTAGCGCCTTCCGAGGGGAAGGTCATTCCGGCCACCAGGACGGGCTTCGCGACCGGTACGCGCAAACTGGTGGAGAACTGCTGGATGGCGTCGTTGGTGCGGTCGATCTGCACCAGCGGAGTCCGATTGGGCTCGCCCTCATTCTTGTCGTTGCCCAACTGAATCGGCGGGTCCGCCTGGTGGGGCTCGGACACGGTGCTATGCAAATCCACGAGCGCGCGGCCCTCTTTGCCCAGCAGCGACGGGGTGACCTGTAAGAGCACACCCCGATGCGGCATCGCCACGATTGGCTGATAACCCGGGGTATTGCCGCCCACGACCGGAATCGCGCCTGCGAGCTGATTTTGCACCTGGCCCGAGATGACGTGCACGGTTTGTCCGTTCAAACAGGTCACCTGTCCGGAAGCATAGCGGGCTTCGTTACCGACGGCATTGAGCGCGTCGGACTGAAGAACCTCGACCCCTAGCTCTTTGTCTTGCGCGGAGCCTTTGCGCAGCCCTTCCAGTTGGTCGTGATTGACCAGAAGCCAGTGGGCGCGGATCACCAGGGTTTCGAGTGCTCCGCTCTCCTTTTGCAGGGCGCTCAAGAACTCCTGCACTTGTGCCTGAACGGCTTTTGTTTGCCGGATTGCGAGCGCACCACCGACCAGGGCGATGGAGCCGTTGCCGCCCACTTCGTCCCACGTCTCAGGCGCAATGACCGTCTGGATCGCGTCGATCAGGCTGTTATAGTCGATTCGCCGGGACGTCAAGCGATTCGAGCCGACCGCGCTTTGTGGTCGTGCCCCTCCGCGCGCGGGCTGAGCAGGCGCGCTTGCTGGGTGTTCGCCAACCTGAAACATTCCGCCTCCCATGCCTCCCATGCCGCCGCCCCCACCACCCATCCCACCCATCATTCCTCCGCCCATGCCGCCCATCGGCGCGCCAAACTGGCCCAGCCGATTGCGAGAGTCTGGAACACCCGGCAGAAAAGTGCCGTCGTATGCGTGGTCGGGCGCCGAGACGACGAGGTCCACAACTCGGTAGACCTTCACAACGTACTCGTCAGCGGGGCGAGCTTTGGCTTCCTTTTCCTCTTGGGCCGCGACGAGCGCTGTCGGCAGGCACATCAGGACACACAACGAAGTCAAGCATAAGGAGTGACTCACGGCAAAATACCTCCGCTGGAGAGAGCCAAGGATCGTATCTGGTGCTGAGCGGCGTAAAGAGTGGCCGCCAGATAAACGTCTTCACGCGCGTTCTGAATGACCCGCGACGCTTCCGAGCTGCGGCTCATCAAGAGTGCCATCAAGGCTTCCTGCCGAGCTACTCCGCCCAGGTGCTCGCTTAGTCGCCAGGCAACCTCGGGCTGGGGCAGACGAGCCAGCGCCTGTGCGGCAGCCAAACGCAGTGCGGGCTGTGAGCTCTCCAATAGCGCCAGTAGCGGCTCGACCGGAGGATTGCTCATTTCGCCAAGGATGGCCAGCGCCTGCGCGCGCAATTCGGCGTTTCCGATAAGCCCCAGGAAACAGGTGGTGGATTCTTGGGTGCGGCGCTCGACGAGCGCGCCAACGAGCTGGCTACGCTCTTCGATACTGGACGTCCGACTCGCAAATCGCGCCAGTTCGGCGTCGGGCATCCACTTTGCCAGCCCGCGCAAAGCGGCCTCGTGCGTGGCTGGGTCGTCCAACAGGCTCATGAGGAGCGGGAGGGAGCGGGACGTTCCGACCTCGACCAGCAAGCGCGCTGCGCCCGTACGTCGTGGGCCGGTGGCCGTATCCAGAATGCTCGCCAAGCGCGATTCCACCCGCGCGCGGTCACGAGCGCTGTCGCCTAATCCGCGTGGCAGCTCGGCGCTTTCATCGCTTGCGAGCGCGTCGATGGCCTCTTCGATCGTTTGATCAACGGGCGGACGTTTGTGGACGCGCGCGGCTGAGCGTTTTCTTACCGTGGGCGCAAGCAGCGCCAGTTCATAGGCGGTCGGTTGCCGGCCGACGATGGGACTGGGGCCTGCGGCGGGGCTGGAACTGTCCTGCTCAGCAAGCGGGGTTTGCCGAGGCGCGGCGGCTTGCCGGGTTTGGTGCGATTTCGTTTCCTGCGGAGCAGCGGCTGCGGTGGGCGGGATTTGCTCGTGCGAATTCTCCACGATCGAGTCCGCCTGGTTACCCCGCTGCGAGATCACCCAGCCCGTCGCCCCGAGCGCGACCAGGGCACTGGCGGCAATCAGGCTCATCGTGGCCCACCGCTGCCTGCGACGCGTCGCCCACCATAGTGTCTTCAGCCGCTCGAGCCGTGCCGGTCCGGCTTCCGGCCAGCGAGCGCGAGCCAACAGCCGATCGAGCTCGATGTCATCGGAAGGGAGCTTGTCAGACATGGCTCTATTTCCCAACGGATCCAAAGTACTGCGGCAAGCGGGCTCTCAACTGCTGCCGCGCGAGCGACAAGGTCGAATGCACGTTGGCCGCCGTGATGCCCAGCACTTGCGAGATATCCGTTGTCGAAAGCCCTTCATACACGGCCAACACCAGCACTTCGCGCTGCCGAGGCGGCAGCCGCATGACCTCGGCGGCGACGCGCTCCTCGAGCTCCATTGCCATGACCGCCGCGGCCGGGTCACCCACGCCGTGATCGCCTGGCTCATCCTGTGTGGCCAGGGAAATCTCGAGGGCGGGTGTTGCCGCGCAGCGATCTCGAAACGCATTGATAAGGATCTTGAAGAACCACGTTTTGAACGACGCTTCACCGCGAAACGTGCTCCAGCGACGAACCGCACGCACCAGCCCCTCGCCGACCAGGTCCTCGGCGCGATCCAGATTACCGGTCAGCCGCGTCGCGAAGCGCAACGCGTCTGGCAGGCAATCGACCACCAGGCGGTCGAGAGATGGCACGCGTCCCACCGAGGTGACCTCTCTCCGAACCGGTTCGTCCGTTCAGGGGTTAGACGGTTTTGAGACGAAAATCTCAAAAGGATTCTGGCTCGCGGCCGAAAAACGGGCCGCGCCTGATCTTAACTACCGCGCGCACCACGTGCGCCACGCCTGGCGATACGCGGCCTCCACCTCGCGGGCAAAACGGGGTGCATCCGTCAGCGGTGAGGCCAAAAATCTTGCCCGCAGCTCGCGACGCAGCGCCGCCAGCCGCGGCAGGTCCCGCGCCAGCCCCGTCGCGATGGCGACGTATTCGTCGAAGCTTTTCGCAATCAGGTCCTCCAGGGCGAGATTCACAAGCGCCGTGCTGCCGAAGCGGGCTGCATAGCAGTCCCCTTGCAGCACGACAGAAGGAACGCCCATCCACAGGGCATCGCAAATCGTCGTATGGCCATTGAACGGAAACGTGTCGAGGGCCAGGTCGATTTCGTGATGCAACTCCAAATACGCGAAGCGAGGCCGCTTATTGATCACCTGCAGCCGCGCGGGATCGACGCCCTCTCTGGCAAAGATGCTCCGTACTTTGGTCTCGAACACGCCCGGCGTGTAGCCGAGCAGGAGCAGCCGCGAGCGGGGGACTTCGCGCAGAATACGCGCCCACACGACCAAGGCGGCATCCGTCAATTTGCTGAGGTGATTCAGCGATGCAAACGTGACGTAGCCGCGCTCGACGGCCGGCAGCGGATTGACCTCGGGCGGGTGAGCCGGCGGCTGGTAGCAAAAGAAGCTGGCCGGCAAGCGCACGAGCTTTTCGCTATAGAGCTCGTCGCCGCCGGGTGGATCGGCGATCGCGTCGGTCAGTCGACAATCCATGGCCGACATGCCGGTCGTGTTCTGATAACCCAAATAGGTGAACTGCAGCGGCGCCGGCTTGCGCGCAAAGACCAGGAGCCGATTGCCGCCAATGTGACCCGCCAGGTCGACCAGGATGTCGATCGCATCCTCGCGAATCTGGCGCGCCACTTCCTCGTTGGACGCGCGCGAAATTTCGCGCCAGGCAAATGCTCGCGCGCGAAAGCGCTCGGTCGTGTTATCCGTTGCTCGGGTATCCGAGTAGCAATAGACCTGAACCTGCTCGCGATCGTGAGCCGCGAGCAGCGGTTCGCTAAAGAAGCTGACCGCATGCTCGCGAAAATGGGGCGAGACATATCCGACGCGCAGCGGCCGCTCGGGAGTGCGATCGTTGTCGTGCGCCGCGGCGGCACGGGTGAGCGGCTCGGCATGCCTGGCGGCCCAGGCGCGATGCTCGGCGGCGATCGCACGCGCATCGAGATCAGCGCGAAAGTTTAGCGCATACAGCAGGTTGCTGTGAATGGCCGCCGAGGAGGGCTCCAGTTCGACGGCGCGCCGCACAGCCGCGAGCGAACGATCCTGCTCGCCCTGCAACTGCAAGGCGGTCGCCAGTTCGGCCAGGGCAGCACCCCAAGCCGGTCGCAGCGCGAGCGCACGTTCGGCCGCGAGCGCCGCTTCGTCCGGCCGCATCAGCGACAAGCAAGCCCGGGCGAGGCCTAGGTGCGCCTCGGCGAGTTGCGGCGCGCAATGGATCGCCGCCTCAAAGTGGGAGATGGCCTGCTCAGGCCGCCCGAGCTGGTGCAACACGCTAGCCAGGTTGTAATGCGCTTGCGCGAATGTCGGATCGATGGCGAGCGCGCGCTCGTAGGCCGCGCGCGCTTGCTCGATGTCTCCCATGGCCTGGTAAACGGCCCCGCTTCCGCAATGCGCGGCTGCGACGTGCGGATGCTCGGCCGTGGCGCGAACAAAGGCTTCGAGCGCGTGGGGATAGTCGTGCTGATAGAAACGCGCCTGGGCCCATCGCAACGCGGGATTCACTTCGCCTGGCGCAAGACGCGCTGCTTCGGCAAAACTGTGTTCCGCGCCGACAAAATCACCGCCCGATTCGTGCCAGCAACCGAGCTGGAAATGGGCCGCTGCCAACGCCGGATCCAGCCGCAAGGCTTCGGCAATGCTTGCGCGGGCTTGCGCTCGATCCCCAAGGGCCAGGAACACCGCCGCGCGCGTGGCAACCATCTCGGCGCTTGGCCTTAGGTTCATCGCGGCGGTGATTTCCAGAAGCGCTTGCTGGGGTTGCCCCTTGTGCAACTCAATCTCGGCAAGCAGATGGCGAGCGTCGGCGTCGTTGCCAGTGCGATCCAATATCTGGCGCACCTGACGCTCGGCCGATTCCCAATTCCCCGCTTGCCATGCTTGCCGAGCGAGCGCCAGGTCCTGGTCGTTGGATTTCATCGAGTCGGCGCTCGCAAAACTAGGCGTCCGCGCTTCGGGGGTTCGACTCCGCGGAGCGCTCGCACCAGGCACGCCACATTTTCCGATACTCGGCTTCGAGATTCCGCGTGAAACCCGTTGCATCCAAAAGCGGAGATGCCTGCATGGTCGGCCGCAATGACTTGCGCAGCTCGGCCAAGGTCGAAGGATCGCCCGCCAGCCGTACGGCTGACTGGACGTACTCAGCGGGCGACTGGGCAATCAAATGTTCGAGGTCCACATTCCGCAGCACGCTACCGCCAAACCGCGTGGCATAGGTTCTGCCCGCCAGCATGACGACCGGCACTCCCATCCAGATTGCGTCGCAGGTCGTCGTGTGGCCGTTGAACGGGAATGGATCGAGGGCCACGTCAGCCTGCCGCACGAGCTCCAGGTACGCCGGGCGCGGCCGCTTCGTCAAGTACTCGATCCGCGCAGGATCGAGGCCGCGCTCGCGCGCCATTTGACTTAACCGCTCTTCGATACTGCCTTCACCGCGCGCGAGCAGCAGCAGCCTCGAATCTGGCACTTGCGCGAGGATGTCCAGCCAGGCCGCAACTACCTCGGGCGACGCTTTGGCAAAATTGTTGAACGCCCCGAATGTGATTCTGCCACTGGCAAGCGCAGGCAGCGGACCAGGTTCCGTTGTCACGTCGTCGGGTCGGTAACAGAAAAACGCGCGCGGCAGACGCACCAGCTTTTCCGTGTAGGTTTCGTCGGTCCAGCCAGGCGGGTCAGCCCAAGCGTCGGTGAGCCGATAGTCCATGGCCGACATTCCGGTGGTGTTCTGGTAACCGAGATACGTGACTTGGACCGGCGCCGGCTTGCGCGCAAATGTGAGCAGCCGATTGCCCGCGATGTGGCCTGTCAGGTCGACCAGAATATCAACCTGGTCAGTGCGGATTCGTTCCGCGAGCGCCTCGTCGCTGAGCCATTGCACGTCGTGCCATCCATCAACCGCCGCGCGCAGCCGCCGCGTGGCTTCGTCTTCAAAGCGCACGTCGCTGTAGCACACGATTTCGAAATTGGCATGCTCGTGCGCCGCGATGAGCGGTTCGCTAAAAAAGTTCACCGCGTGCTCGCGGAAATAGGGCGATACGTAGCCCACGCGCAGGCGGCGCTCTAGGGAGCGATCGTTCGCGTGCGGAGGAGCTGTGCGAGTCAACGGCTCGGCATGCCGCCTGGCCCACTCCAGATGTTCCTCGAAAACCTGTGCCTGGGTGTACTCGGGATGGAAGTTGAGCTTATACAGCAGGTTCGTGTGCTCGCCCACACCCGCGGGGCGCAGCTCAACGGACTTGCGTCCACAGGCAATTGCGTCGTCGGCGAGGGCCAGGTTCTGTAAAGCCGTGGAGAGATTGGCAAACAGCGAGGCGGACTCCGGCTGAAACTCAAGTCCCTTGCGGCAGCACCGGATCGCCGCGTCAGGGTCATCCGTATCCGTGAACAGCACGGCCAGATTGTTGTAGGCCTCGGCAAAGTCCGGCCGCAGCTCGATCGCCCGTTCGTATCCCGCGCGTGCCTGGGCATAGCGCTTTTGCGCCTTGTACAGATTGGCGCGGTTCAGATGCGCTTGAGCCAACGTGGCGTCGAGCTCGAGCGCGCGATCCAGCACGGCAAGCGATTCGTCCAGGCGGCCTTGGTGCTGCAGCACGCTGCCCAGGTTGGCCAGGCTCTTTACGTGAGCGGGATCGAGTCGTAGCGCTTCGCGATAGCCGGCTTCGGCGCGCGCCCAATCCTCGCGCGCGTGAAAAGCGGTGCCCAGGTAAAAGTGTCTGTCGGCCGAGCGCGGCTCGAGCGAGATGGCTTGCTGAAAGTGAGCCAGCGACTCCTCGTGCGCGCCTTGTCTCTCGAGAGCCACGGCCAGATTGTGAAGTGCGGGCACCGATCCAGGCTCGAGGCGCAGCGCTTCGCGATAACAGGTGATGGCCGCTTCCACTTCACCAGTGGCTTGTTCGAGATTGCCCAGGTTCATCCAAGCGTCGGCCTCGTCCGGCGCGACTTGCTGCGCGCGGCGAAAGCAAATCGCGGCTTCGTCATATCGCCCGAGTTCCTGCCACACCGTGCCCAGGTTGTTGAGCGTCGAGACATAGTCGGGGCGAAATTCCAAGGCGCGCTCGAAGGCTTGGATGGCTTCGCCGGTTTTTCCTTGCGCGTGCAGCACGGCGCCCAGGTTGTTGTGCGCTTCGGCAAAGTCGCTGCGCAGCCGGATTGCGGCTTCAAAACGCGCCTGGGCCCGATCGAAGTGGGCGAGCGAGCGTTCGACTGCCCCCAGGCTGTTGTGAGCGTCCGGCAGAAGCGGATCGAGCTCGATGGCCTGGCTGAGCGTGCGCCCCGCGTCCTGCAAACGACCGAGCGCTCGATAAACCTCGCCCAAGTTCGCCAGAAAAACCGCGCGCCCGGGGGAGTGCGCCACGGCGCGTTCCAGCGGCTCGAGGGCGAGATCAGGCCGTCCTGCCTGATACGCCAGCAGGCCCAACAAGTGCAGGGCCTCGGCATGATGGGGATTGCTGGCGAGAATCTGGCGATAGATCGTCTCCGCCTCGCGCAGCCGCCCGGCCTGGTGATGACTAAACGCGATCTGTAACGGGTCGGCGGCCGATGCCATGAAAAAGCAGGTTGCGAATAGCGGGAACGATCGTGAGATGACGGTGGCGAGAGGCTACTCGTATTTAAGCCTTCGTTTTGCGTCCTCGCCACCCGGCGTGCTAAATTAGGCCTCAGCCACTCTCGCGGCCGTCATTTCCCGCTCCACCGGTCCCGGCGTTCTCACCCGTCTGTCATGCGCTTGTCGGTCCAAGACTTTTGGAAGCTCGCGATTGCCGGCAGACTGTTTTCGATCGAACGCTGCAAGCAGTTGCACGCCGCCTTTGTGGCGGAAAAAGGCCAATCTCAGCCAGATGCGCGGCAACTGGCCGAATGGTTAATGAAATCCAAAGCGCTCACCGCCTACCAGGCCAAGGTCTTGCTCAGCGGCCAGCCAGGCCCGTTCTGGTTCGGCGATTATCTGCTGGAAGACCGCATCGAGCGCGGCCGGTTCAAAGGAGCCTTTCAGGCCCGGCCGAACGACGCGAGCCAGCCGGGCGTGCTGCTGTTATTTGCCGACGACTGGAGTCCCGCCGTCGAGGATCCCTATGAGCGACTGGACGAATTGACAAAAATCGCCGCGGTGTCGAGCCCCCATGTGCACCGCATACTCGGCTGGGTGAGCGCGGAGCCTGATTTCGCGGTCGCCCAGCTGATCGACGGCCATACGCTGGCAGATGTGCTGGCCGCCGGTCGCCCGGGCCTTCGCGAAGCGTGCCGGCTGGCATTTCATGCGGCGCTGGGGCTGGTGCAAATTCACGGCAAGGGACTCGTGCACGGCGCAATCGGCACGGACAACCTGTGGGTTGAAGGATCCGGAACGCTCAAGATCTTGCAATTTCCCTTTGTGCCGAGCGCCGCAGCCCCGCGAGTGATCGACGAACGGCTTGCCGATTATGTCGCGCCGGAGCTATTCAATCCGCGCGCGCCAGCCACTCCGCTCAGCGACATCTACAGTTTGGGTTGCGTGCTGTACGAGCTCGTGTGCGGTCATCCGCCCTTTCCAGGCGGTGACGTGCGCCAAAAAACAGACCGGCATCGGCGCGAGCTCCCCGCCAGGCTCGACAAGCTCGACGAAAAAGTGCCGGAGGAAATCGGCGAGCTTGCGGCCGAGATGTTGGATAAGGAAGCGATGCTGCGTTGCGAGTCGGCCACGAACGTGGCCCATCGGCTGGCGGGCTGGGTGGCCGGAAAGTCGAACCGCGCTGCCTTGCCGCCCACGCGCGCCGATGGCGTGTTGCCGCCGGGATACGGGGCCTGGCATGCGCCTGCCTGGCAAGCCCCACCACAAGATCCAAGCGCGATACCCCGAGTGGTCGCAAGTCCAGCCAAGCAGGCGTCGACGCCACCGGCCCCGCGCCTTGTTTCGCCCGCCGCTGAGGTTCCCGAACCGGCCGGCGCGCGTGCGGAACCCGCGGGCGATATCGAGATCGATTTTCCGCTGCCGGTCCGCTCCGGGCCGCCCGCGCCTGAGCTTGTGCCTGCGACGTCACTCGCTGCCGCCGCCGTTACACCGGAACCCCTGCCGTTCTCGCCCGCGAAGAAAAACAGGCACGCGCACCATCGCGTCACGCAGACGACCATGATCGTCGTGCTGTGCGGCGTGGCCGCACTGGTTCTGCTGGGCATCCTGGTACTGGCCATGTTTGCGAGCAGCGAACCCACCGAATCAAGCTCGGCAGCCGCACCTGAAATCTCGACTGTTGAAAACGTCGAGCCGGACATGCCACCGGCCGAGCGCGCCGTGTCTGAGAGAAATACCGAAAGTCGAAACGCAACGCCCGAACTCGCCGACGATGACGGCGCCACGCTGTGGGATTCACCCACGGCCGGCAGCCCGACTAGCTTGCGCTTCCTGCCGGCCGGCGCTGCGTTCTATCTCGTCGTGCGTCCGCGGGCCCTTTTGGAAACGACGGAGGGGCAACGTGTGCTTGAGGCCGTGGAAGCAAGTCTCGGCCTTTCGGCGGAGCATTGGCGCGCTCCTGCCGGATTGCAACTAGCTGAACTAGACGAGGCCGCGATTGCGATCCTGCCCGACGCATCTAAAACCGACCAGTGGGCGTTTGCTTTCCGGCCGACCAACATGCCCGAGGCGGTTAAGTTGCTCGAACATTGGGGTGATCCCGCGCGCAAGGTTCACGCCGGCGAGGTCTATTACGCCAATCAAGGCCATGCTTATTGGTTGCCACCGTCAAGCAGCAGCGTCGTGGTCGGGCCGGAGTCGGCGGTGCGATCGTTGATCGAAGCGCAAGGCGCTCCTCCCTTGGCGCCGGGCATCGAGCGGCTACTGCCCTTTTCCGACGCGGAGCGCGAGCTCAATGTGTTCTTCGTGCCACGTCAGTTGATCACGCTTGACGAAGGCAGCCTGCCGGCTGGCCTCGACCAGCTGCGATTGCTCGTTCCCGGTTTGTTCGACGAGGGCGTCGATGGGGTCCTGTTGAGCGCCCACCTGGGACCCGAATTGTTCATCGAGATGCGCGCGCTGGCCTCTTCGAAGAATGCTGCTGGCGAGCTTGCGGCGCACATGCTTGCCAACGTGCGGAGTTGGAATGTTGCCTGCGACAAGCTGCTGGCAACCTGGCCGACGGAGGCTTACGGCCGCAAGCTCGTGGAAAGGATGCCGCAGATGCTCAAACTACTGGGCCACTTCAGCCGTGCGGAGGGCGAGGAGCGGACCGCTGTCTTGCGGAGTTATTTGCCGGCAGCCGCGGGCCACAATCTCTTGCTGGCCACCTTTTTGGCGCTCGGCCAAGAGACGACCGCATCTGAGCCAACCGACCCAGGCGTGCAGCCCTGACCCCCCATAGGCATGCGCCGCCGGATAGTCGCACGATGCCGCGCTCATTTGTTGGTTCGGGACACTATACTAGTAGTGATCCTGCCGCCGCGATGCTTGGGCCTGCGCCGTGGAATTATTTACGATCGAGTGCACGACCTGCCGCGCCCGACTGAAGGTCAACGACGACTCAGTCCTGGGCGAAATCCTGGCCTGCCCGAAGTGCGGCAGCATGGTGCAAGTGGTACCGCCCCTGGGATGGAGCAAGTCGGTTTCCGCGACGGTAGCGCCCGAGGACGTTATCAAGCCGGCGGCGCTGCCCAAGCAGGGCGGCAAAGCGGCACCCAGTTCGACCTCGTCCAGTCGGCCAGCGCCCAGCGGCTCCAAAAGCGGAATCGTACCTGCGAAAAAGGTGGCCAGCGCGCGGCCCATCAAGCCACCGCCGATCCCGACTAGCGCCTCGGTTGGCCCACCCGCTGCCACGCAACCGAACCAAACCGCTGCAGGGCCGGCACCCCTTCCCCCGCCGCGAATGGGTGCGCCAAGGCAGGGCACGCGGTCGGGCGGCCAATGGAAGATGCTGGCGGCCGCGCTCGCCAGCGGAGTCGTGCTGGGGAGTAGTTTCTGGACGTTCCTTGTCTGGCAGGCGCCCACTGGCGATCAGGTTGGAGAGCACGATGCGGTGACCGCAGCGGCTGCGGTCGAGGCCGTCGCCTCGAGCGAACCACCTTCTCAAAGCAAAGCTTCGAGCCCGACAGAAATCGGCGAAGAAATTGCAGCTCCGGCTGACGAGCCTCAGGAAGAAAAGCCTTCCGCGCCGCCCGACCCCGTGGCTTCGGCTGAAGAGCTAGCGCCGTCCAGCGACGCGCCCGCATCGCCGCCCGCCGGTGCTGCCGCCAAAGCAGCCGCTCCCAGTCCGGTCTTAAAGCTTGATCGGGCGCCGGTCGCGGCCGCGGCGCCGGGAAATCAGCCGGCCACTTCGCAGCCCAGCGCCATACGTGCCGATTTGGGCCAGGAACCCCAGCGGCCGGCCGTTCGCGTGCCCGACCACGCTGACGCGGACGACTTGGACGGGTCGCCAACCCCGCGATTTACAGCCAGAGAAATCGACGAAAACCTGGCGCGCAAGCTCCCCCGCATCGAGTTCAGCAAAACGCCGCTGGTCAAAGTCCTTGACTTCGTCGCGGAGTTCACGGGCGTGCCCGTGCGCATCGACCCCGATGCACTTGTGAAATTGGGCGAGGGGCGCCGCACCGCCATCTCCGTCAACCTGTCCGACACGACCGCCGCCGAATTGCTCGAGCGCGCGCTGGCCAAGCTGGGTTTGGTTTACGTGGTGCGCGATGGACAGGTGGTCGTAACGAGCGGCAAGTGAGCGGCTTTTAGACGGCTTTGACCAAGAACTAGCCGGTATGGCCGATTTGTTGGGCAACTGTTGTTAGACGCTCCCTCCCAGCTTCTTCGATAGCGCGCCGGCCACTTTGCGGCACAGCGACATGGTGTCCTCAAATTGCTGGAAGTCCATCGACTGATATCCATCGCTGAGCGCGTTCTGCGGATCGGGATGCACCTCCATGATCAGTCCGTCCGCGCCGGCCGCGACACTGGCTGCCGCCATTTGCGGCACCAGGTAGGTGTGGCCGGTGCCGTGGCTGGGATCGACCACGACCGGCAAGTGCGACTTGGCATGCAGGTAGATTACGGTTGCCAAAGGCAGCGTGAAGCGCGTGTGCGATTCAAAGGTGCGAATGCCACGTTCGCACAGAATCACGTTGGGATTGCCTGCGTCTAAGATGTATTCGGCCGCGAGCAACAGCTCCTCCATCGTGGCGCTCGGACCTCGTTTGAGCAGCACGGGCCGATCGGTCTGGCCGACCGCCTCGAGCAATCGGTAGTTCTGCATGTTGCGCGCGCCGACTTGCAGCACGTCCGCGTAGCGGGCGACCAGGTCCACATCCTCCGTGGCGACTACCTCGGTGACGACGGCCAACCCGGTTGCTTCGCGGGCGAGCGCCAGTAGCTTGAGCCCATCTTCCTTGAGTCCCTGAAAGCTGTAAGGGCTGGTGCGCGGCTTGTAGGCGCCGCCGCGCAGCGCCGAAGCTCCGGCGCGCTTGACCGCCTTGGCGCTGGCCACGATCTGGTCTTCATTTTCCACCGAGCAAGGGCCGGCGATCACGCCAATGATGCCGCCGCCCACCGTGAGGCTCCCCACGCGCACGACCGTGGGCTCGCGCTTCACCTCCAGGCTGGCCACCTTGTAAGGGGCAAGGATCGGCACGACCTCCGCGACGCCAGGTCCGCTCTCGAGCGATTCTTTGTGCGTCTTGCGATCGTCGCCGACCGCCGCGATCACCGTCCGCTCGGTGCCTACGATCACATGGGCCTTCAGGCCGAGCGATTCAATCTTGCCGACCATGTGGTCAACTTGGGCGCGGGTCGCCTCCTTCTTCATCACGACAATCACGGCAGTGGGCTCCTTGGTTAAGAGGTCGTTAGTGCAATCTTGGCCAGGTGGTCGTTCGCGTCAAAAAAAGAAAAAAGCCCCGGAGACCAGCTTAGGTCTCGGGGCTTGTATTCGTCGCTTTCCGGACAGAGGTCTACAAACCTCTGGGAGCCCCGCGACCCGGCGGGCTAAAAAAGTAAACCGCAAAGGTCGCGGAACTTCGTTGCATGGGGCTATTCTGGCTCGCCCACCGGCCAATTGCAAGAGTGAGCTCAGGTTCGTCCCCGCCAGTCCGACCGCGGAACTATCGCGCTGCGGCGGTTGCGGGCGCTTGGGCCACGTTGGCCGCTGGCGCCGCCGGCTGCGGCATGGCAAAGGGGTTGGCCCCCACATTTGCGAGTTGAGCCCCTGGAGCAGCGGTTTGCGCCATCATGTTTCGATATGTCTGCGTGTTCGTGATCGGCCGCTCGTCAGATCCGTTCAGGATGCCGGGCCGCGAATACTCAACCAGCCGTCCTTCGCGTCGCACCCGCTGGGCCAGCAGGTTGAATTCCGGAATCGATTGCCAATTCTTGCGCAGCTCGCGCGAGTTGATTTGCACGCACAGTTTCGTGCCGCTCGCATCCTCCCGGTCCGTGTTGTAAAAGCTTTGCGATGCCAGCAGTTTGAAGTACTCGTCGGCTTGCGCCCGCGGAATGTCGAGCACCCATAGCTCGCGGACGATCGGCTGCGCCGTGACGATGCCCTTGGGCGCCTGGGGCGATTTCTTTTTTTGCCACCATTTCCAGTTGGTCCACGAGTTGGACTGGGGCTTGGTGCTGTCGACAGAAAACGTCACCTGCGCGAAGTCCACTCGCCCGCGCGGATGCGGACAGTCGATTTTGAGCGTGCCCAGCGACTGTTCGGCAAGAGGGCTGCTGGCGACCTGCTCGAACGAGACGCGCTGGCCATCGAAGCGAGCCACGTCCAGCGGCTGCTGCAGCTTGCCGGCGTCTATGCGGTATTCGATGGAAGCCTGCTCATAGAAGCCCGCCGACGAATCGAGCGGCATCTTCTGCCAGGGAAGCCGCACGCCGGCGCAACCGGCCACGCTCATGCCGATGAGCACCGCGCAGAGCGTCACGCCAGTCGGCGGCAGATGCGCGTGCGCCCTCACCGGTAGTCGTCCCGCGGAGGATGAAAGACGTCTAACGCCCGCACTGGCCGGTCGAGCGCGACGACCTTGTGTGTGACGCCGCCGGGGATGCGCCACATCTGGCCGGGCGTGACGCGCTGCTGCTGACCGCCAATGGTGAAATCGGCCTCGCCCTCGAGCATCAAGCCGACCTGCTCATGTGGATGGCTGTGCGCCTCGACGACCGAGTGTGGCTCCATCTCGACAAGCGACAGCATCAGGTTCTCGCCGCAGGTGGTGTAGATGTCGACGCCCGGAAAGATGCGGTGGTGAACGCACTCGGCTTTATCGACGAAGTAGCCGGACATCTTGAACATCCTCCGCAATCGTCAAGGTCGCGCCCGCGGCGAGGCCCAAGTGGCACCTCGGTGCATTGCCCGCTACTGGCTGCTAGCAGCGGGTGCGCGCGTGCCGGCCGCGCGCAAGGCTGCCGCGAACCCCGGCACGTTTTCGCTGCCCTCGGGGCTGGTGATGGTTGAGCCGGCGAAATCCTGCCCGATGGGCTGGTAGCGTCCGCCCAGGTGCTTGGCGAGAAAAGCCTCGGCAACTGCGTAGAAGGACAGGTTATTGGCAGGTCGAGCGAAGCCGTGCCCTTCGTCGGGAAACACCACGTACGTGAATGGGATCTTCTTGTCGCGCATGGCGCGCACGATCTGATCGGACTCGGCCTGCTTCACTCGTGGGTCATTCGCTCCTTGCCCGATGAGCAGCGGCCGCTTGATGCGCTCCGCGAAATGTAGCGGCGAGCGCTCATTGAGCAGCTTCTTTCCCTCCTCGGTTTCGGGATCGCCCACGCGGTCCTTGAACATCTGCATCTGCGGAACCCAGTACGGCGGAATGGTGCTGAGCAGGGTGACCAGGTTCGAGGGTCCCACGATGTCCACTCCGCAAGCGAATGTGTCGGGAGTGAACGTCAGACCCACTAGCGTGGCATAGCCGCCGTAACTGCCGCCCGCGATCGCGACGCGTTTGGGGTCGGCGATTTTCTCCTTGATGGCCCACTCGACGGCATCGAGGAGATCGTCGTGCATTTTGCCGGCCCACTCTCGGTTGCCGGCGTTGGTGAAGGTCTTGCCCAAACCCGTCGAGCCGCGGAAGTTGACGCTCAGCACGGCATAGCCGCGATTGGCGAACAACTGGTGCTCGGTGTCATAGCCCCAATTGTCCCGTCCCCACGGCCCGCCATGCACCAGCAGGATCATCGGCAGCGCCTCGCGCGGGCGGCCCGTGTCCGCCTCATCCGAGCTCTTGGGCAACGAAAGGTAACTCACCAGTTGCAGCTTGTCCCGCGCCGGTATGACGAGCGGGTGCATTTTCACGAGCGGAAGGCCTTCCAGGGCCTTGCGGTTGGTGAACAAGAACCTGGCTTCTTTCGCGTCGCGGTCGTACAAGTAATAGCGCATGGGGCCATCGTCCATGATGTACGCCACGATCCACAGCTTGTCGTCCAGCGTGCGGCTGGGCACTTGGATTTCGCCGGCCGCCACCGATTTCAGGTAGCTAAGATCCGGCTCGATTGCCGGGTCGAGGACCTTCCACGTGCTGCGCTCGTAATTGAACGACACGGCTTGCACGTTCTTTTCCCGCGGATGCGCCAGCACCGCGCCCACGTCCGAGCGTCCGTCGGCCGCGAGTACTTTTTGCTTTCCGGACGACAGCTCAAACTGGACAAGCGCGCTGGTGTCTCGACCGCGGCTGTCGGTCATGTAAAGAACTTGCCCTGACTTATCGAAGCCGGCCGGCCCGGTGGTCAGCGTGTCTTCGAAGGCGATCTTCTGGTACTCCTTCCAGCCGCCCTGCCCGTCCGACTCATAGAGTTGGCTGCCGCCATCGGGCGTCATCTTGGTGGCGATGCGAATGCGGAAGTCATCGTCGGCCAAGAAACCGGCGAACTCGGTGTTCTTCTGCGCTAACTGCCGCTCGCCAGTGCCAAGATTGACGCGATAGACGTCGTGATATTGCGGATCACGATCGTTGATGCCGACCAGGATTTCGTCGGGAAACTTTTCGCTCAAGCCGGTCACCTGCGCGGCGACCTTGGGGATGGGAGTGAGATCTTTGATATCGCCGCTCGCCAGATCGACCGAGTACAGGTGCCAGTCTTCGTCCCCGCCCTTGTCCTGTACGTACAAGATGTGCGCGTTATCGAACGCCCAGAAATAGGCCGGCACGCCGCGCACCGTCTCGCGCGTGACCGGCTTGGCCTGCCCCGGATCCGACGTGGAGGCCACGAACACATTCAGCACGCCGTTCGCGGGCGCGAGGTAACTGATGTGCTTGCCATCGGGACTGAGGCGCGTGGAGGTCTTGTCGGGATTGTCGAAGAGCGTTTTGCGTGGGATGAGGCCGATGCCGTCGTCGGCGGGTTGGTTTGCCTCGCCGGCATCCTGGCCCCGAGAACCCGACGACGCGGGCTCGGATGGTTTCGCCTGGCTTGAGTTTTCTGGCGAGAGGGCAATGGGCTGCGGCCGCGCGGCCACTTCTTCCACCTGCCGCGGCGGGCGGCTGCCACAACCAAGACAGCTCAAACCAATAACAACCGCCAATGCACCGATGAGCTTGCGCATCCCAGACTCCGTTCAAACTGACGCAGGTTTGCCAGAAAATGCCGGATTCAGGATATCGGGCGCAAGCGGGTTCGCCAAGGAATGCTGCCGGCTAACGGTCCTCCGAGCTGAAACGGCCACCGCCGGTCTGGTAAGATCCCATGCGCCACTAAAAGACCAGATGTCCGCCGATACGGCCGCACCGACCGGTTTGCCAGATGTCGAAGACCCTGGCCTCGAATTCCGTATCCGAAAACCGCAAGGCGCCCTTGCTGGGCGTGCTCGTTGCTTTGTGCGCCGGAATCGTGGCGGATCGAGTGTTTGCCTGCCGGGCCGAGCTGTGGTGGGCGGCCAGCGCGAGCGCATGGCTCGTATGGCAGCATTTCTGGCGCGCACAACGGCAGCGCAGCGCCAGCTTTGCGATCCTGTTGTGTGTCGCCGCGCTAGGCGCAGCCTGGCATCACCTGCGCTGGCAAACGTACGGGGCCGACGAGCTTGGGCTGTTTGCCACGCGCGAGTTTGAGCCCGTTGCGCTTGAGGCAATCGCGACCAATGGCCCGCGGCGCATTCCCGCGACGCCTTTCGATCCGTTGGCCACGCTCGCCACGCCCGAGCGCACGCGCCTCGAACTCCGCGCACTTGCCATTCGCGACCGAGATGTGTGGCGACCGGCGTCCGGTCAGGCGCAGCTCGTGGTCGATGGCCAGCTTCTCGGCGTCCGCCCCGGCGACCACGTGCAGATTTTCGGCACGCTCGCGCGCCTCGAGTTGCCCGGCAATCCGGGCGAATTCGACTTCGCCGGCCAGGCCCGGGTTAGCCGCCGTTTGTGCTCGTTGCGCAGCGAATTCCCGCAGTGTGTGACGACGCTCGCGCGTGGTCGAGATTTCAGTCCCACAGCTTGGATCAATCGCTTTCGTATTGCCGGTGAAACGCTGCTCATGCGCAGCCTTAGCCCAGCAGAAAGCGGATTGGCCACCGCGATGTTCCTGGGCGCTCGCGACGAGCTCGAGCCCGAGCGGTCCCAAGCGTTCCTGGAGACGGGCACCATCCATTTGCTCGTCATATCAGGCTTGAACGTGGCCATTTTGGCCGCTTCGTTGTTCTTCGCGTTGCGGCTCGTGCTCGTGCCACGAGGTTGGGCACTGGCGACGGTCGTCAGTTTTTGCGTGTTATACGCTGTCGTCACCGATGCGCAGCCGCCGGTGGTGCGCGCCACGGTGATGATCTTAATCGGCTGTGTCGCCGTGTTGCTGGGACGTCAGGCGCTGGGATTCAATTCCCTTGCGGCCGCGGGGCTCGTCGTGCTAGCGCTCAATCCCAGTGAGCTGTTCCAGTCGGGAACCCAGCTCTCGTTTTTGTCGGTGGCGGTGTTGGTGTGGCTGAATGAGCGGTCGCGTAGGCGCGCCCCGCTTGATCCGCTCGACCGGCTGCTCGCGCGCACCCGCCCCTGGCACCAGCGCGCCACTCGGCAAGCGGGCCAGGCCGTGTTTCGCGCGCTAGTCGCCAGCGCGTTGATTTGGTTGGTGATCTGCCCTCTGGTCATGTCGCGATTTCATCTGTGCTCGCCGGTGGCCATCGTGGTGGGGCCTGCGCTGGCGTTGCCGGTGACCGCCGCGATGGCCAGTGGCTTTGGAATTCTTGCGTGCGGGTGGTTTGCGCCGGCTGTGGGCGTGCTCCTCGGACGATTTTGCGATTGGAATCTGTCACTCATGGAGAGCGTCGTCGGAATCAGCCGCGCCTGGCCGGGCGGACACGTGTGGCTGCCTGGACCGGGTGGCTGGTGGCTGGTGGGCTTTTATGCCGTGCTGGCGGCGGTGGGTATCGCGCGGGGGCAGCGGTTTCGAGTCCGCTTTGGCGTGGCGGCACTGTCCACGTGGATCCTGGTCGGCCTGGCGGCCCACTCCTGGACGACCCACCGCCAAGAGGGCTTGCGTTGCACCTTCTTGTCGGTCGGGCATGGAGCTGCCGTGGTCGCCGAGCTGCCCGGCGGGCAGACGTTGCTCTACGACGCGGGCCGCCTCGGCTCGCCGGTATTGGCCTCGCGCGCGATCTCCAGTTTTCTGTGGTCGCGTGGCATAACCCACCTCGATGCGGTGGTCATTTCGCATGCCGATGCCGACCACTACAACGCACTGCCTGCACTCCTTAAGCAGTTCTCGTGCGGCGCCGTTTACGTGTCCCCCGTCATGTTTTTGGGGCGCGGCCGCGCGCTCGAAGCGCTGCGCACGGCACTTGACCAATCCGGGGTTCCTGTGCGCGAAGTGTGGAGCGGCGATCGCTTGCGGCTGGAGGGCGGGGCAACCGCAGAGATTTTGCATCCGCCGCGCAGCGGAGTGCTCGGCAGCGATAACGCCAACAGCATCGTGCTGGCGCTCGAATACAAAGACCGGCGACTTTTGCTCACGGGCGATCTCGAGCCGCCGGGGCTCGACGACGTGATGGCCGAAGCCCCAGCGGATTGTGACGTGCTGCTGGCGCCGCATCACGGCAGCGCGTCGAGCGATCCGCCGGGCTTTGCCGAGTGGACCACGCCCGAGTGGATCGTGGTCAGCGGCGGTCCGCGCGATCGCTTGCCCGACGTGGCTGCCGCTTACGAAACGCGCGGCGCGCGAGTGCTGCACACTGCCGACCGTGGCGCCGTTCAAGTCGTGATTCGAGGCGAGAAATTGAGCATCGATTGTTATCGGACGCGCTCGCCCGCGGACGCGGCGCTCGCGAGCGAGTAGCTGTGCTCGCTTGAGCCATCTGCGCTCGACGACTATGATCCTTTAGCGGTGTGCATAGGGTGCGAGCGTGCGCAAGCTGCGAAACTTGGCGCGGCTGGGGCGGCATGTGATTCGCATCCAGGCGACCTGGCTATTTCGCACCACCACACACTCCCCCAGTCGCACCTAAAATAACCACATGCGAGCAATTGACGCGACGCGGCTGTACTTCGATCGGGCCGCCGACTTGATGGACCTCAGCTCGAACATTCGCCAACTGTTGCTAACGGCGAAGCGCGAAGTGTCCGTGCAAATCGCGGTCGAGCTCGACAACGGCGAAATCGCCACTTACATCGGCTATCGCGTGCAGCACGACGATGCGCGTGGTCCGATGAAGGGTGGCCTGCGCTATCATCCGGAAGTCGACTTGAGCGAAGTTCGCTCGTTGGCGGCGCTCATGACCTGGAAGACGGCTTTGGTCGACATTCCCTTTGGCGGCGCCAAAGGCGGGATCGCCGTCGATCCCAAGAAGCTCAGTCCGCGCGAGCTCGAGCGCATCACGCGCCGGTTTGTCGATGGCATCCACGATGTGATCGGCCCCGACGTCGACATCCCGGCGCCCGACATGGGCACCAACGCCGACGTGATGGCCTGGATCATGAACCAATATCAGAAGTACCACGGCTTCAACCCGGGCGTGGTCACCGGCAAGCCGGTGGAAATGTATGGCATTCCGGGCCGGGAAGAAGCCACGGGCCGCGGCGTCGGCCACCTGGCCTTCAAGATGCTCAGCCGCCTCGGCCGCAAGCCGGCGCAGACGCGCGTGGCGCTGCAGGGCTTTGGCAACGTGGGTTCGCATGCGGCTAAGTTTCTGAGCGAAGCGGAATTCAAGATCGTGGCCGTAAGCGACGTCAACGGCGGGTATTACCGGCCCGATGGGCTCGATATCCCCAAAGTGCTGCAGTACGCGCTCGAGCACCAAGGTTCGCTCAAGGGGTACGGACAAGCCGAGTGCCTCACCAACGACGAACTGTTGGAGCTCGACGTCGACCTGTTGATCCCCGCCGCCTTGGGTGGCGTGATTACGGCGGAAAACGCGGCGCGCGTGAAAGCGCCGTTGATCATCGAAGCGGCCAACCAACCGGTGTGGCCCGACGCCGATCAGATCTTCGCGGACCGCGGCACGGTGGTGCTGCCGGACATTTTGGCCAACTCCGGGGGCGTGACCGTCAGCTATTTTGAATGGGTGCAAAATCGCCAGCACTATCAATGGGGGCTCAACCGAGTGCGGCAGGAGCTCGATCGCGTTTTGTCCGACAGCTTCGAACGCGTGTGGTCGCTCTCCCAGGAGCGCAAAGTTAGCTTGCGGACGGCCGCTTACATCGTGGGGATTGGCCGGGTTGGACGCGCGACCGTTTTAGGAGGCATCATGTGAACGAGCGCTCTCTCAGTTTAGCCGACAACATTCCTGCGTTGCGCGGCCTTAGCGCCACGGAACGAAAGCAGGTGCTCGAAATTGCCGACGAGCGCAGCTTTGCTCCCGGCCAGAAGATCATCGAACAGGGGCAAAGCAGCCAGCATCTGTGGATCGTGCTCGAGGGCAAGTGCGAAGTCGTCCGCGATAGCACGAACGACGGGCCCGTGCGGCTGGCGGAGATGGAACCGCATCAGCTTTTTGGCGAAGTGTCGTTCTTCAGTCCCGCGCCGCATTCGGCGGACGTGGTGGCGCGAACCCCGGTGCGCTTGCTGTGCATTCCGCGCGCAAGATACGAAGCGCTCTTGAATCAAGGCGTGGGGGCGGCTTACAAGCTGGCTTACAACGTCCTGGAGAGCGCGTCAGGACGCCTGCGGCGCATGAATGAATGGCTGGCCGAACTCGCGAGCCAGCATCGGGCTGAGCCGAACGGTGAGCCCGTCTCGCCTGAGTGGCACGAATTTCGCAAAAAGCTATTCAACGAGTGGAACTTGTAATATCGCTCCGCCCGCGCGGGCGGTGATGGCGGCCATCTCAACCGTAGGCCACCTTGCGTTGGCTGCTCGAGCGCGGTCGTCCGCCGCTGCTGACAGCCTGCGCTAGAATTTCCGCGGCGCGGGTCGTGGCCTGCCGATCGACATCCAAGTGCGTGACGGCGCGGACTTGCTGGGCTGCGATGGCCAGCATCAACAAACCCTCGTCGGCCAATTTCTTGCACAGCGATTCTGCCGTACCCAAGGCCGGGTCGACCTGGAAGATCACGATATTCGTGTCAACCGTGTCGCCCACCAGGCGCAGGCCTTCCAATCCGCGCACGGCATCTGCCAGCAGCCTGGCGTTTTCGTGATCCGCGGCGAGCCGCTCGACGTGATTCTCAAGCGCGTAGAGTGCCCCCGCCGCGAGTATGCCTGCCTGACGCATGCCGCCGCCGAACAACTTGCGATGCCGGCGCGCAAGCCGCATGAGACTGCGCGGTCCGGCCAAGGCCGAACCAACCGGCGCGCCCAGACCCTTGCTGAAACAAACGCTCACCGTGTCGAAATGTTGGGCCCAATCGGGCGCCGCGATGCCGGTCGCGACCACGGCATTGAAAAGGCGCGCTCCGTCCAGGTGCGTCTTGAGCTCATTCTCGTGGGCCCAACTGCAAATCGATTTTACGATTTCATAGGGCTGGATTCGGCCAGCCCCGCGGTTGTGCGTATTCTCCAAGCACACCAACCGCGTGCGCACCAGATGATCGTCACCGCGGCGAATGAGGCCCACAAGTTGCTCGGGCCGCAGCACGCCGTTGTCGCCCTCGACCGTGCGCGTCGCGACCCCGCTTAGTTGGGCATACGCGCCTTGCTCGTAGTTGTAAATGTGGCAGCCGGCTTCGCAAATCAACTCGTCGCCGGGTTGACAGTGCACGCGGACGCCGATCTGGTTCGACATGGAGCCGGAGGGCACGAAAACGGCGGCTTCCTTGCCCAGCATGCCCGCGATGCGATCTTGCAGGGCATGGATCGTGGGATCCTCGTCAAACACGTCATCGCCCACGTCGGCTTGTGCCATGGCGGCCCGCATGGCCGCGGTGGGCTTCGTGACCGTGTCACTGCGGAAATCGAGGATTTTGGCTGCCATCGTGTTTCCTTCGTTCGAGAGCGGTCGTGTCTGGGCTTTCGTCGCCCGGCTGGCACAGACACAATAGAAGCTGTCTTTTGCGCCCAGGCGCATCCAATCTATCTCGCTCGAGCGGCACCCGCAAAGGGTGCTTGCTTGGGACTCACAGAGTCGCGCCGATGGCAGCCGCCACACTCGCAATTCGCCGCATCGACACTCGGCAGCAAGATGCCCAGGCTTTGCTGGCCGACTTGCGCGAACGTTTGAGCCCCCGCGGCGCGGTGGTCAGCGAAGCAGGGCGGCGGCGCACAGTCGAGGTGTTTGGCCAGGAGCTGACGCCCCTCGAAGTGGTCGAGCGAATCTGCGAAACCGTCCGCGAGCGCGGCGTGGAAGCGGTGCTTGACTATTCCCGCCGCATCGATGGCGCGGAGCTGACCCGCGATTCCTTGCGCGTTACGGCGGCGGAATTGAGCGCGGCGCACGCGGCAAGCGATCCCGAGTTTCTGGCCGCGGTCCGCCGCATACGCGACAATATTTCCGCGTTCCAGAGCGAACTGGTCCCGCGCGACCACCGGCTTGCGACCGCTGGCGGCGGGTACCTGATGGCGCGATATAGCCCGCTCGCGCGGGTTGGAATCTGCGTTCCGGGCGGCGCGGCCGCTTATCCCTCGACCGTGCTCATGACGGCCGTCCCGGCGCAGGCCGCTGGCGTCGAACAACTGGCCGTCGTGGCGCCGCCGACCAAGTTCGGCGCGTATAACCCCGACCTGCTCGCGACGTGTCACGAACTTGGAATTCGCGAAGTGTATCGCGTGGGCGGGGCGCAAGCCGTGGCGGCGCTAGCTTACGGCGTGGAAGGGCTCCCCAAGGTCGATAAAATCGTCGGCCCCGGAAACCTGTTTGTCGCGCTCGCCAAGAAGCGCGTTTATGGCGACGTGGACATCGATTCCATCGCCGGTCCCAGCGAGGTGGTCGTCATCGCCGATGGCTCTCCGCCGCCGTCCTATATTGCGGCCGACTTGATCGCGCAGGCCGAGCATGCGCCCGGCGCAAGTATTCTGATTAGCTGGAGCGACGAGTTACTGGAAGGCGTCGCGGGCGAGCTCGAGCGGCAGACGCGCCATCTGGCGCGCGGAGATTTGGCGCGGCAAAGCTTGGAGCGCTTTGGCGCGCTCGTTCGCGTGCGCGACGCGGAGGAGGCCGTGCAGCTGGCGAACGAAATTGCGCCTGAGCACTTGCACTTGGCGTTCGAGGCGGCCGATTCGCTGCTCGCGAAAATTCGCAATGCAGGCGCCGTATTCGTCGGTCCCTACAGCCCTGTCGCGGTGGGTGACTATGTGGCCGGGCCGTCGCACGTGCTTCCCACCGGCGGCACGGCACGATTTGCCAGCGGGTTATCGGCCCGCGATTTTGTCCGCTCCAGCAGCGTGATCCACTTCACGCGCGAGGACCTGGCCCGTTCGGCTGCCGACTTGCGCATCATGGCCGAAAAGGAAGGGCTGACCGCGCACCGGGCAAGTGTCGATATCAGATTGGATGAGAAGGGCGAACCCCGAAGCGGCGGGGCGAGTCCAAGCTAAGTCCCCCAATGGCCACCCGGCCGCGAGGTCCTGCCGCATACGCGCTTTGCAAATCGATGTCGTACTTTCGTCCTGAAATCGAGCGGATGCATGGCTATGTGCCGGGGGAGCAGCCTCAGGCCGGCAAATTCATCAAGCTCAACACGAACGAAAACCCTTACCCCGCCTCCCCGGCCGTTGCCCGCGCGATTGCCGCCGCGCTCGAGCGCGGGCTGATGCGCTATCCCGATCCAACAGCCGGCGCGTTTCGCCGTCGCGCCGGCGAAGTGTTGGGTGTCGATCCCGATTGGATATTGTGCGGCAACGGCAGCGACGACATCCTGACCATCGTCACGCGGGCGCTGGTTGGCGAAGAGCAACTGCTGCGGCTCCCGTATCCCAGCTACATTCTCTACAAGAGCCTGGCGGAACTGCAGGGCGCCCGAGCCGAGGAAGTTTCGTTCGAGCGAGATTGGTCGCTGTCGGACAAGTTCGCGCGGGCGGTGCCGGATCTGAAGCTGGCTTTCCTGCCAAGTCCTAACAGCCCTTCCGGCACGATGATTAGCCCGGCGCGGGTGCTGGAAATAGCGGAGCGGCTCCCCTGTCCTCTGCTGGTGGACGAAGCGTATGTCGATTTCGCGGACGAGAATTGCCTGTCGCTCGTCGTGCGGTGCGACAAGGTCATGGTCTCGCGTACGCTGAGCAAGTCGTATGCGCTAGCCGGACTTCGCTTCGGATTTCTGATCGCGCAACCGCATCTCATTGAGCAGTTCACGAAGGTGAAGGACTCGTACAATGTCGATGCGCTGGCGATCGCCGGCGCCACGGCAGCCATCGACGATCAGGCCTGGCTCGCGGAAAACCGGGCGAAAATCGTGGCCACGCGCGCCCGTCTCACGGAATCCTTGCGGGCAATTGGTTTTGATTGCATCCAATCGCAAGCTAACTTTGTGTGGGCCCCGCACGCAAGCGCGCCGGTCAAGACCCTCTACGAGCGGCTCAAAGAAAACCGCCTGCTGGTACGGTACATGAGTTATGCCGGCTGGGGCGATGGTCTGAGAATCTCAGTCGGAACCGACGAGCAGATCGACGCCTGCCTGGCCTTGCTGAAGCAGATGATTTAAGCGAACACATGCCGCGCACCGCATACATCCAACGCAAGACCAACGAAACCGAGATCGAGCTCGAGCTCGACATCGATGGCTCCGGCCAAGCGCGCATCAAGACCGGAGTTGGGTTCTTCGATCACATGCTCGAGCTCTTGGCACGGCACGCGGCATTCGATCTCACCGTGCGCGCCAAAGGCGATCTGCATGTCGATCAGCACCACACCGTCGAAGACGTGGGCATTTGCTTCGGACAGGCGCTGCGGCAGGCCTTGGCCGACAAGGCTGGCATCCGCCGCTATGGCCATTTCACCTTGCCCATGGAAGAAACGCTGGCCACCGTGGCGATCGATTTGAGCGGGCGATACTTCCTCGTGTTTCAAGCGGACTTTCCGTCCGACAAGATCGGCCAGTTCGACAGCGAGCTGGTCGAGGATTTTTGGCAGGCCGTCGCCGCGAATTGCCTGTGCAATCTGCACGTTATCGTGCATCACGGCCGCAACAGCCACCACGTCAGCGAGGCGATCTTCAAGGCCGCGGCCCGCGCCTTGCGGATGGCCGTTGAGCTCGACCCGCGCGTGACCGGCGTGCCAAGCACGAAAGGCACGCTGTCCGGCTGAGCGAAGCCAGGCTAGACCCGGCGGCGGGGATCTCCGCGTGTGTGCCGCTACTCGTTGATGTAGGTCTCGAGGTAGCGCGCCAGCCGATGGAAGTCGGAACCCGGTTCGACATAGCGCACCACGGTCACCAGCGTCTCGGGATCGATGAGTTGCCCGAACGGGACATAGTTGAGTTTGAACTGGCCGGACACCGACACCATCACGCCGTCCAAGCGCTCTTCGATCAGGGCTCGATAAGCTCCCACGCCGAGTTGACTTCCCAATAGAACGTCGAAGGCGTGGGGAGAAGCGCAGCGCGCTTCGTAGCCGAGTTGCAACCCGGTGATTTTGCGGCGGCGTCCAGTTTGCAAGTGATACTGCTCGGCCATGAGCCGCGAAAACAAACGGCTCAAATTGAGCTGCGCGATCGCGATATGCCCGTGCTCGTCGCGCGAGACGCCCTGCAGATAGCTCATGGGCAGGAACTCGGCCAATCCTTCGGCAACCACGATGACGCCGAATTCCTTGCCTTCGGATTCCTCGCGCACGCGCATGGTGGCGACCATCCGCTTGACCACTTCCTCGACGTTCATGATGGCGCGCGTGGTCCGCTCGCCGCTCGTGGGATCGACGACCTCTTCAGTCGTGCGGTACTTGCCGGTAAGATCCTCAACGCTGATGACCAGGCTGGCTTCACCAGCCATGGCCGCGCCATAGGCCAGCCAGCCGGCGCTGCGTCCCATCGTCTCGGCCAGGTAGTACGTGCGGCCGGCTTCGGCATCGGCCAGCAAGCTGCGAATTTCGCTGGCCAACATATCAACGGCGGTGAAGTAACCGAACGTGAAATCGATCCCCGAGTAATCGTTGTCGATTGTCTTGGGCAGATGAACGATCGGGATCCGCGGTGAAACGCCAACTTCGTCTTGAAAAAGCTTGAACTTGTTCGCGGTTTTCAAGGTGTCGTCGCCGCCGATGGAAATCAGCGCGTCGATCTCCAGCGAGCGCAGCGCCTCGTAAACGGTTCGCAAGGGCGCCACCCGCTGCGGATCGCTGAAATGCGCCATCCGCGACACGTCGCGGCCGGGGTTGGTGCGCGCCGTGCCCAACAGAATGCCTTGCGAATTCCGCGTGCGCTTGAGCGTGCGCTGATTGATCGTCAGGAAGTCGCGCCCTTCTTGCAGGGGCTTTTCCGGGCTGTAATCCACCAGCCGCGAGTAGCCATGCATGATTCCGATCGCCTGCAAATCATTGCGCAACAGCGAATTGGCGGCGGTCGAAATCACCGCGTTGGCCGCCGGGGCCGGCCCGCCTGCGAACAGGATTCCCACCCGGCGAATCGGAGTTTCGGTTTTTGGTGGGCGCGAAAGCGTCATCATGGTGTCCGTGGGGGGCTGAAACTAATTCGCCAGCGCGAGCCCGCCCGACACGCACCGGCATCCTGTGGCTGCCACTCTTGCGCTATTGTGTCAGTCCACTGCGTTCGATGAAAGTCGTATCGATGCGGCCTTCCACGAAGGCGGCGTGGCGCAAAATCTCGCGATGCAGCGGGACCGTCGTCTGAATCCCCGTGATGCGAAGCTCGTCAAGAGCCCGCACCATGGAATCGATCGCTTCGCGGCGGGTTGGCTGATGGACGATCAACTTGCCGATCATGGAGTCGTAATATGGCGAGACCACATAGCCGGAATGGGCGTGCGAGTCGAACCGCACCCCAAATCCGCCGGGGACCATCAGCCGCTCGATCCGGCCGGGCGAGGGCTGAAAATTCTTCTTGGGATCCTCGGCATTGATGCGGCATTCGATGGCCGCGCCACGCGCCACGATATCCGACTGCCGGAACGGCAACGGTTCACCGGCCGCCACCCGGATTTGCGCCTTGATCAGATCGATCCCCGTGATCATCTCCGTCACCGGGTGCTCCACCTGGATGCGGGCGTTGACTTCGATGAAGTAATAGTTGCCCTGCCCATCGACGATGAACTCCACGGTTCCGGCGTTCGTGTAGCCGGCGGCCTTGATGAGGCGAACGGCCGATTCGCAGATCGAAACCCGGGTCTCCTGGGTTAAGTGCGGCGAAGGGCTTTCTTCGATCAGCTTCTGGTGGCGACGCTGCGTCGAGCAGTCGCGCTCCCACAGGTGCACGGCGTTGCCGTGGTGGTCGGCCAGAACTTGCACTTCGACGTGCCGTGGATGCTCGACATACTTTTCCAGGTACACGCTCCCGTCGCCAAATGCGGCTTCGGCTTCGGTACGCGCCTGCTGCACGGCTGTCTTAAGCGCCAGGTCGTTGAGCGCCACGCGCATGCCGCGGCCGCCGCCGCCGGCAGACGCCTTGACGAGCACCGGAAAACCGATCTCATGCGCCACGCGCAGCGCTTCGCCTTCTTCGGTTATCAAGCCGGCACTGCCGGGCACCACGGGCACTTTCGCCTCGCGCGCCAGCTTGCGGGCCGCATTCTTGTCTCCCAGGCGGGCCATGGCCTCGGGCGTAGGCCCAATAAAATCGATGTTGCAACTGCGGCACACTTCGTTGAAGTGCGCGTTTTCGGACAAAAAGCCATAGCCGGGGTGAATGGCCTGCACATTGCCAATCTCCGCGGCGCTGATCACGCGGTCGATCTTGCGATAGCTGTCCGCGCCTTTGGCCGTGCCGACGCAATAGGCCTCCGTGGCAAGCTCCAGGTAGGCGGCGCCCCGGTCGGCCTCGCTGAAAATGGCAACGGTCTCGATGCCCAGCTCTCGGCAAGCGCGAATGATTCGCAGCGCAATTTCACCACGGTTGGCTACCAGAATGCGCTTGTACATGCGAGTGGTTCGTGAAGGACGGTGCGGGGCCAGGCATCCGTAGCACTTGGCCCTCCGATATCGCGGCAAGGCTACTTGCGGGGATCGATCTTGAAGAGCGGCTGGCCGAATTCAACCGGCTCGCCGTTCTCGACCAACACGGCGACGACCTGCCCGGAGACCTCCGCTGGAATTTCGTTGAACACCTTCATGGCTTCGATGATGCACACCGTGGTGGTGGGCCCGACGTGATCGCCAACCTTGACGAAGGCCGCTGTTTCGGGACTGGGCGAAATGAAAAACGTGCCGATCATGGGACTCTTGATCACGCTCAGGTTCGCGTCGGCAGCCGCGGCGGCGGGCGCCGCTTCCGAGCTGGTTGCCGCCCGCTCCATGGCTGGCGCGGGATGCGCTGCCATGCTGATAACCGGTTCGCCACCTTTGCGCAGACGGATGCGCTGATCGGATTGCCGCAGGTCGATCTCGGCCAGCTCGTGTTCGTTCATCAATTCGACGAGGCGCCGGATGCGCTTCACGTCGAATATGTCACCCTGGTTGGCGCCAGACCCGGCCATCTCTGCGTCTCCCATGCTATTTCAAAGCGACCCAAGGGCCGGATTTATACGTGGTTCGAGATTCTCGTTCGCCTGTGTTCACGCCGCCGATCAATGGACGATCGCATCTTCCCATCGTTTCGCGGTGGATGTCAGCACTTCGCAGCCTTCCTTGGTGACCAGCACGTCGTCTTCGATTCGCACGCCGCCCCACCCCGGCAGGTAGATGCCCGGTTCGACGGTCACGACCATGCCGGGCTCGAGCAGAGTTTCGACTTTGGCGGCGAGGCGAGGAGCCTCGTGAATGTCGAGGCCGATGCCATGCCCCAGCCCGTGACCGAAGTTGCGTGCGAAACCGGCTTTCCCAATGATCGAGCGCGCGACCTGATCCACATCCTGACAAGAGACGCCGGGCCGGATCGAGGCAATTGCCTGCTCTTGAGCCGACAACACAACTCCGTATATCCGTTCGAGTTTGGGCGGGATTTTACCGGTCACCAAAACTCGCGTCAAGTCGCTCTTGTACTGCCCGCCGTCAGCGCCCCAGTCGACCAACACAAAGTCGTAGTCGCCGATTTTTTGGTCGGTCGGCCGCGCGTGCGGCAGCGCCGAGCGCGGCCCGACGGCCACAATGGGCGGAAAGCTGCAGCTTTTGCCACCGAACAGCCGCGTTTGATTTTCAAGGTCGTCGGCGACTTCTTTTTCGGTGCGCCCGTCGCGGAGTGCGGCGCGCAACAGTCCAAAGGCGCGCTCGGCAATCCAGATCGCACGACGGATCTCTTCGACCTCCTCTTTGTCCTTGATCACGCGCAAGGACTCGACGAGATTGTTCGTGCTCACCAGTTCGAGCGCGCGCGACGCTCCGCGGATTTGTTCCCCCAGCGCCACCGTCATCGATCCAGCTTCGATGCCCAGCTTTTTCACTTTGGCGCGAGCGGTTAGCTTGCCGATAGTTTCCACCATGCCCACGCCGGGCGGCCGAATTTCGGCGTCGATGTCGGGACACTCCTGCTCGATCTGGGTCGTGTAGCGCGGGTCGCTGATAAGGATCGCCCGATCGGCGATCAGTAACAGGTAGCTGTCATCGCCGGTGAAGCCGGTTAGATACGTGACGTTGGTAAAGTTCGTGACCAGCAGCGCTTGCACGCCCTCCTTGCGGAAGAGGCGCTTGAGCTTGCTGCGGCGCGCGGCGAATCGGCTCATCGAAAATGGGGGGCTTACAAAGGATCGATAGCGGCTGTGGAGCCAATTGCTACCATTGGACCGCCTTTCCCGCAAGTCTGACCGGAAAAGCGCGGCTTTTTGCCCGCGCCGTGTGCCTTACGGGCTGGTTTGAAAGGCGCGCACAAGCGGCGCATGGCGGGCCCGTGTTCGCACGCTTGAGCCGAGCAGGAGCGGCGTTTGGCTTACCTGCGCGAGGCTTGCCAGGTTGCATCCCGGCCGTCGGCAGGAACCGGCGTCACGAGCGAGGCCGGGCGGAAGGGCGACGGCCGCAGCGGGATGGCTGTGAAGCGGTCCTGGTTCTCTTCGGGATCGAGGCCGCGCAGCGCACGGTTGCTGTCCGAATTGGCGGGCTCGGTGCGCGGGGGCAGAAGCAAGCGAGATTCCGGCTGAGTCGGCTTGGTGCCGTTGGGATTCTCAAATGTGCGGTTTTGAGGCGCCGTATCGGCAGGCGGAGTGGGATTGGTCGTCGGCGGCAACGCGCCCGCCGGCACTCGATTATCCTGACCGAACGTGGTCTGCGGGGCCGCTGTCACCGGCGGAGCTGCAACCGTTGGTGGAGCGGCAGTCGGTGGTGGGTACAGGGACGGAGCCGCAGTCGGTGGCGGGTACAACGATGGAGCCGCCATCGTTGGCTGCTGCGTCACCGCGGCCGCCGCTGGGTAGCCCGATGCGGGCGCGAGGCTTGGCACGGCCGCGCCAGGTGTGCCCATCGGAGCCGCCGTCATCACCGTGGCCGGCGCTGCCAGAGGCGCGGGAGCTGCCGCTGCCGCACCACAGCAAGGAGCCGCCACGGGGGCGGGCGCTGCCATGACTGCCGGGGCCGCCGGAGCATACGAAGTCATGACGGGCGCGGCGCCACAGCATGGCGTGGCGGCCTGAGTCACCACCGGCCGGTAAGTCGTGTAGGGCACAAGCTGCGCTTGAGTCACATACGAGACCACGGGTCGCATCACGGTCGTCGGGCACCCGGTGCACGGGTTGGCAGCCGTCACGGGCTGATAGGCCATCACCGGCGCGTTCACGTACACCGTGCGATAAGCCGTCTGTGGCATGTAACTAACCGTCTGTCCGCAACCCGCGGGCGCGTAGCTAGCCGTGTACGGGGCGTAAAAGGTCGTGGCCGGCGCGCCGAAGCATGATTTCCACCAATGACACGCCTGTGCATCGGATGCGGTGAGCATCGAGAGGCTCAGGATTAACATCGAGTGGCGAACGTGTCGACCGAACATGGCTGAGAACTCCAGCAAAAGAAGTGAGAACTTTATTGTTGTTAACCGAGCCGCGCCAGAACCGTCAATACACTCGCACGCGCTCGAGTTCATTTGGTTGAAGATTTCGTTTTCGTCGAGTTTGCGAATGCGCCGGTGCCTTGTGGCCTGCGTAAACTTTAGCGCGCCGGCAACCCTGCGCTCGCCTGGTTCGCGATTCGCCGAGCTGCAAGCGTGCCCCACTGGCCTGGGCACATCTGGGAAACTGTAGGACAGAATCCGCGAAATGCGGCGGAAAACCGGGCCGCTACTGTCGCTGTCGTGTCGATGAGAGCGTCAAACGAGCGAGCGAGCCGCTACAGGCGTTACAGACGTCACGCTCGACACCTGGATAACGCGGCGCAAGCGCGCTGCTTACGAGATTATTCCACGCACTTTTGCGCCCCAACGAGCAAAGCGCGATTGGCTACACACGCTGCTCGACCGAGTACTGCTCGTACTGGTCGTAGAGCGCAAAAAGCGCTTCGCGAATGTTCCCGTGCGCGTCGTCAAAAGCGCGCGCGAGATCCAGTTGCCCTGCCTGCAGCGTTCCGGGAGTGAGCCTGTGAACGACCCGTTGAAAAACGTCCGCGTCAGGCGAAGTGCGGAAAACCGTGGGCAATCGGCAGCCCGTATGCGAGGTAACGAGCAGCCCGAGCCCCTGGCGGTTCACAAACGCGCGCAGCGCGAGTTTGCGCCAGGGCCATAACTGGTCGTAGCCATCCACTACCACGACATCCGCCTTGCCGCGCGTCGCCTCCGCCTTCCAGCCGTTTGGCAGCCGGTGTTGGCCGGATTGCAGTCGGAACCGCGCTGGCTTCTTGCCGGCGTCTTCAAGCGCACCCATGAGCGACTCGATGAGCGTCGATTTGCCTGACCCATGCGGGCCGACGATCTGTCCGCGCCACTTGGCGCGCCGCAGGCGCTCGATGAGCGCTTGGCGAGTGTCGTTACTCGTGAAAATGAAAGGCACTGCCCCAGGACGCGTGAAGCGCGTCGAAAAAGGATTCGATTTCTCGGTGAGTTCGTTCATGTCGCCGTAACACTTTGTGCGCTCGGCACGGTGCCCAATTGAAAGGGCACCTCGTGAGTGAGCTCTTTGCCGCGCGCCAGAAACACGCGCGCCCGCACGCACCAGCGGATCTTCAAGATCAAGCCGGAATAGCTCAGCGGGCTGGGCGGCAGGATGGACTTGAACAAATGAGGCTGCGTGAAATCGTTGGCCGATCCGCTGGCGGGCTCCAGCCGCTCGAAATAGTGAACCGACAAGTCCTCCTCTCCCTTGCCTTCGGTATGCCATACCGCGGACAGTTCGACTGCGCGCACTTGTTCGGGCGAGGCTTCTTCCAGGCGAAAATACCCCTCGAGCACCTCGCCGGGCCGATACACGCGCGAGTGTTCGGCCAGCCACAAATGGATGCGCGGGATGTTTATATCGCCGCGGTCGGCGCCGGGTTCACCACGATTTGAAACTCGCGCTCGTAATCCGGCCATCCGATCACGCTCCCTTTGACGACGAGCTTCCAAATCACTTCGTTGTGGTCGGCCTGAAACGAGTGCATCGCGCCGGGCGGCACGCGCAAGTGGCAGCGGCTCTCGAAAGGCAATCCGCGATTGATCTCCAGGTCCGTGCGCACAAAGCAGCGGTCCTGGAACACGCGCCGCGTCTCGGTGCGCATGTCCGTGCCTTGATGGTAAGTCGCTTTTTCGTCGCAAGCCAGCCATATTTCCAAGCGTCGCATCGCCAGGCGGCCAGCCTGCGAAAGGAATAGCTCGTAGGGCTGTCCCGGCACCAAGGGATGCGCCGAAATCTCGAGCCGCGTTGGTCCCATGCCCGTGGTGATGATGACTTGTCGCACGAGATACGCCACGAGCCCAATGCCGGCTGCGACCAAGGGAACCACGAACATCACCAGCATCCACTGCGGTTCACCGCGCAATAAGCCGCCTACCGCCCTGATGACAAAAATCGCCACCACCCCATTCCACAACAGGCAAGCCGCCGTGGTGGCAAACAGCACCCAGCCGCTGCGCGTGGCAATCGGCAACCGATAGGCGAGCGTCGTGCCCGGGCTGTTGGTGACGTTGGCGTCGGTGGGCACCGTGGGCAGCGCACGGTGGTTCGAGCCGGCATCAAACAGGTCGATTTGCGCCGTGCGCTGATTTAAAAGCGCTCGGCGCTCTTGCGACGTGTTCCAATGCAACAGGGTATAGATCAGCCGTCCCCCGCCGATGAGCATGAACGACAACGGGATGAGCAACGACACATACAGCCAAGGACTGTAGCCCCGCGCGAGCACGGCCGGCCGCTGATCGATCGGATCGTACCAGCAGGGATATTCCTGACCGACCTCGAAGCCGGCCAGCAGCTTGTCAACCGCGTCGCGGTCCGAAGAATACAGGCCCATCACGTCGTACAGGGCATCGGCCGTGTACTCGCCCTCGGGCGTGCGATACACGACGCGAAACTCGGGGCGATAAAGCGACGCCGCGTTTTGCGCAGTCGCTCGGCCCACGTATTTGTCAACAATGGTGCAGCGCGCGGGCGCAAACTGCCGGTTGGCGCGCCACTCGGGCCACGCCAAGGCAACCAGCATGTAGACAAGCCCCGCGCAGCCGATACTGAAAAAAAGACCAAAGAACAGGGCCTCGCCGAGATTGCCCACGCTCTTCAGCCCCGTGCGGCGGTCGCCACGTTTCTTCTCGTACAGGCGAATTAAGCGAGACAAGCCAAACCCTTTCTCGGGAAAACTATCCTGCGGTGGACATGGGGGACATTATAATTCGGCACGTCCTAGCGCGTGTTCGGGAGCGAGAACACGTCTCAATCGAGCGGATAACAGTCGCTCTCAATACGATAGCGAAGCGCGCGTCAGTCCCGCCAGCACCTGTGAGGCAACCATGCCTGTTCGAGTTTTCCCAGTGGCGCATCTTCCCGGCGCCCTGTTTGCTTTGTTGCAGCTCGTCTTCGTGGCTTCGGCACTCGGCGGTGACTGGCCCCAAGTCCTTGGGCCAGAGCGAAATGGCAAGGCAATCGGCGAAGAGCTCGTGTTGCCTTGGCCGGCCGACGGGCCGAAAACGGTCTGGCAAACGAGCGTGGGTTCTGGCTTCGCGAGCGTCGCCATTGCCGGAACGGACGCAATCGTTTTCCACCGCCGCGGCAAACAGCTCTTGATCGATTGTTTCGATCCCGCGACGGGAAAACAGCATTGGCAGGCCGCGCTACCCACCAAGTACGTGAGCAGCATCTCAACCGACGACGGGCCGCGCTGCACGCCCGTCATTCAACAAACGGCGGTTTATGTATTGGGGCCCGGAGGTGAACTGGCGGCGCTCGAGCGCGGAACGGGAAAGCTCATCTGGTCCCGCGACTTGAACTCCGAGTTCCGCGCGCCGGAAGGCTATTTCGGCTTCGGCAGCAGCCCGCTCGTGGAAGGCGACAAGCTGTTGATCAACGTGGGGGGCGCGCCTGGCGCTGGGATCGTCGCGTTTTCCGTGGCGGATGGAAAAGTGATTTGGAAAGCCACCGATGAACAGGCGAGCTACTCTTCGCCCGTCGCCGCCACCATCGCCGGCGTCCGGCATGCGATCTTTGTGACGCGCTTGAATGTGGTCTCGGTCGATCCGCCGACGGGCACCGTCAAGTTTCGATTCCCGTTCGGCGCTCGCGGCCCGACGGTCAATGCCGCGACGCCACTCGTGCTCGACGATCATCTGTTTGTCTCGGCCAGTTATGGAGTCGGTGCACAGTGGTCCAAAATCGCCGCCGGCGGCGCCACCAAGCTGTGGGCCAATGACGATGTCATGTCGAGCCAGTACACGACGTGCGTGGAGCACGAGGGCGTGCTGTACGGAATCGATGGTCGCCAGGATGTCGGCCGCGCGCGATTGAGGGCATTCGATCCCAAAACTGGAAACATCCGCTGGACCGAGGAGGGATTTGGAACCGGTGGACTGATCCTGGTCGGTGATAAGTTGCTGATTATGCGCACCGATGGCCGACTGGTGGTGGCGGCCGCGACGGCGAAAAAATTCGAACCGCTCGCCGAAGCGCAACTGTTCGATGACACCGCGCAAGCGCTACCTGCGCTCGCCAACGGATTGCTGTTTGTTCGCGATACGCAGACGCTTAAGTGCGTGCGAGTCGGCAAACCCAACGCGACAAGCTCGCGCTAGGCGAACGGCTGATGGCCCGCCGAGCCGGCGTTCGACCGATTTTGCCCGGCAGCCCGCTCAGGCCACAGCTACCTCGCGCCGCGAGCGGCGATAAAAGCCCACGCCTTCGAGCGACTTGTAGACTTCTTCGAGGGTCTTCTCGCCGAAGTTCGAGATGCTGAGCAAGTCTTCGGGCGTGCAATGCAACAAGTCATTCACCGTGAAGATCCCGCGCTCCTCGAGGCAATTCGTCGTGCGCACCGAAAGGCCAATCTCGGCGGTGCTCATGTCCAAGCGCGAGGACAGATCCTGAGCCTGGCTGTCGACCGTCCGCAAAGGAATGCGCGTCATGGGGGTCCCTCCCTAGCGAAGAAGTTGTCCATATCGGGCTTCGACTGCAAGCGCCGCGCCCGTACGCAGCCACTCCTAATTTGGCTGCGCGTTCGGAGGCTTAATATAGCAACTCTTCGCGAGTGTGGTATCGTCGCTGGCAGAATTTCTGCTATTTTTTGCAGTGCGATGCTAG
>DATJEN010000080.1:0-5098 GCA_035496575.1 Pirellulales bacterium
GGCTGGATCTCTGGGCTAAGGTGTGAGCGTACCGAGCCTGACCTCGCGGCCTAGGCGGCTCGCCTCTTTGACAATCTACGTTTCAACGTTGAGACGCGCGCTCGGATGAACGATCCGAGACTAGTTGCGCGAGAGGTAAGACCCCGCTCGGTGGTCTCAAACCGAGACGCGAAATCGACGAGTATTGAAAGTAGCTCGGCACCGCGTGCTGAGACCGAGAGACTTCCTTGAGATGCCCGCTCGGTGGACACCGAGACTTCACCGAGACGAGCTCAGCGATGGTTTTATACCGCTCGGGTGCAAACCCGAGACGCCGACCACGAGAATCTGTTACACGCTCGGTTGGGTTACCGAGACTGGCGTCAAAACCCTTAGTTACCGCGCGGCGTCCATTAGCCGCGACAGCCAAGACCGAATCTGCTCAGCGAATGGCTGAGACGCGGTGCATCCTTCGTTGTACTCGCTCTGTGGTTCCACAGAGACTCCGTCCACGCGAAGCGCGTACTCGCTCGATCGAATCGAGACCTCAACCTGGTTGCTCGCTCGCACTTGCTCGATTGAATCGAGACCTCGCCAAATTCTGCCCGAGTTAGCGGAGCCCAAGCGGTCGGCGCGGACCACTGAAGCTTTGCAGCAAACACGGGCCGCGGTAGCCGATGGCAATACCGAGCACCGTTTCCGCAATCGCATCGGCCGTCAGCTCGACAGCGTCATCATCGCGCTGTTTCCAACCGCGCAGAATATGGCGCCAGTGTTTGCTTTCACGCTCGTCGTCGCCGTAACGCTCGAGCCGGCTGCCGCGCAGAATGAATTCGCCGGGGTAACAGAAGTCAGCGGCATGGCCGCACTCGTGCGCCAGGATCGCGCACACCGTTTCGACGCTGAGCTCGGCCAGCTCGGGAGCGACCAAGATCTCGCTTCCGTCGTCGCGGCAGCCCGCAAAGTGGCGCGGGCTGTCGTGCATGTCCCAGCTCGGACGTAGATGCAAACGCTGCAGGCGGTCGAGGCCCGCTTCCAGGAATTGCTCGCGCACCGCAATGAAGTACGGCTCAACGATCGCGTGCGCTTCTTCCGCACTCAGATCGGTTTCGGTGGCCGGGCAATTCATCGGCAGTTTAAGACGCTTGCTTGTCAGCCAGCCGTACGAGCGCGGTCTCAAGATCCTTGAGGGCGCGCTCGTGATTGTCAGCTAGCTGCACCAGGGCATTCTCAAGCATCTCGCGCGAATAGGCTTGCTCGGTCGGACAATCGCCCTGCTGCTGCCTGCGGCGCACCGATTCGATTATCTTGAGCAAAACCAATGTGTGCACGGTCGGCCTCACTTATTGCAGATCGAGACGTTTGCGCTTGAGCACCACGGTAGTCTCGCGACCATACCGGTCTACCGTGTCGAGGATCATGACCTCGTAGCCTTGGCGTTTCAGATCTTCGATGCGCTCGGCCGAACTGTCATCATCCATCTGCGGCACATCTTTGACGATCGTTTGATGTGCGTGGCAGAGGGCGGCTTTAGGCCCGGGCTTCATCGACGCACTGAGCCCACGGCCTGGGCGATTGCCTGCACCTGCGCGGCGCTGATGTACTGCGCGGCGATGCCTTGCTCGATGGTGCGCTTGCATTCATCGGGCGTCAGGCCAAAGCCAACTGCGCGACCGCAGGCGCGACAGGGCACGAGCGGTTGGGCCACGCCGCGCTCGTCGTAGCGCCAGCCTTGCGGGATGCGCTGCTGAGCGATCAGCACGAGCTCGGGCCAGGTGGTCGTCACGCTGTTGGAGTTGCCGCACAGGCAGGTGAAGCGCACGGCTAAGCCTTCGGCCACGAGCCGGGTCGGCACGCTGTTGAAGTGCTTGAGGCCTGCGTCGCCACCGAAGATCCCTTCGGGGGTTCGCTCGTATTCGGGCACATCGGAAAAAGGTTCGTATTTGTTCATCGCTTCGTCTTCCTTATGCAGGGGGCATCTCACTCAGTCGATGTCCGAGGCGGATCAACTGATCGAGCTTGTTGTTCGCTTCGACGATGGCTTCGTGCTGGCGGAACATGGCCTGCATGATCTTCTTCTTGATCTGGTGGCCGCTGTAGGCCTTGTTCGAGGGCGGTGAGGGTCGTTCCAAAGGGAATGACACCACTTTTAACTCCGGGTTCGAGTCCATGTTTCGAGGACTCCTGTCGCGCGGCCGACCTTCTCCGTCAGGCCCGTGATGGCTTGGGTGGTGGAGGCAGTATAAGCTTGAAACTCCTCGTCCGTCACGCAGGTACCGAGTCGGCTGTCAATGGAATTATTGCGCTGGTCAATGCGGCCTAGGGCCTGATCCAGCTGCCGCTTCAGATCATCGATCTGCTTGTCCTGTTGCTTGGTCAGGCTCTCCAGCTCCTGGATGCGCCGGTCTTGCTTGTTGATATCGAGCCCGTGCCGGTCGATCTCACCGGTTTGCTCCTGGACTTCGTTGACTTTCTTGTTGAGACGACTCCCTGCATATCCCGCACCGGAAAGCGTCAGGATTGCCGTCCCAATAATCGTGCCGATGACGGTGCCGTCCATGTTGATAGCAATGTATCACAAGGGGCAAATCGCCACTAAATCTCGCTCGACTCCGGCTCGAACGGGTGGTGCGGCAGCACGGGTCGCCCGTTGGGCGGCGGCGTTAAGCCGTCCACGATGCGATCATCGACGGGGCCGATGTAGCGGCCGCGGCCGAGGCGATAGATCACGCTGGTGACACTTTGCACGCCGGTCGCATGGGCGTGGGCCGCGTCGCCGCCGAGGCAATAGCGGTAATGGTAGAGGCCGCGGTTATAGATGCGGGCGCCCTTGTCGCGCATCTGCTCGCACCATGCGAGATCTTCGCCTCGGCGCATCGCGGGGAAATTCAGCGCATCCTCGGCGCGGCCGGCGAGCGTGCCGCCTTGCGCCACCCGCGTCGGCTGGCTTGCGCGCTCGGGGTAGTAGAAGAACAAATAGCGCTCGGCGTAGCTGACGAAATGCGTCTGCTTGCCGGTCACTTCGGCCCGTCCCGCATCGCTGGCCACATCGCTCAGGTAACCGGGGCCGTAGTAATCGTCGTCATCCCACAGGGCAAAGTAGCCGCCGCCTTCGGCGCGCAGCTCGGAGAGGGCCGTGTTGCGCGCAATGGCGCAATTGGCGCGACTGGTGAGCACGCGATCGGCCACGCCTTGTGCGAGCGCGGTAGCGCCCAGGGCGCGACCATTGAAGACGACCCATAGGCGCTTGTCGAAATACGTCTGCTGGCGAAAGAGTTGAAGGACGTTCGGCCACAGTTCGGGCCGACTCAGCGGTACGATGACCGTGATACGCACGTTCTAGCTCGAACCGGCGAACAAGAAGATCCCGACCGTTTGCAGGCGCGGACGCGTTCCGTTGTCGGTGCCGAACGTGTTGGAAAACGACCGATCGCCGCCCGAGAAATCCCATTCGTCATCGAGCTCAACGGTGCGGCGGCGCGCCAGGATGATGAGCTCGTCGCCTTTGGCATCCACCCAATAAGGGAAGTACACGGGGCCGCCGGGTGTATCGCCCGTGGCAAGCGGAAAGATACCTTGCGTCACGGTGCCCAAAGCGCCGCTCGGTGTGATCGGCGCATCCCACAACGCTCCATCGGGAACGATCCACTCGCCGCGCACGACCACTTCGCCATTGTCGCCATCGCTTGCGGGCTCTTGCTGCTCGTACGCCAGCGAATCGCTTGCGGCGGGGATGACAATGCGCTGACTCGACGCATCTCCGGGCGTATTGAACACGCCCAGCTCGCGCCGCTGCAAGTGATAGGGCATGGCCGGATCGCCGGTGCTCTGGTTTTTCTCGGCCGTGTATTGGAAATCCGAGATTGAACTCAGCCGCCACACCAGCTGATAGCGGTAGACCGTCGGTACCGTATAGTCGAGCATGCACAGCGGGATCCACAGCATGAGCCGCGCGCCGAGTACGACGGGCGTGCCGGCGATGAGTGTCGAATCGAAACCCGGCACGCCGTTGGCCGCTTGCTGATCGATGGTGCCAGGGAAGGCAACGGGAGACGTCGCGGGCCGCCCCTGATACACCTGTTCGAAGTTGGGGAACGGTTGCAGGATCGTTGCGGTGCCCCATTGCGGATGAACAATCATCGACTTCCTTTTCTACCTTTCATCGCGCGATAGGCCATGTAGCCGCCGCCAGCGCCACCAGCCACGGCCATCGTCAAACGCTTGGCAGCTTCGGCGCGATCGGCGGACCACAGCGAGCGAGCCTTATACCCGTTGCGTGCCGCTCCCATCAAGAGCAAGCCCGCGCCCGCTCCCCATCCGCCGCCCACAAGCCAACCGGTGATTGCGCCCGCGCCTGCCATCAAAATCGCAACACCGGCGCCCGTGCGTGCGCTCGGATCGATCGGCGCGGGCAATGGGGCAGCGGCCGGCTGCACGATCGGCTCAGTCGTCTCGGTAGCGGATTCTTCTCCGACCGCGGTCGAGTCGGCGATCTCATCGTAGTTAGGGAACACGGCTCGGCTGCTAGGGTAGCGGTCCCCACACCGATCGCCAAAAAGTCGTCGTTTGCTTGTCCCAGCGGGCCGATCATTCTAGGTTCGGCTATGACCTTCTTCGAAATCCTGCTGTCCGCTCTATTGGTCTTGCCCCGATTCTCCCTGGATACCGAGAGCCCTGCCGAGCGCATCGCACGCATGGGCCAGATTGCCCAGGTGATCGACGACGCCACGGCGCGGGCGACCTGCGCCGGGTCGTATGCAAGCGCCGAATGCCGTCCGGTGTGGCTCGGATCGCGTCGCCAGCTCGGCGCCGCGCTCATCGCCCTGGGATGGCACGAGAGCAAGTTTGCCCAGGCCATAGGGGAAGGGCACTGCGAGACGTTGCCGGTAGGAATGCGCTGCGACCGAGGTCGTGCGCGCGGTTATTTTCAGTTGTGGAAGGTTGCGTGCCCGGTGGCATGGCAAAAGGAGCACGGTAGCGCTGCCGAGCTCCGTGAGAGTTCCTGGTGCGCCGCGCGGCTACTGTCGAGCGCTTACCGCTTCTGCTCTGCCGATATCCCGGCCGATCCCTGGGCGCGCGCCTTTGGCCGCTATGCCGGCCGCACCTGCGCCTGGGCGGG
>DATJEN010000081.1:0-18257 GCA_035496575.1 Pirellulales bacterium
TGCGGGCCGGGCTTGCGGCGCTCACTGAGGAACATCGGGCAATTCTCCTGTTGCGCGAAGTGGAGGAATGCTCGTACGAACAGATCGCCGAAATGCTGGACTTGCCGGTGGGGACGATTCGCAGCCGCTTGCATCGAGCGCGGCTGCAGTTGCGAGATCAACTAAAGCGGTTGATGCCGGACGAAACGGTTCAAAAAAAATCATGGGTCTGAATTCGAACTAGGTGCCATGGAATCCGAGCGTCAACATGAAATGGTTAGCGCCTACCTCGACGGCGAGCTTGCGCCCGAGGAACGTACCCAAGTTGATCGATGGCTCGATGAGAGTGCTGAGTTGCGTCAACTGCGAGACGATCTGTTGGCGGTGCGAGCCAGCTTGCGGCGGCTGCCGGGCCATAAGGCGCCGCGCGATTTTAGCGCCATGGTCGAGGACGCCTCGACCAACGGCACGCAGGACAATGCTGCCGCCCCAGCGGCAAACATCGAACCAGCAAGCATCGGTTCGCTGTGGCCTCGAGGGGCCGGATGGCGGCGGCTAGCCTGGCCGGCCATCGCCATCGCGGCGGCGCTGTTGATCATGGTGTTCGACAGCAATCGCGAGCAGCCGCGGCAAGTCGCGCACGCGCCGCAGGAGAACCTGGCCTTTCAAAAGCAGCCCGGCGCGGCAGGGGAGAATCGCGAGGTCGAGCTCGAGCGGACCGAACCTGGGCGGGACGCCGAAAGTGACTCGTTCTTGCCGCAATCCGCCAGTCCGATGCTGAGCCAGAGAGCGAAACCCGCAGCCGTGGCGGACGAGGCTGCCGCACCCGCTGCGAGCGCGCCCGTGGACGTGCCACTAGGTTCAGCCGGCCCTGCGGCCGCCGGCGCCCGACCCTTGGGCCAGGCGCGCAAAGATTCCCTGCAGCGGTCCGAGGTGATCGTGTTCGAAGTTACGCCCGACTACTATCGCGCGCGGTCGTTCGAGAAACTGCTCGAAGGCCGCAAGATCAAGTGGGACCGAATGCTCGAGGAGACCGCCGACGAAAAGCGGAAATCCGCGACTCCCGGCCAGCCGTCCGATGCGCTCGGCGCGGAAGGCCAGACTTACGCCATCCAAGCGTCTGACGCGCAGCTTTTCAGCCTGCTGGACGGCCTCCGCTCCGCGACTGGCGTGCCTTACCTGCATGCCGCCAGGCCACAGTCGTTAGAATCGCTATCGAAACCAGCGGAGCGTCCAAGCCAGTCGCGCGAGCAGCTTCGTCTGATTCGAATCGTCCCAAGCCAGCCGGCCGAACCGGACGCTGCCCCGGCAAACCCCTGAGCGGTTTTCGTGCTGGCTCGATGCCGAGCCCGTTGCGCTCGGGCGTTCGATGGGCTACACTCGGCAGGCATTCGCCTCGATGGCTCGCGTCCCCCGGCAAAACTCATCCAGGAGCTTCTTCCATGTCGGTCATCATTCGTGTTCGCCCTAATGGTCCCTTGCTGATCGAGGGCCCAGTGACGGTCGTCGACCAGGACGGCAACCCGTTCCCCATCAATCCGGACAAGCCGAGCGTTGCCCTATGCCGTTGCGGCCAGTCGAGCCGGAAACCCTTCTGCGACGGCACGCACAAAACGTGCGGGTTCCAGTCCGTCGAGATCGCACCCACGCCGACGAGTTGAGCCGGTAACCGGCGCTCGATTTGGCCATCGACAAATTGTCCCCAGGCGCATGGTTGGGCGCACGCCTTAAGCGGCGCTGCCAAATCCGTTCCGCCGTGGGCTTTACGGAAGACGCGCCGAGCGGCCGCGACTAGCGCGCGCCGCCCTTTGCTAGCTGCCTGTGGCTCGGCTGTTAAAATCGCACGCGTGGGCACACTGACGTGCCTTCGAGCGACCGCGACTTACTTCAGAGTGACACGACGCATGGACTTAGCGCTTGTCGAAGAGGCTTCCATCCAGTTTCTGGATCAATGGAAAAGGCTGGTCAGTACCACCAATTGGGAAAAAGGGCAAATCATCTGCCAATGGCGCGACACGCTGGCCGCGTCCGGGGCACCTGCCGGCGAATTCTCTGACGAAGCATGGAGCCGCCGAGTCGGCCACGTGACGCCACAGCACGTTGGCCGACTACGGCGGGCCTACGAACGCTTCGGACAAGCCCGCGTGACGTATACGGGCCTTTATTGGAGCCATTTTCAAGCCGCGCTCGATTGGGACGACGCGGAATTGTGGCTTGAGGGCGCGGCCCAGAATAGCTGGTCCATTTCCGAGATGCGCGCCCAGCGCTGGGAAGCTGCCGGCGGCGGCGTGGAGCTCGTAAGTGAAGAAGGTGCGGAAGCCAGCCTGCCGTGGGACGAAGATGGCGAGCCGGATGACGCGGCTGATGACGTTCCTAGCGGCAAGACCCGCACCGTGCGGGCGCCGGCGGGAGACTATGAGTTCGACGACGACGCTGCCGATGGCACTTCAGACGAGTCCGACTCGGACTCGCGTTATGCCGACGATGGCGTCATTGCTTCTGGCCAGCTAGCCGTGGCGGAAGCGACGCGCGCGGCTGTGCGGCCCTTCGCCGAGCTGCCGGCCTTGCCGGCCGACGTCAACGACGCATTCGAGGCCTACAAGCTGGCCATCCTGCGACACAAACTGAGTGGTTGGCAGGAGATCTCGCGCGATGACATGCTGGCCAGCCTCGACGCTCTCAGCCAGCTTGTACTCGCGCCGGCAGAATCGTAGGCGACCGGCGTAATCGGCGCGCGGACAGCAGCATTGGCCAAATAGCCTAGCTCTTGTCGCCCTGCAGGCTTTCGGACATTTTGCCGAGGGCCTCGGTCTCGATCTGGCGAACGCGCTCGCGCGTCAGGCCCAGCGACTCGCCGATCTCCTTCAGCGTGCGCGGCTCGTTGTCGTGCAGGCCAAACCGCATCCGCAGCACGGTCGCTTCCCGGGCATCCATCGTCTCGAGCATGTGCATGACGTGCACCAGGTTGTCGCTGTCGACCAGCTCGTCCTCGGGGCTTTTCATGCGATCGTCCATCACCATCTCGCCCAACGACCATCCGGTTTCGGCCTGATCGGTCTGCGGCGTCGAGTTGTAGATGTGAATGGCCTTCTTGATGATGGGCAGCTTTTTCTTGGGCAGTCCCAGCACGCGGGCAATTTCTTCCGGCGTCGGCGTGCGCCCCAGCTCCTCGGCCAGGCGCGCCGTTGCCCGCCGCCATTTCGAGAGCAGCTCGACCATGTAGGCCGGGATGCGGATCGTCTTGGCCGTGTTGATGAGGGCCCGCTTGATGGACTGCTTGATCCAATAGCTGGCGTAGGTGCTGAACCGGGTCCCCATGCCCGGATCGAACCCTTCGACGGCGCGGAGCAAACCCAGGTTGCCCTCTTCGATGAGATCCTGCAGGCTCAAGCCTTTGCCGGTGTAACCCCGCGCGATGTTGACCACCAGCCGCAGATTGGCGCGGACCATGCGGTCGCGGGCGCGGCTATCTCCATTTCCGATGGCGGTCGCCAATTCTTGTTCGTCGCGTGCCGTCAGCAGGGAGGTCTCGTTGATCTCTCGCAGATAGGTTTCCAGCGGCGTCTGAACAGCGGCGGTCGAACGGCGTCGTGTGGTGGTCATGCTCAGGGCGCGGGGTTTAGCTGGCGTGCTTTTCGGCGACACCACAACTATCGACGTGCGCCAGGCGAATCTGTAAAAGGTGCGCGAGTTAATGCCGTGCGCAGAATGTGAGATGCGCGCGGAGCGTGCCGAAAAAAACGGCCCCGCGCGGCGGATGCCGACGGGGCCGATTGGCGCGTCGCGTTGTGCGCGTTTTGCGGAAACGCCCGGCGGCCGATGTGGCATGCGCCGCGCTCGTGGAAACCAGCGCAGGACCCGCACAATCGGCCAGCCGTTGCAGGCGGCTTATTGCTTGATTAGCGGGCCGGACTCGCCGCCCACGCCACCCTTAAGCTCCGCATTGGCGGTATTCGACGCGGCCGCTTGTGCATCCTCCTGGGCACTTTCCTCCTCGGACCAGTCGACGCGCTTCTTCGACAGGCCGATCTTCCGCTCGGCCGCATCGACCCGCAGAACTTTCACCTCGATCTGATCGCCCACCTTGACCAGCTCTTCCGCGTTTTCGACCTTGTGCTCGGCGAGCTCGGAAATGTGTAACAGGCCTTCCAGCCCATTTTCCAGGCCCACGAACACTCCGAAGTTCGTGATCTTGGTCACGGTGCCGGTCACCAACTGGCCCGGCTGGTACTTGCTGGGGATGTCGGTGGCCCAAGGATCTTCCTCGAGCTGCTTGAGTCCCAGGGCGATCCGCCGCCGCTGCTGGTCGACCGACAGCACCTTGCACTCGACCGTCTGGCCCTTTTCAACCACTTCGCTGGGATGGCTGATCTTGCGGGTCCAGGACATGTCGCTTACGTGCAACAGGCCGTCGATGCCCTCCTCGATCTCGATGAACGCGCCATAGTTGGTCAGGTTGCGCACGGTGCCCTTGACCATGGTTCCGGGCGGATAGCGCTCGGCGACCTTGTCCCAGGGATTGGCCTGGGTTTGCTTCATGCCCAGCGAGATCTCCTGCTTGTTCTTGTCGATGTTGAGCACGACCACGTCGATCTCGTCATCGATGTGCACCAGCTCGTTGGGATGGCTGATGCGCTTGGTCCAGGACATCTCGCTGATGTGGACCAGGCCCTCGATGCCTTCCTCGAGCTTCACGAAAGCTCCGTAGCTCATCACGTTAACGACCGTGCCGCGGACGACCGAGCCGACCGGGTACTTCTCGCCTACCGATTCCCAAGGACTGGCCGACTTTTGCTTGAGGCCCAGCGCGATTTTCTCCTTCTCGCGATCGACGTGCAGGATTTGCACTTCGATTTCCTGATCGATGGAGACCATCTCGGTGGGATGTCCGATGCGGCCCCAGCTCATATCCGTGATGTGCAACAGTCCGTCGATGCCGCCCAGGTCGACGAAGGCGCCGAATTCGGCGATGTTCTTGACCACGCCCTTGCGCAGTTGTCCGACTTCGAGCGTGCTGAGCAACTGTGATTTCTTTTCAGCCCGTTCCGCTTCGATCAGGGCCCGGCGGCTGACGACGATGTTGCGCCGCGCGTCGTCGATCTTGAGCACGATGCATTGGATGGTGCGGCCGATGTAATCGCCGATGTCCGCCGGACGACGAATGTCGACCTGGCTGGCCGGCAAGAACACGTTCACGCCGATATCGACCAACAGGCCGCCCTTGATCTTGCGGGTCACGGTGCCGGTGACGATGTCGTTTTCGTGCACCGTCTCCATTACCTTGAGCCAGGCTTCGATCTTCTCAGCTTTGCGCTTGCTGAGCGTGATCATGCCGCGCGATTCCTCGGTGCGGCCGAACACGTCTTCCACCTCTTCGACGAGGACCTTGACGTGCTCGCCGACCTGGGGCGGCTCCTCTCCCTCCTCCCACTCGGAAAGCGGGATGATGCCTTCGCTCTTATAGCCCACGTCGACCAGGACGAAGTCGTTGTCGATCCGCAGTATTTTGCCGTCGATGATCTTGTTGACGGCCAACTCGCCGCCGCCCCAATCGATCTCTTCGGTCGCGGTGCCGCCCATGGCTTGGGCCAACTCCTGCTCCCACTCTTCTTGCTTTAGATCGAGGCCGCGGATCAGATTTCGATTAACCATGTGTCTCGCTTTGTTGGATGACTCGTCGCGCGCTTGTGCACGAGACGTGCGATACGCAGGACGAGGAAAAGGGCTATGCCCCTCGGCCGGGCTCCTACCATTTAGAGCCCAAAATGGAGCGTCGGGACGAATCGCAAATTATAGGGCTGGCAGGCAGTTTGAGCAATTCAAGCTGCGCGCCCGGTAGTGGGTTCGCTTTGAGCCCTATTCTCCGCCGTGGCAGCCCATTTCGGACTTTCATCTACGGCCGTTTAGCGCACCAGGTCCATGATCACTTCGGGCGTGAACGCGTGCGGCGCGGCTAGTAGAGTCCAGGCGTCGCTCGAGGCCGATAGTCCGGCCGCGGCTTGAAAGTGAACGCCGGGTGAGAGGGAAACCGACTTGCTGCCAATCTTGGTCAGCAAACGGGTAGCATCCGCTCCAAGATCGATTGCAAACATGTCCACGATGTCACCGACGGACATTCGGGTTTCGAAGGCGGTCATGAACAATCGTTCGCCCGAGGTCACCAGGTTGATCGCCTGATACGCTCCGAAGCGATCGTTCGGCCGCCAGTCACTGGCCACGGCCGCCTTGGCCGCCCAATGCTGGACGAGCTCGAAGCGGCAATCACGATCCGCGAGCGGCCGATTGTTGGAGACGTAAAAGTCGATGTCCCGACTGTCCCAGTTCGCCACGACGACCAGATGATCGCGCTCGCGCTCGATGATTCCCACCGCGCCGGCTGTTTTTTCCTTAGGCGCGCCGGCGCGTTTGATCGTCAGGTGCGCGAGTTGCGCAGGTTTGAGCGGATCCACCACGTCCCAGAACTGCACCTGCGAACGAGTCTTCTGTTGGTTGTCTTCCAGCCCGACCGCCAGAATATTGCCGCACAATTGCATGCCGCCGGCGTGTCGTAGCGGTGGCGTTTGGCCGTCGCTAGGGAACTCGTGGATGGCAAGCAACTGGCCCGCGCGCTCGAGCGCTTCGGGAAACTCGACCACGGCCAGGTACCCGACCGTCAAACTATCGTGCGACAAGAACGCGAGATACCGATTGCGGGCGGCGTCGAATCGGAGCTGGATGCCCTGGAAATGTCCGCCGGCGGGTACAACCTGTTCACCGCGCGCAAAACGCAGTTCGCGCGTGGCGCCGCCGAGTCGTTCGAATTGCGGAGGCACCTCGCCGAGGTCTTGCGCCCCGACGCATGCCGCGGACGAAAGCACGACGAGCGCGAGTGCAAGCCGTGCAAGTGCGACCTTAGAACTGCGAAGCATACAGATCCTTGAGCGCCTGCACGCCCAGCCGCAGCGCCATGACGTCGCTGCCGAACGTGATCATGCGGCAGCCCTTGGCGGCACAGCGGTCGGCATAATCGGGACCGGCCGGCACGATACCCCATGCCTTGCCATGCCGGCGGCAGGCCTCGGCAACTCGGTCGATGGCTTGCCAGACTCGTTCGTGATCAGGTTGGCCGAGCACTCCCAGCGCCTGCGACAGGTCCGCGGGTCCGACGAACAACAGGTCGACGCCGTCGATGGCGGCGATCTCGTTGGCCTCTTCGAGCGCCGCGAGCGTTTCAATCTGAATGGCGACGAAGTGGTCACGGTTGGCCTCTGGCGCAAACTCGCTGGCCGACTTGTGGGTGAAATGGGCATCGGCGCCTTGCGTGTTGAGTCCGCGTACTCCGCGCGGCGCGAACTTGGCCCACGTCACAAACTTTTCGGCTTCGGCTGCGGACACGACTTGGGCGGCCATAACACCGTCGACGCCCGACTCGAGCGCCTGGGTAACGGCCGCATAGTTTGTCACCGGCATCCGCACGAAGCTGCCCAAGCCGCACGCGCGGCCGACCAGGGCGCCCATCGTGATCTGTTCGGTGGAAATGCCAGCATGTTCGGCGTCCAGCCAAAAGCCGTCGTACCCGCCGCCCAGGCCAAATAGCTGGATGGAAACCGGGTGCACCAGCCGGCCGGCGCAGAACACACGGATAACACGGCCGCTTGCCAGCAGTTGTTTGAAGAATCCCGCCACTTGAGCTCGCCGGATTGAAGGTAAGTTGCTGAAACCGTAGACCTTAGAAGTACATGCGGCCGTCGTCAACTAGCCGTTGAAGGGGAGTGAGAAACCACTTGGCGCGATTGTGCCGGCAAAAAGTCAAAAATCTCCACCGCCTGCGCGAACCTGCCGGCCGATAGGCTGTCTAAAGGAACGACCGGCGGGTTTTGCCCCTCAACCGCCGTTCAACTCGCCTTGACGCGGGGGGCGAATCATGCGAGTGTTATGTTAGTGTGGCCGAAACGTTCGGCCGCACCTGGTTTTTTCGATTCAACGCTTTTTTACTCTCTCCAACCGCGCGCTGCGCAGGAGCTTCCGATGCGTACGAATCTCAACACCGTCACGAATGGCAACGTCTTTGGCTTCGTCCAAGACCGCGTCGTCTCGTTGTCGGCTGATTCGTGCCGTCATGCTGCGCAGCATCTATGGCACGCCAGCAAACGTGCCCGCGGTTTGAGCCGCTCGCTCAAGCGCAGCGGCTTGGGTAGCGCGGCCTTGGCAGCCGCCCCAATGGCCATGCCGACGTGCATGGCTATTACGGGCCGGCAGCCGGTGCGACACATGTCGCCCGCGCTCGTCACCGGCTGAATGCAGAGCTAAACCGCTCAGTTCAGTTGCCTGTGACGAACCCGTAAGCCGGCCGAGGATGCGGATAGCTTCGCGCTTGTTCGCGGCGTTTCCTCGGGTTTAGCCGCTCGCTGCTTGTTGGTGCCGCGTGACTTATTTCCTGGAGAGTGTGAGTGTCATGGAACTTCAAGAACTCGAAACTGAAACAACCGATTCCTGCCTGGTGCTCGCGGCACAAGATGGCGACCGCCAGGCTTTTGGCGAACTAGCGCGGCGCTACGAGCGGGCTGTGTACGCGACGGCCCTGCGACGTCTCGGCAATCACGCCGAAGCCCAGGAAGTCTGCCAGGAAGTGCTCGTGCGCGCGATGCAGAAAATATCGCAGCTACGCGAACCGGCCGCATTCGGGTCTTGGTTGCAAGCCGTGACTACTCGGATGGCGATCAACCGGGCCGTGCGGAGGCGAGGACCGATCGCCACCGAGCCCGAGACGCTTGCAGCCACCTGTGTCGAGGATGAGACTCCGCTCTCGAGGGCGCTCACCCGCGAGCGGCAGTCGCAAGTGCGGGCCGGTCTGCGGCGGTTAGGCGACCTCGATCGCAATACGCTCATGGCGTTTTACGTCGAGGGACAATCGCTCGTGGAAATGAGCGCCGAATTCCGCTCCCCGGTTGGCACTATCAAGCGACGGCTACACGTCGCGCGAAAGCGGCTGGCCAAGGAGCTGGAAGAGCTGGTGGCCATCTAAAGCGTGTTCCGTCGGGCGCTGGAGCGGCGTCCGGCGGAACGCGGCGGCCGCACCTATCGCCGCGCCTTGCCGCTTTTTAGCGGCTGGCTGTCTGCACGCGAGCGGCTTCCAGGCCGGCTGCCAGCACGGCATCTTCCCCCGCGTCGCCGGCAGCGGTCGTGCCGAATGGCCGGGCCGCGCGGTGCACTACGATATCCGGCTGCACGCCCACCTGGCTGATTGGGTTTCCCTTGGGCGAAAAGAACTTCGCCGTCGTGAGCCGCACGCCGGAGCCTGCAATCGTCAGCGGAAAGATGCCCTGAACCGAGCCCTTTCCATAGCTGCGCTCGCCGACCAGCTTCCCGCGACGATGGTCACGAATGGCGCCCGCAAAAATCTCGCTGGCGCTTGCGCTCTCGCCGTCGATCAGCACGACCAAGGGCACGCGCCACGTGCCGGCTTTGTGGGCCGTATAGTTGAAGTCTTCGAGCGGACTGCGGCCACGCGTCGAGACCAGGATCCCTTCTTCAACGAACTTGTCAGCCACCTCGACCGAAGAGGTCAAAAGCCCGCCGGGATTGCCACGCAAATCCATGATCAGGCACTTCATGCCTTCGCGGTGCAGCTTCCACAGGGCGGCGTCCAGATCGCGGCTGGTCGACTTCTGGAAGCAGGTCAGCTTCAAGTAGGCAACGCCCGTGGCGCGATCGAGGATTTTGACGTCGTCGATGCTGGGCACTTCCACGTGCTCGCGGCGAATGGCCAGCCGGCGTGACGTGTTGTTCGCGCCCACCGTCACGATGTTGACGATGCTCCCCTCTTGACCTTGCAGCAAGTCGGCAGCCTGGTCGGTGGTCATTTCGTCCGTCGAACGATTGTCGACTTCGGCAATGCGGTCGCCGGCCCGCAATCCGGCCCGTTCCGCCGGACTGCCGGTAATGACCTTCACGATGACCAGCGCGCCCGACGAGGCTTTGAGCTCGATGCCCAGGCCCACGAAGTTGCCTTCGATTTGCGAATAGACATCGTTGAGCTGGTCGCTCGTGAGATAGGCAGAGTACGTATCTAAAGCGCCGATTGCTCCGCAAGCATATTCCAGGGCCACGGAGGTGGGCGATAGTTGTAGCTGTTGGTTGCCGAGCTGCGCGACCGCGGCCACGGCGTCGATCGCCTGCTGGCGGGACGTCAACTGGCGGGTTTGCATGAGGCGCTGCGCCCGAGCGGCAAAGGCGTCGAGCTCGGCCGCCGAGCGTCCGCGCAAGTTGCGCTCGACAAACCCTTTTTCGTGCAGCGCGATCTCCAGGCCACGCGTCCCGCGGGCGATCAGGCTGGGCCAGTTGGGCGCGGAGACATAATGCGATTCGATCTTCACCAACACTTCGGAATACAAGGCCAAGGCTTGCCGTTCCGAAAGCGTGGAAAGGGCGCGCAAAAAGCTTGAATCACCGTAGCGCCGGCCGAGATCGTAATGGATCTTGGCCAGGCTCTGGCGGTCGCTCAGCTTTTGATCGTGCGGAAATTCCCGCAGCGCTTCTTCGTAGACACCCAGGGCTTCGCCCCAGCGGCGCTCGGTTTCGAGCTGCGTGGCCCGCCGCAATACCCCATCCACTTCGGCCGCGGCGATCTCGCTGGAGCCGGGCAGAATGCGGACTTGGGCCGATAGCGGCGCGGCCCACAGAACGGACCCGGCCAGCCAAGACAAGACGAACAGCCACGCACGCACGCGGATCGACTTTTGCATTGAAGTGTTGTTCTCTGCTACCGTCGGGCGCGCACGCAGGCTCTTGGTTCGCAATCAGTCGAACCGCCCGTTCGACCGGAGACTGCCGCGCGCAATTGAATCGTGATGTCGTTCAAAACCGCGGCCGGAAAGGCAGGTCCATGGCTTCGGCCAAAATCAATATAGGTCACGATTCGGCGGCGGTCAAAAAACGCCGCGCGCTTTTCAAGAAGCCCATGCCCTCACATCCCGAACAGCCGCTACGATGGCGCAGCTCCCGCTCTCGAAAAACCGGCAGCGACGTTCCTGAGGGCAGCGGGTGACTGCGCCGCGCGTGCCGATCGCATCAGGGCTTACGGTTCGTGCGCCGTTTGGCCCCCCGGCTGACAGCCTGTGGGCGGCGATACAACCGCTGTCGCGCACTTCATAGCAGCGGACACTTGGACGGGCATTTCGGCCGCCGACCGAGGGAGCGGCCCGACGCGTGCGAGCCCGAGGCCTGAAACCGGCGGCAAGCGCGATCACGACACCGCAACCAGCCGCCCCTTGCGCATCGATTCGGTCTGCTTCTGGCAGATGGCGATAGCATCCCGGGCCAACTCGCCATCGAGCAACGGCGAGGGGCGGCCACTCTTCACGGTCCGCACCGCTTCGGCCAACTCGTCCGCGAATGCATCGACCGGGTCGCTCGACTCCATCTTCGGACGGGTCACCTTGCCGTCGGCGGTGAGTACCGTGAGCGGCATCGACGCCTCCGGTTTGTCGGCGATCACCGAAAAGTCATACAGCAGCGTGGCCCTTTCCAGGTGAATTTCAAACCCGACGCTGAAACCACGCCCTTGCTGATAGATGACCCCGCTGGTGGCGGAGACTGCCAACCGCTTGTCCGCAAATTGAAACTGGGACGTGAAGTATTCGGCCACTTCGCCCCGCATACGGCCACTGGTGAAGACTGCCGTAGGCATCCCGCACACCAGGCGGATGTAGTGGGCATCATGAACATGCAGGTCGAGCATCGGCCCGCCGATTTTTTTGGGATCGTAAAAATCCTTGAGCCACTGGGGGTCGGAAATCACCCGTTTGAAGTTGCCGCCCAGCAGTCGGCCAAATTTGCCGCTTTGGATGGTCTTATAGGCAAACGCGTACTCCGGAAAAAACGGCAGCACCTGGCCGATCATGAGCTGCTTACCGGCTTTTTGTGCGGTGCTGACCATTCGCCCGGCATCGGCGGTCGATAGCGCGATCGGCTTCTCGCAAAAGACGTGCTTGCCGGCCTTGAGCGCCGCGATGGCCACCGCTGCATGCGCAGCCGGAGGCAAGCAGATGTCGATTACATCCAGCTTCGGATTGGCGAGCATCTCGTCGATCTCTTCGTACTTTTCGATGCCCGATAGATCCATCTGCTTGCCGGTGGGGCCGAAGTTTCCCTTGATGGTCCGCCAATCGCCGGCCAGGCGCGGGCGATCCTTCTCGCACATGGCGGCGACTTTAACTCCCTTCAGCCGCCCATAGGCCAGGTAGTGGATCATGCCCATGAAGCCGATCCCGGCGATGCCGACGCGAATCACGCTCGTTCTCCCGCTGTGGCCAATTGATGCGTCAAACCCCGAATAGAGCGGTACACTATCGGCCACAACCCATCGGGGTGCAAGCGGCTGCTAGTCGCCGTGGAAGGGCCCCGGAGAATGCTCGTATACGAGCGGGGTCAGCCAGACATCTGCCGCCGAGCCATGCTGATCAGCATGGGATCGGGCAGGTCGCGCAGGCCATGCTGCCGCAGCATGTTCATCACCTGGGCCGCCGTGTAGTGCGCGTGCGTGCAGACGTGCAGGAGCAGATCCACGCGGCGGGTGGCGCGGCGCTGACCATTGCTCGAGACGCGGTACACCAAATCGTCGAGCGAATCCGCCGAAAGCTCCGCCAGATTCGCTTGCCAGCGTCCCTCCAGCTCGCGCCACCGCGAACCCAACTCGGCCAAGGAGCGGATGCCCCCTGTGCCTTGTTGATTGCCGGGCAATTGATCGGTCAAGTCGCCTGGGAGCAAGCCTTGCTCATTGCCGTGCAGAGCTTCGAGCCACACGTACTCGGCCGCCATCAGGTGCAGCAGAGATCTCCAGACCGAGCCCTGCCCGATCGCCAGCGGCGCGCGAAGCGCATCATCGCTGAGCGTTTCCGCGGCGGCCAGCAACTGGTTGTTGACCCAAGCGCGGTGCTCGTGCAAGCGGCGGATAACAGCGAGCGCGTCGGTGGGTTGGCTTTGTGCGGCGCTCATAGCGATGGATCAGGAGCTGCGAGCGCGGAAACGAGCGCGGCAAAATCGACCGGCTTAACCAGGTGCGTGTTGAAGCCGGCGGCTTGCGCCCGCTTGCAATCTTCAGCCTGACCATAGCCGGAAATGGCGATCAGCCGCACGTTGGCAAAAGCCGCTTCGCGCCGGAGCGCTTCGGCCACGCGATAACCATCCAAGCCCGGCAAGCCGATATCGAGCAAGATGACGTCCGGCGAAAACTCGCGGGCGGCATCGATGGCGGCCGGCCCGTCGTGAGCCATGCGAATCGTGTGTCCCAAGTGCCCCAGCAGTTTGCCGATGCTGGTGGCCATGTCGACGTTGTCATCGACGACCAGAATTTTTAGCGATCGGCTGGTCGTGACGGCATCTTGAACCGCCGGTGTTTCGATGGTCCCGTCGCTGATGGGCAAACGCACGGTGAACTCGCTGCCCCGGCCCGGACCTTCGCTGGCGACGGAAACGCTGCCGCCATGCATTTCGGCGAGCTTGCGCACCACCGTCAGTCCAATGCCGAGGCCGCCCTGTGATCGGTCGAGCGAGCGATCGACCTGTGTAAACAACTCGAACACGCGTGGCAGCATTTCGACCGGGATGCCGATACCTGAGTCTCTGAATCGGAAAACCGCCTGGCCGTCTTGCTCGAAACTGCGCACCGTCAAGCGTCCGCCTTCCGGCGTGTACTTCGCCGCATTGCTCAGCAGATTCACAAAAATCTGTTCAACGCGCACCGGATCGGCAAAAAGGGGCATTTTTTGCTTCGAGAGGTCGGTGACGAGCTCATGGTGGCGGCCCTCGATCGCCGGCCGCACGGTCGCGATCGCCCGCTCCAGCAACAACGAGCCGTCGATCACTTCCTTGCGAAGCTGAATCTTGTCGCGCGTGATTCGCGAAACGTCGAGCAAATCATCGATCAAATGCGCGAGGTTCTTCACCTGCCGATCGATGACTTCCGCCGCCGGGCTGTCCTCGGCTTTCTCCGTGATCTTTGCGAGCTGGTTGGCATATTGGATCGCGGCCAGCGGATTGCGCAGCTCGTGAGCGAGCATCGCCAGAAAATCATCCTTCTGCCGCTGAGCTTCTTGCAGTTCTTTGTATAGCCGCGCGTTGTCGCTGGCGGTCGCGATACGTCGCGCCAGCTCGATTGCCAGATCCAAATCGTTCTGGTCATACAATCGCCAGGGCTGGCTGCTGACCAGGGTCAGCGTGCCGATCGCTTTTCCGCGCGCGATGAGGGGGACCATGATGAGTGACCTGGGCTCCAGGCGACCCAGCAGGCGGCGATGCTCGTCATCGCGAGCAGCCGCGCTGAGCAAGTCCGGCGCAACCTCGTGCACCAGCCGCGGTGTTTTGCCGCGCAGGACTTGATTCGTGCTGGCGATCCCTTCCCATTCGATCGGTCCGCGCTCCAGCAGATTCTTGAGCGTCTCGGCCAGCTCCTGGTCGCGATGGGCATAAGCCACCTGCTCGATTTGCCCCATCGGGCTGAGCATGTCGACCACGCACCAGTCAGCAACGTGTTGAATGGCCAGCGAAGCGACGCGCTGAATGGTGCTTTCAAAACCCACCAGGCCGGCCAGCACGTCGCCGGCGTCGGAGAGGAATTGCACGACGCCTTCGGCATTTTTGCGTTCCGTGATGTCGAGCACGATGCCTGAAGTGCGCACCGGCCGATCGGCCGAATCGCGGGCGGTGCGTCCGCGCGCGGCGACCCAGCGGATGCCGCGCGTGGGATGAATGGTTCGATATTCCAAATCGATCGACTTGCCGTCCGTCTGAGGCGTCTTGATCGACTCCTCGACCCGCTCGCGATCGTCCGGATGCACGACCGTGAGCAGGTTTTCGATCGAAGGGGTGGCCGCGCGATCAAGTCCATTAACTTCGTAGTAGCCGCTGGACCAGGTGAGCCGACCTGTCACGAGATCGCGGTCCCACAGGCCCGCCTTGGCTCCGCGCAGCGCGAAGCGCAGGCGTTCTTCGCTTTCAGCCAGGCCCATTTGCGCGAGCTTTCGCTCGGTAATATCGCGGAAGAAAATCGCCAGGCTGCCGGCCTCGGTGAACGAAGCTTGGATTTCAAACCAGCGTTGCCACGATTCGTGATAGCTTTCGAACTCGACGGTCAGCCGCTCGGTAGCGGCCTGTTTGAGTTTGGCCTTGGCCATGTCGCCCGCCATGGAGGGAAAGATTTCCCAGGGGGTCTTGCCGAGCGCATCCTCGCGGTACAGATGGCTGAGCTCTTCTGCCGCGCGGTTCATATAGGTGCAGCGCCACTCGGCATCGGTCGCGATGAAGCCATCGCTGATCGTTTCCACGATAGAAACGACGCGCTGCGCGCTCGATTCGGCGCGCCGCCGCGCACGCTTCATGGCCTCACTGAAAGCCGCCACGGCAAACGAAACAATCAGGAAGCTGGCCGTGCCGTAGTCCAGATCAAAGCGGCTCTTCTCGGGCAGGATGAACAAATTCGCTGTCAGATATGACAGCACAATTGCGAAAAGAGCGGGGAAAAATCCACCAAACCAGGCCGTGAACGAAACGGCCGCGAAATACAGCAGGATCAGGATCCGCGTGTCATACGTGTGCGAAAGCACACGCGTGGCTGCGACCGCCATGGCGACGGCGAACACCGCCACAAGATAGGGGAGCCAAGGAGGACTCGACCGTCGGCGCAGCATGGAAACGTCGAACGTTTCTGCAAAAGAGTTTGTACCCGCCGCTGTTTTCATCCTAGTTTGCTTCGCCTTCTCGCAAAAGGTTTATTCCATCGCGGTGGGTGCTGTTTTCTGCTGATTTCGCGGCATCAGAGGCAGGCTGCGAGAGGTTGGAGCGACGGCCGAGCGCGCAAACTTGCTGGCCGCAAGAGCGCTAGACGGGTGGGAGATTGGGGTTGGCAGGAAACGGCAAAAGCCCCCAAGCGCTGTCCACGACAGCGCGGGGGGACGTGGCCAACGGCTGGATTGCCGCTCGAGCGAAGCTCACGGGCGAGGAGCCGGCACCGGCGCCGGCGCGGTGGCTCGAACGGCCGGCGGGGCTATGGCTGGTTCACCAGCATTACCGATCCTTGCCGGAGGGCCGATCGGGTTTCCGACCGGAGCGGAAGCGCCGGGTCCCCTGGCGCCAGTTATGGTGCCGGCGGTGGCTCCGCCTGCCTCGGCAGCCGTTGTAGGAGGACCGTAGACGCCGCGTCCACCCAGCCCTCGATAGCCGGTGCTGTACCGCGGCGCGAAATAGGTGTTCGCCTCGTAATTGGCCCAGTTGTTATTCCGGTAGTACATCCATCGGTTTTGCGGCGTGTAGTACCACCATTCGTTGTTGTGATAGCGCATGCGCCAATCGGCAGCGTTGTTGGCAGCGCGAGCATTTGCGCGGGCTGCGGCATTGGGGTCTACGTCGGCCCGCCGCAGATCGCGGAGTTGTTCGCGTTGCTCGAGGCGTTCTTGAGCACCGGGTGAGCCGATCGTTGCCGCTCCTCGGCGCACGGGTCCGCCAACGTCGGGATCAACGGCATAAGCCGCCTGCCACGCCACGCCAGCTACAAAGGCTGCCGCAGCGAATGCGAGTGTTTTGGTCATTGCCTGTCTCCTAATTCGCTCTGATTAGCAGGGGGTGCATCTAGACGGGTAGCGCCTCTCTTCCCGAGCAGAGGAGGATGATGCATATTGCGTGCCGCTAAAGTATCGCGGAGGCCCGGGCATTCTGGGCGAACCAGTTGGCCAAAAGGGTAAAGCAGCCCGCCCCAAGGCTGGACGGCAGCCGATCAGCGTGGCTACTCGTTCGACGCGCCCTGTGAATGTCGGCGGCCCAGGATCGGATTGACAGCGGGGCTCGACCAGACTGAAATCAGCTCATCGCTCGTCTGACTGTCGGGCGAACTCCTTCATCGCTGTTGCCCAGAGGATCTCCACCCTTGCTCACGACCGGTATGTTCTTTTCTTTTTTGGGTGTTTTGCTGATTACCGTGGTGGTCTTTGCTGGCGTGTACGTCCTGGCGCGAATCACGCTGGGCCGCTAGCGCGGTCGTGTCCCGCCACCGCACGGTTGGCCAAATTCGCCAGGCACCACCCGTCGCGAGCCTCAAGATTCGCCGGCCGCCAGCCGCACCGGTACGTTCATTTCGCGCCCGCCGCGAATCACGGTCAGCATGACTTCGTCTCCGGGCTGCTTTGCCTCGACGAGCGACAAGAAATCGCTGGCCTTGACGATCTTCTCGCCATCGACGGCCACGATCAGATCGGCCGCGTTTCGATCGATCGTTTGCGTATCGTAGCTAAACGGGCCCTGCTTGCGCCGTTGCTTCACGATGCGAAAGCCGCGCAATCCGGCCTGTTCAGCGGGCCCGCCCGGCGTCATCGTCGCGATGAGCAAGCCATGCTCGGTCTGCAGCACGCGCGTGATGCCGACATCGGGTCGAATGACTTTTCCGCGCTCGATTAATTGCGGAACAATGCGCGCGATGTTCGCGATTGGAATCGCAAACCCCACCCCCGCGCTTTGGCCCGTGGGGCTGGCGATGGCCGTATTCATCCCAATGAGCCGGCCGTGGCTGTCGAGCAAAGGCCCGCCAGAGTTGCCGGGGTTGATCGCCGCGTCGATCTGGATGATGGAGCGAATCGTGCGGTGGTTGCGGGCCGGCAGCGATCGGTTCAAGCTCGAAATAATGCCGGTTGTCAGTGTGCGCTCCAGGCCAAACGGGTTGCCGATGGCGAACACGCGCTGGCCGACGCGCAGATGCGTTGAATCGCCAAATGCGACGGGCAGCAAGGATTCGGTTGGCGCGTCGATCTTGATGACGGCGACGTCCCCCGATTCGTCTTTGCCCACGAGCCGGCCTTCGTAGCTTTTGCCATCGAAGAGAACGACTTCGATTTCGCGCGCGCCGTCGACCACGTGGAAGTTCGTCAGAATATGCCCACGTGTATCGATGACCGAACCGGAGCCGCCCCCTTCCGAGGGAACCTCGAAAAAGAAGAACGCATCGCTGCGCACGCTCTTCGTGTTGATGTTGACCACACTGCGATTGACCTGCTCGTAGACCGCGATATTGACTTGCTCTTCGGGGGTCAATTCCGTCGAGCGCGGCGCGGTTGTCGGCAGGCGCGTCGTGGGGCGCGCGGCAGCTCCCCCCGTGGGATCGTTTGCTTTGGGGGAACGCTGGTTATCGAGACGCGGCTCCTGGGCAACGAGCACCTGCTGGCTGACATTTCTGGCAATTTCGACAGCCAGTCCGCCCGCCACAGCCGAAACCAGACAGCACACGGCGACCCTTCGCATCGATTCCCTCCCTGTCG
>DATJEN010000082.1:0-5226 GCA_035496575.1 Pirellulales bacterium
ATTTCGCTCACCGAAGTGCGCGTCGGCGCATCGATGGCGGCCCACGGCATGGCGACCCGGCCCACGCTGCGAAACAGGTCCTTGGGTGAGAGCAACGTGTAAATCGCGCACGTGACCAGGATGGCCACGAGTGCATAGCCCAGGCGAATCAGGTTGGAGCGATCAACCGCGGCCTCGACGTTGACCTTGGCCAGGTTCAGCGCCGCTTGTTCTTCAATCGCTTCATAAACCATGCGCGGCAACCCACGCTGATCGGCACGAAACATCAAGAAGTTGATGACCGCGTTTTTGAGCGAGGGGCGGCTGCGTTCGATGGTTTGCGCGGCATAAAGAGGATTGATGCGGCGCAGCAATAGCGGAATGACATTTCGCGCGAGATAAACACCCAGGCCGCCCAGATACAGAAGAAAAAGCAGTAGCCGCCCCCAAAAGCCCAGCCCGCGCGGAACGACCCAATGGTCGATTAGCGCCGTGATCAGAAAGTAAGTGAGCGTGCCGGCCGCGATCGTCATCATCGTGCCGGCCAGGTCGACCGAGCGGACATGGCCGCGCGTCTTGCGCAACTGGGCCTCGATGAACTGCTCGTACTCGACGAGCGTGGCCCCGGCCGCCGGGGTTCGAAGCTGTTGGCTGTCACTAGCCATGCGCTAAAGCCCAAGTGCAAAAGCGGCACAGAACGCCGCAAGCGCCACAGCTAATAGTATAGCTGGCTGGGGAGAACGGACATGACGCCCGCTTTGCCCCAGCATCTCCGCAAGGGTGAGGGATGCCGTGCTTATTTTTCCCTAAGCGGACGCTTGGTGGCCGGAACGGGTGCGTCCAGGACAGCCCCCATTTTCTCGAGTGCTTCCAGCGCGTTCTTGCGGACACTCTCGTCGGGGTCACGGGCGGCGGACTTAAGCGCGGCCTCGGCGCCAAGGCCTGCTTTGCCCAGTCGCCCCAGGGCCTCGGCCGAGCCACGCCGCACGGCGGAGTTCTCGTTCCGCAAACCGTGGATCAGAATCGGCAGCACGACCGACGCCACCTGGTCGGGCCGCGCCGACACATGCACCAGTGCCCAAGCACTCGCCACGCGCAGCACAGGATCGGAAGACTCAAGCTCAGCTCGCAATTGAGGCGCGGCGCCTTTTGCGCGCTCTCCCATGCGCCCAACCGCATAGGCAGCCGCATGGCGGACGCGCGGCTCAGGATCGTTGAGCGCCTTCAATACGACCGCTTGCGCGGAGCTCGCTTCAGCGCCGATGCCGGCAAAAGCCAACAGCACCTCGCGGCGGGCTTCAGGGTTCGGGTCGCTCAGGGCGGCGGAAAGCGCAGGAACCGCCGCCGCCGCCTTGTCGCCCAATTGGCCGATGAGCGACGTGCTGAGCGAAAGGGCTTCGGGCCGCTTGAGTGCCTCAATCAACGTCGGCAAACCGGCCTCACCCAGCGAGGCGACGACCGAAAGCGCGTCTTGCATGACGCCGGGATCGCCCTCGGTGACCACCAGCGACAATGATGGCAACAGCGTCTTCGCATCGGGTTCCAGCTCGACCAGGCCTCTCAAGGCGGCCCCTTGCACGCGCGGATTTTTGTCCTTCAAGCGCGCGGTGAGCAGGGTCACGGCTTCGCGGCGAACCTCCTCGTTCTTCGGTTCGATGTGCGCCAGGGCCCAGGCGCTGACGGTTTGCATCAATGGGTCGTTGGACTGACGCGCATTGGCGAGCGCTGGCGCCGCGCTTGCAGCCGCCGGCCCGATGTGCCCTAGCGCAAACGCAGCGGCATGACGCACCGACGCATCCTGGTCTGATAGCACTTGTGTTATCGATGGAACCGCGAGGGCGGAATCAGGCCCGATTTTGGCGAGTGCCACGAGCACTTCGCGGCGAACCGCGGGGTCCGGATCCTTAAGCGCGTCGGCTAGCGCGCCGACGGCCGGCTTGGCCAATGACTGCAGCTCGCCGAGCGCAAGCGCCGCCCAATAGCGCGTGGCGGGGTTCGCGAGCGCTTGGCTGAGTGTTGGCACGGCTGTTTCGCCCGCGGAAGTTAGCGCGTTAAGCGCGGCAACGCGCACGGCGGGATCGGCATCTTCAAGTGACGCGCCCAATGCGCGCACGGCTTGCTTGGGGTCAACCTGAGCGAGTGCGCGCACCGCCGCGCGGCGCACTTGAGGATCGGGATCGCGGCCCGCCGCCAAAAGTGCCGCGGCCGATTCAGCGGCAAGCGGACCCAAGCTTCCAAGCGCGAAAGCCGCGTGGGCGCGCACCGCCGGCGAAGATTGCGTCAGTTGTGCCGCGAGCTCCCCGATCGCGGGCTTTGCAGCCGAGCCCATCCGCGCCAAGGTGTCGATGGCTCGCATCTTCGCCGCTTCGTCGTTCCCGCGCAAGGTCGCAGTCAGCTTGGCGACGGAATCCTGGGCCCAGCCGCCCGTGGCCGCGCCACCCCACACCGCCAGGGCCAAGAACGCAGCCCACAGTTTCCCGCGCGAGTAATTAGTGGGCGCCGATTGGTGTTGAATTTGCATGTTGCGGTTTCGGGTTTGTGTGCATCGCTGGCAGGGTGAAGTATTGTACTGGCCACGCTCGCGATGTATACAATTTTATAACCTCCACGTTGGCGGCGCGCAACGAGAAAATGCCTAAGCGACAGGCGACTCAAGCGCCTTCCGGCTGTAACAGAAAGCAAAGACGTGACACGCCAACCTTCTCATGCGTTTTGTGTCTCGGCTGGTATTGCGCTGGCATTGGCCATGGCGGTCATCGCGGCTACTGCTCGGGCTCAAGCGCCCGACGTCGTGCCGGGCGGGTATGCTCCCGGGGCTGCCGCAATTGCCCCTTACTACGGGGTCGGCGGCTATGGCTACGGTGGCTTTAACGATTGGGGCGCTGGGTCAACCCCGGCGGGCAGCTACCTGACCGGCGCCGCCAACGCGATTCGGGCCGAGGGTCAGTACAACCTGCTGAGTTCGGCTGCCACCATCAACCTCGAGGAAGCGGCCCGTCGAGAGATCGAGAATCGCAAGCGCTGGACGGACGCTTACTTCGAAATGCGGCGCGTCAACGACGCTTACAACCACCCCAAGCGCCCGCCCACTCCCCCGGAAACCTGGGTGCGATTGGCGCACGACGCGGCTCCGGCCCGCTTGCCCCCCACCGTGCTCGATCCGGTAAGCGGCCGCATCTATTGGCCGAGCGCCTTGATGGATCCTTTTTTTACTCCGGATCGTGAGATGCTCGAGCAACTGTTCGCTGATCGCGCCGCCACGCAGGGCGCCATCGGCATCCAAGGCTACAACCAGATTCGCCGCGCCGTTGACGATGCGCTCGCCAGGCTAAAAGCGAACATCCGCGCGATCGATTCTCGCAATTACCTCGAAGCCCGAAATTTCTTGACGAGCCTGGGCTACGAGGCGAATTTTCCCGGCGGCTGATAGTTGTGAGCGCTCACGGCTTTTTGGCCTTTGCCGAACCGCCCGTAGGGATGATGGTTTGAGGTGGTTCGAGGCCGGATTGTCTTGCAAGGCGCCGCGCGATGGTAAGGGCCCAAGCGACCGATGCCGTTTTATTGCATGCGAGTGACAACGTTTGCGTTGCCACGCGCGATCTTCCGGCCGGCACGCGTCTGCAAATCGGCACGCGCGAGGTCACCCTCAACGAGCCCGTCCGGATGGGGCACAAAATCTCTTTGGCGGCCGTCGCGACCGGCCAGCCCTTCGTCAAGTATGGCCAGACGATCGGGTTTGCGGAGCATGCCGTCGAGCCCGGCCAATGGGTTCACTCGCACAATCTGACGGCCGGACAATTTGCGCGCGACTATCGCGCCTCAACCGAAGTTCCCGCCGACCCCGAACCGCTCGTGGGCCGAACCTTCCAAGGCTACAGACGGCCCGACGGACGCTCGGGCACGCGAAACTATGTGGCGGTGATCTCGACGGTCAATTGCTCGGCGAGCGTCAGCAAAGCGGTGGCCGCGCGATTCGGGCGCGACGCTCTGCGGTCCTTCCCCAACGTGGATGGAGTCGTGGCCTTCACGCACGGCGGCGGCTGCGGGATGCAGTTCGGCGGAGAAGGCCACGCCACGCTCAACCGAGTCATGGGCGGCATCGCGCGGCATCCGAACATTGGCGGCTTCGTGCTCATCGGCCTGGGCTGCGAGACGGCCACGCTCGGCTACTTGCTCGAGGACCAGAAGCTAGTGCAGCTCGGCGGGCCGAAAGAAGCGCCGCGCCGTCCGCCCGTCTTGAGCATGCAGGACGTGGGCGGCACGCCCAAGACGATCGAGGCGGCCTGCCGGTTGGTCGAGCAGATGTTGCCCCGCGCGAATGACGTCCAGCGCGAAAGCATTCCGGTCTCGGAGCTGATCCTGGGCACGAACTGCGGCGGGTCCGACGGCAACTCCGGCATCACGGCAAACCCGGCGCTGGGCATCGCGAGTGACTTGCTGGTGGCCGCGGGCGGCACCGTAATCCTGGGAGAGACGACCGAAATCTATGGCGCTGAACAATTGCTTACGCGTCGAGCCCGCTCTCCGCAGGTGGCGGAAAAGCTGATCGACCGCATTCGCTGGTGGGAGTGGTACACGGGCTTGTTTGGATGCACGCCCGACAACAATCCTTCACCGGGGAACAAGGAGGGCGGGCTGACCACGATTTATGAAAAATCGCTGGGCGCGATCGCCAAGGGGGGCAGCACCGCGCTCAACGAAGTCTATCAATACGCCGAGCAAGTCACCTCGAAAGGCTTTGTCGTCATGGATACGCCAGGGTTGGACCCGGTGAGCGTGACGGGCATCGTGGCGGGCGGAGCTCAAGTCGTTGTGTTCACCACCGGCCGCGGCAGTTGTTTTGGATGCAAGCCCTCGCCCTCGATCAAAGTGGCCACCAACACGCCCATGTACGAGCGGATGATCGACGATATGGACATCGACTCAGGCGCGATCCTAAGGGGGCGGCCCGTCGAAGAGGTCGGGCGCGAGATCTTCGAGGAGGTGATCGCGGTGGCCGGCGGCAAGCCAACCAAGAGCGAACTGCACGGCATCGGCCAGGAAGAATTCGTGCCGTGGAATATCGGGCCGACGTTGTGAGGACGGATCGTGGACCAAAGGCCAAACCTGCGATAGCCTGGGACAACGTCCCAGGGAATTCCGCGACAGGAACCCAAAGCCCCAACGGGGCGCCCTGACTGGCAAATCCGCCCCGTTGGGTCTCACGAAAATTCTGTGCGTGCCGAGGTCCAGGGGCGGTGTCCGCTG
>DATJEN010000083.1:0-8796 GCA_035496575.1 Pirellulales bacterium
AGCCCGCTCGATTTCAAATCGCATCAGCGCGCGAAACCGCTCGTCGTGCACCCCGGCTTTGAGTTCCTCGGCCCGATAGGCGAAGCGATCCATGTCTTCGCGCGGCAGATACACGCGCCCCCGCGCGGCATCCTCGCCCAAGTCGCGCAAGATGTTGGTGAGTTGAAACGCGATGCCGCACTGTCGAGCCGGGCGTTCGGCCGACGGATGGATGCTGCCCCAGATTCGCAAGCACGCCAGACCGACCACCGATGCCACGCGATAGCAGTATTCTTCGAGCTGACTGAACGACTCGTACGCGACCGGCTTCAGGTCGGTTTCGATCCCGTCGATTACCGCGTGCAAGTACTCGAGCGGAATCGAAAACGTGCGCAGCGTATGCGCCAGGGCCGGCAAAATCGGATCGGCATACAGGCCGGCCTGGCACTCGACCAGCGCCTGGCGCCAGTCGACGAGGGCTTCGCGGCGCTCGGCGGCCGGTGCGGGACTATCCCCCAAGTCGTCGGTGCGACGCAAAAAGGCGTACAGCGCGCACATCGCCTGCCGCTTCGGCTTGGGCAACAACAGAAACGAATAATAGAAGCTCGACGCCGAGCGCCGCGCGATGCGTCGGCAGTGCGCGTAACTGGCGGCAATCTCGTCGGTCATCGCCCGGCCTCCTTGCGGTTTAACGATCGCACGCGGCGCCAACACCGCTCGAGCAACTTCAACTGCTCGAATCGCGATACGCGCGGACGACTCGTCCACACGTCGAAATCTTGCCGACGAATGGCATCCAGAATCGCCAGGCCGCCGGCAATAAATAGCGCAACGTCCACGCGCAGCTCGCGTGGCGCAAGCGCGACGAGCGGCTCGCCCGCTCGCAAATATCGCTCGGCACGATCGACCTCGAACCGCAGGGCTTCCTGCAGTGCTGGCGTTGGTCGTCCGTTGGCAAGATCGCTTTCCTCGCACCCGGCCGCAGCCAGAGTCTCTTGCGGCAGGTAAATCCGCCCGCGGCCAAAATCGTTCGCCACGTCCTGGCAGAAATTCGCAAGCTGCAGGCCCGTGCACACCGAGTCGGCCAGCCGCCCGCGCTCCTGGTCGTGGCAGCGGCCCAGGTACAGCACCAATCGCCCGACCGGGTTCGCGGAATTGCGGCAGTACGCCAAAACCTCGTCATGCGTGGCATAGCGCGTCACGAACTGGTCTTGGCGAAAGGCCTCCAGCAGCCGCTCGAAAGGCTCACGCGGGATGCCAAAGGTCTCGATCGTGCCGGCCAGTGCCACGAACACTGGGTGCCACACCTTGCCCGCGTAACAGCGCTCGAGCTCGTGTTGCCAGCAATCGAGCGCGATCAAGCTTTCGGCGGGATCGCCCAATTCGTCGGCCAGATCGTCGGCCGTGCGGCAATAGGCATATACCGCATAGAAGTGTGGTCGCAGCTCGCGCGGCACCAGCCAACTGCAGAGCGTGAAGTTTTCGTAGTGTCGCTGCGCCAAGTTCCGGCAATAGGCCGCCGCGCGGGCGCGCGAGACTGGCGCGGTGCTGGTTTTGATACGGTCGGTGGTGGAAAGTTGCGCCACTCGCAAGCTGCTATTGCTCGCCGTCCATCGTGCGCCAACAACCGAAGAGCCTATCCTTGCATAGGTGGCTGCATTATGATGAATTAGGCACTGATTGCAACGTCACGGCCGCTTTCCGCTAGCTTGCACGCTCACCCCAATGCGCTTCAAGCGAGCGCACGCACCTGCCAACCGCACATGAAGATCATCCTTGCCAGCCCGCGTGGCTTTTGTGCGGGCGTCAACATGGCCATCGAAACGCTCGATCTGGCCATCAAGTTTTTCGGCGTGCCGATCTATGTGTACCACGAAATCGTACACAACAAGCACGTCGTCGAGCGGTTCCGCGCCAAAGGAGCCGTGTTCGTCGAAGAGATATCCGAAGTGCCCGAGGGCTCGACACTACTCTATTCGGCACACGGCGTCTCGCCCGAGATCCGCCGCGTGTCGGCCGAGCGCCACCTGAAAACGATCGATGCCACCTGCCCGCTTGTCATCAAGGTGCATTTGGAGGCGATTCGTTACGCCCGTGAAGGCTATACCATCGTGCTCATCGGCCACGAAGGGCACGACGAAGTCATCGGCACGATGGGCGAGGCGCCCGAGGCGATTATCCTGGTGGAGTCGCCCGAGGACGTCGACCGGCTCACGCTGACGACATCGAAGCTGGCGTACCTGACACAGACCACGCTCTCGGTCGACGACGCGAATCGCATCATCGCGCAGCTCAAAAAACGATTCCCGCACATTGTCGGCCCGCCCAAGGAAGACATTTGCTACGCCACGCAAAACCGCCAGGAAGCGGTGCGGCTTTTGGCTCGCGAAGCCGACGTGGTGCTGGTGCTGGGAAGCCAGAACAGCTCGAACAGCCAGCGGCTGGCGGAACTCGCGGCGGAAAGCGGCGTGCGGGCTTACTTGATCGATGGCCCGGCCGACATCGATTTCGCCTGGTTTCGCTTCGAGGACACGGTGCTGGTGACCGCCGGGGCTAGTGCGCCCGAGACGGTGGTGGAGCAGTGCGTGCAAGTGCTGGACGAGCACTTTGGCGCGACGGTCGAATCGCGCGCGATTCGCGAAGAGGAAGTGTACTTCCCGCTTCCAAAAGAATTCCGCCAGATCGCGGCGAGCCAGGCGTGAGACATTTCCGTTGGGCCAACGGCCCAATCTGCTATAGCCAGGGGCACCGCCCCTGGTTGCGAATTGCGCATAATACTGCCTTAAGCCCCGCAGGGGCGAACTGCCTCCTTGCGCGACCCTCATGCCGCAATCACTCTCCGCGATCTATGTCCACCTGGTGTTCAGCACCAAGAATCGCGAACCATGGATTCGCGCAAGTATCGAATCAGAATTATTCGCGTACGGCACAACGGTGCTCAAGAACTCCGGATGTCCCACGTTGGCCATGAATGGCACGGCTGATCACGTTCACGCACTGTTCAACCTCTCGCGATCGAAATCCCTGGCAGAGATCGTCGAAGAACTGAAAACGAGCACGTCCAAATGGATCAAAAGCAAGGCCCCCGAGTTTCAAGGCTTTCACTGGCAAGCTGGATATAGCGCATTTTCCGTCAGTCAGTCGAATGTGGATGATGTGATCGATTACGTGCGCCGGCAGCAGGAACACCATCGCGGTCGTTCCTTCCAGGACGAATTGCGCGCGCTTTTACGCCGACACCAGATTCCGTTTGATGAGACATATCTGTGGGATTGATGGCGCCGGCTTCGTCCGCGGTCCGCCGAGATCCGGGCAGAGCGCCCCGTTGGGGCTTCGCGCTCATTATGCGACAGATACCAGGGGCGGTGCCCCTGGCTATAGCAGGTTGGGCCGTTGGCCCACAATGCGCGCGAAGTGCCCATCCGTCCTTGCCACGCGCGATGCATGGCCCGGGACAAGTAGCCAGCAAGACCCGCCAGGCCTACCCTTGCAGGTAGCTCTTCAAATAGTGGTTTTCCATCGTCAAGTGGTCGTGTTGCCATTTGACGACGTCGCCGATGGAAACCAGGCCCAGCAACTGACCGTCTTCGATGACCGGCAGATGGCGAATGCGCATCTCGGTCATCAGGCCCATGGTATTCTCCACGGAATCCGAAGGCGCGCCGATCACCACGTTCGTGGTCATGGCCTCGGCCACCGAGACGTCCGACAACGACCCAGAGCGCTGGGCGCAAGCCCGCAAGATGTCGCGTTCGGTGATGATGCCGGCCATGCGGCCGGAGCTGGGGCTGTGCACGTCGTAGACGACCAACGAGCCGCAGTTATGCCGCACCAGCCTTTGCACCACGTCGTCGAGCGTGGCGCTAGACTCGATTGAGTGAACTTGGTGTCCCTTGTTGTGCAGAATGTCGCGCAGGGTCATAAAGAAAACCCTCTCTGGTTAGATCCAGAAACTTTGTGAAGTGATCGCGCGAGACCACAGCCGTGCAATCTCAAGCGCAAGGGTCAGGATATACCCGGCCGCCCAGCGCTGTCAAAGAAATTTTAGGCGTAACTGCCCCCGACCGGGGCATCGACGCTAGCGCTCGGGCGGCAGCTCGCTGATCCGCAGCTTGCGGAACGAAAGATTGGTCGTGGGGTCATGGCCCTGGATCGTGATCGTGCCCGGGGCCAGCCGCAGCCCATTACGCGGGTTTTCGTTGGGCTCGCGCGTGTCGGTCCAGTCGCTCACCTGGTAGCCATTGATCCAGGCCGCCATGTGATTGCCGGCCACGACCAGCGTCTCGTTGAACCACTCGAAATCGTTCGGCACGACGCGGCGGGCGTTCTGCCGCCGGTAGAACCCGCCGGTCCCGCAATCGATGGGCTTGGTGCGGTCGCTGCCAAAAAATCCGTTTTGAATCTGGCTCTCGTAGCCCTGCCAGAACTCGCCCGGAAGGTTGCGGAAGAAGATGCCGGAGTTGAGAAACTTGCCCCCCGAGAAAATCTCGAGCTGCATGACGAAGTCGCCGTACAACCGGTCGAGCTCCAATTGCCCATTGCCGTTCTTCACGTTGAGCGCGCCCTCGGGCGTAACCGAAAACACGCTTTTCTTGCCGGGATAGACCTTCCAGCCGGTCAGATCGCGGCCGTTGAAAATCGACTCGAGCGCGAGCGGCTTGAGCTTCACGTTGCGGAACTCGACCTGGCCCTTGTTGAATTGCAGGCCGATGCGGCCGCGGGCGATGGGGTGTGGATCGACATAGTCGAGCACCTTGTTGCCATCGAGGATGATCGTCAAATGCCCGCCCTCGGCTTTGACCGTATAGCTGTGCCACTCGCCGGGCGCGGGCGACGCGCCCGAGGCTTTCTCGCGTCCCACGAAGCTGCCGGTGAAGAACGGGCTGACCGCCGGCGCGGCAATGTTGAGCTCATAACAATCGCGGGCGGGATCGGTCGGCTTGAGCGGCGTCCGCAAAAAGATGCCGCTATTGGTGTCGGCCGCCGCGCGAAAGTCGGCCTTCAAGACAAAGTCGGCAAAGGGGCTCGTCGTGCACAGCAGGCCCATCTCGCCTTCGCTCACGGAAATCACGCCGTCGGCGACTTTCCAGTTGGCCTTGCTGGTGGGCGTCCAGCCGTAATCGGTCTGACCGTCGAAAAGCAGGATCCAGCCGTCGGCCAGTTCATCGGGCGAGAGCGTATTGAGCTCGGCGGCCGCGAGCGGGCCGGCACTCAGAACCAAATACAAGGCAACAAGACAGCGCAAGCGAGGCATGGTGGAACTCGACGGGTGTGAAGCTGCTGATTCAGGTGAGTGGCTTGCGATTCTAGCAACGGCCGCGGGGCGGTTCCAACGGGCTCAATGGTCCGACGTCCCGTCGACGCCACGCGGGCCGATTTCCAGCCGCACGTCGCCTAGGATTCCGCCCCCCAAACCGTGACGGTCGGCCGGGCGGTGCGGCTCTTCGCCGTCCGGGCGCAGTTCAACCTCGGCGACCAGCACGTTGTGCGTCTTGAGCGCGTCGGTAATATCGCAGGAGCGAGCCAGCGAACCATCGAGCTCGAGCACGAGCTCGCCATTGAGCGTCACGGTCGCGCGGGCGTCCGCGCCGTCGCACGCCAGACGCACGCGCTCATCCGGCCCGATGTTCGTGGGGCAGTTGAAAGGCCGCGTGAAGCGCACCCGGCCGCGAAAACTGGCGCCCAAAAGCCTGGTCCAATCCGGGCCATCTGCTTTTATTCGAGCGGACAGATTGGTTTCGGGTGAGGCGTGCCTGCCAGATCGATTGGCCGCGATTGGCTCGCAAGTCCAAGGCCCGCGTAGGCGAATGACGTGCGGCTGCGACATGCGATTAGTCGGGCAAGTAATCCTGCACGACGGTTACTTGCCGCACCTGCTGGCTCGAGGGCTCATACACGCGAATCGTGACGCGGATGCCGCGAAGGGGTGAAGGGTAGGGCGGCATGGTGTCGCGCTCGCCGATGTCATCGACACCGTTATTATTGGCAGGATCGTCGTCTAGGCCGTTGGTGCCGGCATCGGGTATTCCATCGCCGTTTTGGTCTAGACCATCATTCTCGTAGTGCCAGGACCAGGTGTCGTATGCATACGGATTAGCGGCAGTACGCGCGAACGGGAAGCCGGATCGTGTTTCCGGCGAGGAACCAAACAGGGGACTTGGGTTAGCACCCGGAGAGTAGCCAGTTCCAATTAGATACCCGAGGTCTGCATAAGCACCGAAGCCTGTCAACGTCCCCGACGATATTGAGGTGCGATAGCCTTGGTCACGAGGCTCAACTAATGTCCCATTGTACGTGTACAAGGGAGCACCCGGATCATACACCTGCACGTCGAACGACAACACGTTCGTCATGATCACGTCATCACCCAGCCGACCACTTGCCAGACTGAAGGGCACGAGCAAGTTCCCCGACGTCGGAAAATTCGGCGGAGTGCTTGTTAAAGGCGTGGTGTCGTATCTCGCGAAGAATGGGAATGGCGGTGGATAGACGGTCCCAGGGGGCGCTCCTAAATGCGCAAATCTGTTTTCGCGTTTCGTCAAGTCGCCTAGCGTATTGAGAATCGTATTGCCGGAAGTATCAAAGCGCACCGAAAGATCGTAGTTGCTGTAGAAGTTTGCCGCAGCTGGAGGTGCCACACCGCCTGGATAAACCAGCAGCACCCGGCGATAAAGCGTGAATAACCGTAAGGGGGGCGCGGGTGCTGTCGGCGGTGGCGGCAGCGGTGGTACCTGCAGCGGATCGCTGGCAATTGCGTCAATGCTCGCTTCATTCGACCGAATGTCGTCCGCGTTGCCGTAGATTCCGTCGGGGCCAGGGGACCAAGATCGCGATAAAAAGTAAACCACTTCGGCCACTTGAGATTCGATCGTCGTCCCATTGTACTTTCCAACGAATGGTTCGCCGCGGCTGCGCACGGTCAGCATCAGCGCGTCATCGGTATCGCCGAAGAGCGTGTTTATCGGAGGCGAAGTACCATTGAATCTGTTGAGGCCGTCCGTTTCCGGTCCCTCAAGAATCTCCAAATACCCCTCGCCGTTTTCGGGGCGCAAGGGTGGCTTCATCGAGGCGGTGGCGCATTGCAGGTCGGCTTGCAGGCGGTTGCGGCACGCCCGTAGCCGGTCGGAGGCTTCGAGCAAAGCCCTGCTGCTGGAGACGCTATCGGTCACGGTGCCGAACAGCGTGACCACCGCGCCCATCATGATGAGCGTGATCGCCAGCGACACGAGCATTTCGATGAGGGTGAACGCGTGCCGCCCGACGGGCAAGCGCGCGGCGCGACGTGGAGCGCGGGCCCGAGCTGGGGCCGAGATCGCATCGGCCCGTACTAGGGCCAAAATGACATAGCGCATGGCGTGAGGTTCCGGACTCGAAGTGAGCGAATGCCCCGAACGCGGCCGGGCCAGGGCCGCTTTAGCACGGCGCGACCTAGTGGGCGGCGCCTCAATCCATCCTAGCTGACACCGGCCCGGCACGCCAGTTTTGCCGGTTATTTGCACGCGCCGGTCGGGACCATGACGCCGCCGGGCACTGGTGAACCCAGTGGCACCGATGCACCGATGCAAGACTGCTGAGCCTAGGCGACGGCGCGCACAATGAGCGCGCTGGCCTGGCCTTGGGGGGTGACGTTGATGGTCAAGAAGCTCTCGCCGGGATCATCCTCGGAGCGAATCACCGAGAGCGGGCAGCGGGGATCGGTCGTTTCGTGATTGAGAACCTTGAACAGCCGCTGATGCTTGAGTGCCATGACGCTGGAGACCATCTCGACCAGGCCACTGGCGGCCCCCAGGTTTCCAAAGTAGCTCTTGGCGGCCGTGACCGGCACCTTGCGCGCGTGATCGCCGAAGATGAGACGGACGGCTTTTGCTTCGTCCTCGTCGCAACTGCGCGTGCTCAGGCCATGGGCATGCACGTGTCCAATCTCGCGCGGAGTGCACTGGGCATCGTCGAGCGCCCGACGCATCACGTTGGTGAGCGCGGTTTCGCGGTGGGCCACGCCATTACGGGCCGATACCGTGCCGCAGGCGGTTCCGACGATTTCGCCAAATATCGTGGCGCCCCGTGCCTGGGCAACCGAGAGCTCTTCCAGAATGATTGCCGCGGCTCCTTCGCCTAGCACCATGCCCATGCGGTTCAGGTCGAACGGGCGGCTGGCGCGCTGGGGATCGGTTTCGGCGGCGACTTCTTCCTGCAAAACGGTGTGCACCATTTTCATGGGATGAACGCGGGTGCCGGTGGCGCCGGCCAACATGACGTCGGCGCTGCCGCGGGCGATGGTTCGAAAGGCCTCGCCGACGGCCGCGTTGGCCGAAGCCTCGCGCAAGGTGATGGAATTGTTGGGGCCGCGGAAATCGTTGTAGATCGCGACGTGGCTGGCCGGCATGTTCGGCAGGTACTTGAGCAGCCACAAGGGCGTGACCTGGGGCATGCCTTGCGTGGCCCATTCGGAGAAATCGAATTCTCCATCTTTGATGCAACGCAAGATGCCGGCCGTGAAATCCTCGGGCAGGGTGATCATGTAGTCGGACCCGAACACGACGCCGGTGCGGTCGGGATCGCATTTGCCGGATTCGCCCAGGCCGGCGTCGGTCAGGGCGCGTTGCGCGGCGGCCACGCCCATTTGCGACTCGCGGCACATCAGCTTGAGGCCCTTGCGGATGGCTTTTTTCTTCTCGGACTCGAGTGGCCCAAAGTCATCGATGGAACCGGTGAAGTCGCGCGCTTCGGCGGCAAACTTGGTGGGCAAGTGATCGACCGGGAATGACTGGATGGGACCGACGGCGCTACGGCCCGCCAAAAGCGATTGCCAGAGGGCCT
>DATJEN010000084.1:0-24035 GCA_035496575.1 Pirellulales bacterium
GGCCGCGATGCTTACGAACTTGATTCGCGCGCCCCTGTTGGTGCTGCTTTCGGACGTGGATGGGTTGTTCGACGGCGACCCTCACCTGCCGGGGTCAAAGTTGATTCCCACGGTGACCGAGCTGAACCAGGGCGTGTTCGATCTGGTGCGCGACCGAACGACCGGATTGAGCAAGGGGGGCATGGCCAGCAAGCTGGAAGCGGCGCGCATTGCCACCGCTGCGGGCGAAAATGTCATCATTGCCAATGGCCGCACGCCCGGCACCTTGGCCAAAATTGCCGCCGGCGAACCGGTTGGAACTTTGTTTCTGGCACATGGGCAGGCCCTCTCCGCCTTCAAGCGCTGGATCGGATTTACGGCGCAGCCGCGCGGCGCGCTGGTCCTGGATGCCGGGGCGCGCGAAGCGGTCGAGCGCAAGGGGCGCAGTTTGCTGGCGATCGGCATCAGCGATGCAAACGGCGCGTTTCGCAAGGGGGATATCGTCTCCCTGCGCGATGCGGCGGGCCAGGAATTTGCCCGCGGGCTCACCAACTATGCCCTGGAGGACGTGCTGAAAATCAAAGGGTTGAAGACCGAACAGATCGCCGCGGTGCTGGGGCGAGCGCCGTACGACGAGGTCATTCATCGCGACAACATGGCGCTCACGCGCGAAGTAAAAAGCAAAGAGGCCGGTTGATCGATTCGAACTTGCTGGACGCTCGCGCCGGCCGCCACTGCGACGTCCTGCCGGTGGCCGGTCAGACGCACATGGTCAGCGACCCGACAACGGTGCGCGAGCTCTACACGCGGATCGCGGAGTATTTTCTGCGGCATTTGAAGCGCTGATGCGCTCGGTGAGGACTGCTCCCGCGCATGGTGCACGTCCACGGACTAGAATGTCGCTATGTGCCGCGATGACGCAAGACCCGGCGAATTTGGCCTGCCGACTGGCCGGCGGAAGGGCCGCTGGGGCTTTACGCTGGTTGAAGTTCTGGTTGTGATCGCAATCATCGGGTTGCTGGTGGGGATGATCCTGCCGGCCGTGCAGTGGGCGCGCGAGTCCGCGCGGCGCACGCAATGCAGTTCCAACTTGAAACAGATTTGTCTGGCGCTGCACGCTTACAACGAGCAGCATCGCACGCTCCCACCGGCGGCGATTTGGGGCCCCCCCGGTGAACCCTTGGGAAAAGGTGAGTTTCCGATCGGCGTGATCGATCACGTTTCCGCCGGCGCGGCCAGCGACGACCGGATGTTCGCCAACTGGCTGATTCTGTTACTACCGAATCTGGAGGAGCAGCCGCTGTACGCCGGGCTGACTCTCGAACGGCCCATCGGCGATCCAAGCAACGAACGCGTGCGCGCGACCGATCTGCCGATCGTCAAATGCCCGAGCGACTCGTTCGGCCGCGCAGACAATCATTTCCAAAGAGGAACCTCGGGCGCCGACGCGGGCTACGCGCGCGGCAACTATGCCCTCAACGGTGGAACGAACCGGAATTGCCTGCAGGACCTGTCGGCCAACTGCACCGATGGCTACGCCTGGCGGGGGCGCGATCTGGCCACGGCCAACGATCAACTATGGGGCAGCGGCGTCGGCGGAGTGAACCGCTCGTTCAGCCTGCGACAGTTTCCCGCCGGGAGTTCGAAAGTGGTCATGCTGGAGGAGATTCGTGCGGGCCTCGACATGACAGATCGTCGGGGCGTGTGGGCGCTGGGCTACGTCGGTTGCAGCGTGACTGCTGGCCACGGGCGATACGGCAACCGCGGGCCGAATCGCGGAGCCGATCGGTTCCAAGGATGCGCGGCGGTCACGCAGGCGCTCGGCGGGCAACTGGAAGCCGAGAATATGCCTTGCCAGAGCCTGAATACGGAGATCTGTGAACGGGCCACGGCGCGCAGCCAGCATCCCGACGGCGTGGTGATTTCAATGGGCGACGCGTCGGTGCATTTCGTGGCCGATGATATCGATGAGGAGATCTGGCATTTGATTCACCGTCGCGACAATCAGACACTTGTCAACTTCCCGTTCTAGGTCGATCGAGGAAAAACGTTGACATCTGCACCTCGGTTTCCTACGGTCAAGGGAGTTTGAACGCCAGTTCGAGAGTGCCGCGGGATGGGTTCCGGCAGGTCGTCCTTCACAAACGTTCACGCGTCAGGAGGCATCTCAATGTCGTCGCGAAGTGGAGTTTGGGTTTGGTTGTTGGCGGTTGCGGTGGGTCTGCCGTTGCTAGTGCAATCGTGGTCGGTTCGTCCGCTGGCTGCGTCCGCCACGGTGATCGGTGGCATCGGTGAGGTCTGCGACGCGGATGGTAATAACGGCACGGCCGATTGCTTCTCTCCCTGCCTGGACGATTTCAGCATTTGCAAAAACGGCAATACCAACGTCTGCGAGACGTTCACCGCCTGCGACATGACGGGTTGCACGCGCTACACGGGCGGCGAAGCGCGAGCTCCCAAGCCGAAGTGCCGCTAGGTCCACGCGGCCACGGGTGGCCACTTGAGGTGACAGCTTTTCTTTCAGCCGAGCATGGCCATGCGGGTCTTCGGGGCGAGCGGCCGCAACGCGTTGCTTCTGATTGGCGCGTTGCTTGTGTGCGGAGGCGCGGCACACGCGCAGGACGTGGATTCGTGCCTGCGGTTGTACGGACAATCGCTGGACGTGCTGGCCACGATCCAGTTTCGCTGCACGGTCAAAACCTATCTGACCGTGACCGGCGGAGCGCGGGACGAATTGATTCGCGAGGACTTGATTTTTTGTCGCCGCGACCAGGGGCGCTGGAAGATCGAGCATCTGAAGGCCCGTTCTCGCGACAGCCGCCGGCAATGGCGCGAAGCGCAATGGGACCTGGTCGTGACCGGCGATGGTTCGATCCGCGGTCAAGTTGCGCCGGATAGCAAAGGCAATCCGCGGCTGTTGGTGACGGCCTCCGGATCGAAGGCAGTCCGCCGCCCACTGGACCATTTACGCGAAGTGCAAATCCTGTTCGGCCAACTGGCCGACGACGATGACAAGCCGCTGGCGGAGGTGATCCTGTCGGGCAAGAATTCGGCCAGGAACGTGCAGCTCGACGGCCGGCCGGTGGTGCTCGTCGAGGCCGACAACGCCTATGGTGCGCAACAAGTTTGGTTCGATCCGGCCAGGAACTATTGGCCGGTCAAGATGATCCTGACCAAGCGCGCCGATGATCTCGAATTCGGAAAACCTTTGGCCACCGTCAACTACGACGTCGTCGGCTATCCGCCAGGCGTGCGGAAAGAAATCGTGCGCGACTTCGGCAACGTGACGTTCACGCGCTTTGGCGAGCGCGACATGATCTCGGGCTTTACCTATACCGAAGGCCAGTCGTTTCTCGATGGGGCGGCGGCGACGACACGAAGTGCCGTGGCACTGGAACAATTTGCCTATCCGGACGTCAACGCCGCCGATGCCTTTCGGCTGACGATGAAGATCCCAGACGGCACGCCCGTGTCTATGCAGGACGATCCGCAGGTGAACTACGTGTGGAAGAACGGCGGCCCGGTTAAGCGGATCGAATAGGCTGCGCTCAAGCCGTTTGACTCCGTGACGTTCGTCAACTCCAAGGGGGGCTGGCTGCGGGTGATCACGATGGCCGTGTGTGGGATTGCGTGCGTCTGTCTGGCCATCTGGCTCGTGCGGCGGCGGATGGCGGGGGCTTGAACAACGACAGCCGGGCAGTCGTGTCCGGGAAGCCACAGAAACGACTCGCCCATGTGTAATTCTTTCTGGTCGCTGCGAGCGTGGTCGGTCTGTCTGGCGACAAGCCTGGCGTGCGGAGCGGCCCATTTGCGGGCTGATGATCCAAGCCAAGGTGAACCGGCGCAGCAAACCAAATCGCAGCCAACGCAATCGCCAACAGAGCCGTCGCCGCCGGCTCAATCGGCGGACGTGCAATTCCAAGTGCCGGTGGGTCCGCAGTTCGTCGATCGGCCGATCCTGGGCGGCCGGTTCTGCGGGCTGTATTCGCTTTTCGGGGCGCTCAAGGCGCTCGGGCATGACGTGGCCTTTGCAGACTTGCTCAAGTCGAAATACATCGGCAGCCATCAGGGCAGCTCGAGCGAGGAATTGAAGCGCGCGGCCGAAGATGCCGGGGCCCATGCTCTGCCGGTCGAGGGCCTGACGGCCGAGTCTTTGGAGGCGTCGCAGCTTCCGATCGTCCTGCACGTGTCGGCCAACCGAAAATCGAAGCAGACGCTGTTCGACCATTGGGTGCTGTTTGTCGGCATGGACGGCAAGCGTGCGCGGATTGTCGATGCGCCGCGCGAGTTGGAGCTGGTGCCCTTGGCCGATGTGCTCGCTCGCTGGGATGGCACTGGCGTGATCGTGTCCAACGCGCCGATCAAGTTGCCGTTGTGGCGCTTCCTACCGAGCTATGCGCTGGGCTTTCTGTTGCTGGGCGGCGTCGCGGTCGTGTTGGTGCGGTGGGCGACTGTGCGTTGGACCGTAGCGTCCGTCGGCTGGCGGCGGTATGCGACCGAGTCGATCGGGCTGCTGGCGGTCGCGGCCATCGCGGGCCTCGTTTGTCACGCCGCCGGTGACGAGGGCTTCTTTAAGAATCGGCACGCGGTGGCCTCGATTGTGGCTTCGCAGTTCACTCGGGACTTTGCTCGGCTCGATTATGCGGGTTTCGTGCAGGCCCGCAGCGAGCCGCGGCTAGTGGTGATCGACGCGCGCTACGCAGCGACGTATGCTGAGAGGCACATTCCGGGGGCGATAAGCTTTCCGGTCGACGCCACGCTCGATGAGCAGCGGCAGGCGTTGCAGGGCATTTCGAATGCGGCGCCGGTGGCCATTTACTGTCAGAGTGAGGGCTGCCCGTTCTCCGAGGAGGTCGGCTATCGGCTGGCGGCGCTAGGATTCGAAAGCATTTCGATTTACACAGGCGGGTGGAAAGAGTGGGAGCAGAAGGCTGTCGAGGGCGAAGGAGCCGGCGGTGCAAAGTAGCCCTCCCGTTGTCCAGTTGGACGCTTCGACGACCGCGGATGCGACGGCATCGGCCGGGCTGTGGCGATTCGCCGAGCCGCTGGAGATCGCCGCCCGCGTGCTGCTGGGATTCGTGCTGCTGCTCAGTGCGTTTGCCCATCTGGGAAATCCGTATTTCTTTCTGACCTCGGTTTACCAGTACCAACTGGTTTCGCCCCGCGTCGGACAATTGGCCGCGATGATGCTTCCGATGTTGTTGGTGGGCATTTGCCTGGTGGCGCGGGTGATGGTGGGCGGCGCGCTGATACTGGCGAGCGCGTTGTTGGCCGTCTTCATGTCGGCGCAGGCTTGGGCCTACGCCAACGGGCTGAACATGTCGTGCGGCTGCTTTGGATCGTCAACTGAAATGGTCGGTGCCTCGACGCTTGTGCGCGTCGCGGCGATCTTTGGCATCGCCGTGATAGCGCTGGTGCTGCATGTGGCCATCGACCGCCGAACGCTGCCCCAGTCTCGAAGCGCCGCCGATGAGCGCAATCCTTCCATCGCCCGTTGACGACCGGCGGCATTCGGCCGGCGGCCGGTGGAGTCGTGAGCTTGGGTACGGCCTCTTAGCGGCGGCCAGCGGCGCGGCGATGGCGGCAGTCTTTTCGCCGTGGCATGCGGACGCCTTGGTCTATGTCGCCCTTGTTCCGTTGGCCGTAATCCTCGTGGACCGCAAATCGCGATGGGGTGTTTGTGCAGGCGCCTACTTGGGCGGATGCGCCTTCCACCTGGTCGATCTCGATTGGATCCGCACTGCCTACGGAGGTGCGGGCCTCGCCGGGCCGATGGCACCGCATTGGTTGGCTCAGGCAGCCCTGTTGGGCCTGTCGTGGCCCGCGCTTGTGGCCGTGGGCCGCTGCTTCGTCCGGACAAGCGGCTGGCCGATGACCTTGGCACTGCCGGTGCTGTGGGGCGGCATGGAACTGGCGCGGATGAAGCTTTGGTACCTCGTCGACGAAACCGGCGATCCGTGGAGCCTGCTCGGTTACAGCCAAAGCGAACAGCAGACCTTGATTCAGGCGGCGGATGTCAGCGGCATCATCGGCGTGAGCATGGTCGTCGCGCTGGTCAATGGCCTGGCGTTTGACCTGGGCCGCTTCGCCTGGCGGCGGTGGCACGCCGAACCGGCGAGGCCGCCATGGATTTCGCTGGCGGCTGGCGTTGCCATGCTCATCGCGATCGCTGGCTATGGTACCTGGCGAGTCAAGCAGCAAGCCGCGTCGCCCGGGCCCACCGTTTGCTTGATGCCGCGCTGGCACTACCTGTTTGCCGAGCCCTCTTTGAACGACCCGACGGAAATGGAGAAGGCGGGATCGCACTTCGTGAATCGCGCTGACGAGCGGACTGATATTCTCTTTTGGCCTGAGGCGACGCTCCGCATCCGCGACGGACACGAGGCAAACCCCCATAGTCCAAGCGACTCACCTAAAATCCTGGCACTCGAGCGATTCGCACGTTCGGCTGGCGCGATACTGGCGATCGGTTGCCATTTGGAACGCCCCGGCGGCACGACCAATTCGGTGATTCACATCGATCCGGTTATTGGCTATCGCGGTGCCTACGACAAATTGCGGCTCGTGCCGTTTTCCGAATTTCAGCCGCCAATTGGCCGATGTTTCGGCAGCGGGGAGGATCGCTATCGACGTGGGACCGACTGGACGGTGTTCGAACTCTCCACCGGGGCCAATTGCGGCAAATATCGCCTGGCTGCGACCATTTGCTACGACGCGGCCTTTGGCGAGTTGTATCGAGAATTCATGCGGCAGCCGGGCGGCATCGATTTCTTCCTGCTGGCATCTTCGGAGACTTTCGATGCCACCGGTGCGGCCGCCGAAACGATGCGGCGCATGACCCGCGTGCGAGCCATTGAAACGCGCCGCTCGATCGTGCGCAATGCCACGGGCGGGCTCTCGGGAGTGATCGACGGTAACGGGCAAATCGTCGCCTCGCCCGAAGTTGCCGACTTTCGCGAGCCGACCTACCTGGGGGCGATTCCCCTGGACGAGCGATGCAGCTTGTTCGTGCTCTTTGGCCAATGGCTGCCGGGGGTGTGCTGCCTGGTTGTAGCTATGGTGGTCGCAAGAGCCTGTTATCGCGCCCTCCGGGCAGCCTCTTCGGTTTAGAATGGCGATCATGAGCGACTATCGAAAGCCGTTGGCCTCGACGACGTGCTGAAGATCAAGGGGCTCAAAACCGAGCAAATTGCCGCGTTGCTCGGCCACGCGCCCTACGACGAGGCGATTCACCGCGATAACATGGCGCTGACGCGAGAAGTAAAAAGCAAAGAGGCCGGCTGATCGATTCGAACTTGCTGGACGCTGTCCAATGTTGCGAATCCTTGGTTCCCATAAGCGGCTGTGCGATGGGGTAACCCGCCGTGATTTCCTGCGCGCGGGCGGACTGGGTCTGCTGGGACTCGGCGCGCAAGTGGGCGACAAGGTTTGTCCGGCCGCAACGGTCGACCGCGGCCCGCGCTTCGGCCAGGCCAAGCGTTGCGTCCTTCTTTATCTGTACGGCGCGGCCAGCCAGTTGGAGACGTTCGACCCCAAGCCCGAGGCGCCGGCACAAGTGCGCGGGGAGCTGGGAGCGATCGCCACCAGCGTGCCGGGGGTGCAGATCGGCGAGCTGCTGCCCCAGACGGCCCGCATCATCGATCGCGCGACGATCGTGCGCTCGATGACGCACCCTTATCCGCTGCATGCCTCGGCGTTCACGCTGACTTCGATCCCCACGATTGACGTGCCGCTGCAGATGAGTCCGCGCGATCCGCGGCATTGGCCGTTCATCGGGTCGGTGGTCGACTATCTGGCCGATCAGCGCGGCGCTGCGGCCGAGGCGGTTCCGCGCAACGTCGGCCTGCCCTGGCGCCTGAGTTCGCGCCGCGTATACGCGGCGGGTGACAATGCGGGCCCTTATGCCTCCTGGCTGGGGCGCGCCTATGACCCGCTGTGGAGCGATTTTAGCGGACACGGCACGCGAACCTCGACCTATACCTTCGGCGACCAGACGATACGTTGTCAGGACCCGTATGGGCCGCTCGCGGCGGATGCTCGCTTTGGGCTATCGAGCGACGCGCGGCTGCACGAGGGGCTCACGCTCGATCGGCTGAATCGGCGCCGCTCCTTGCTCGAGCAAGTCGACGACGCGCGACGCCTGGCGGATTCGAGCGCCGCCACGCGCACCTTCGACGGTTTTCGCGAACGGGCGTTCTCCTACCTGACGACCAGCGCCCTGACGGCCGCGCTGGATGTGGCTCGAGAGCCGGCGGCGCTGCGCGAGCGGTATGGCATGACGCTGTTTGGCCAGGCCTCGCTCGTGGCGCGACGGCTGCTTGAGGCGGGCACCCAGTTCGTAACCGTGCTGTGGGACGAGTTCGAGCTGGTAAACAGCGCTTGGGACACCCATTACTATCACTATGAACTGATGCGCGAACAGCTCTGCCCTGGGCTCGACCGCGCCTTGGCGACGCTGGTGCTCGATCTGGAAGCGCGCGGCATGCTCGACGAGACGCTGGTCGTGTGCACGACGGAGCACGGACGAACGCCCAAGCTCGACAACGTGCAAGGGGGCGGCCGCGGCCATTGGGCGCAAGCTTATTCGACGCTGCTGGTCGGCGGCGGCGTGGCGCGCGGCAAGGTGGTAGGCCGTACCGATCGCATCGCCGGCGCGGTGCTCGACACGCCCATCTCGCCCAAGGACATCCTGGCCACGATGTACTACTTGCTGGGAATCGATCCCCACAGCACGATCAGCGATCGGCTGGGCAGGCCCATCGCGATTGCCGGCGAGGGCAAAGTGCGACACGAGCTGTTGGCTTGATGCCCGGCTCTTTGCTAGCTATGCCGGGGCGATGTCAGCGGTCATGCTGCGCTAACATCCACAGATGTAATTGTGTCCAGAGCACGTTACGGTAAATGAATAACCACCGTGGGCGGCATAAGTCTTTTGTCCGTTTACATACGCGTAAACGTAGGACCAGCTTCCATTGCAGCAAATACGACAATACGTCCAATAACTCGGAAAGCCGACCTCCGGTGGCACGTTTGTCGTAGCTATGTGTCCATCGGTTGAGCACGCCGTCGCCGGGATCAGATGTGCGGCAGAACCCGCGAATAGCTCGCCATTCGCTTTGTCCTGTGTGGGTTGAGGTGGCCCGCGCACAGGGAAAAACTCGGTTTCTCTGTAGCTGATTGGTGACAGTTGCAGCCGACTTTGCTCTCCAAAACCTTAAGCCGTTCAAGTATTCCGCCGATTTCCTTGCCCATCGAGTACTTGCTCATGCAACTCCCCTTTGAAAAAGGGAAGTCCTACGAATTGGTTTTACCTTAGCAGGGCCTAGTGAGGGGTTGCAATTAGCGCTTTAACCCCTAGATGTTCCCGTTCGGGATCAAAAACCCCTCCACTTGCCGACATCTGGCGGACTTTCGGACGCCACCAGCCAAAATGCTCCCGTTCGGGAACATTTCGATTTGACTTCCTCAATCTTGACGTAGTGTTCCGCTATGAAGACTACATTGACGGCACTGATGTTGTTGCTATGCAGCGTTGCCCACGCCGTTGGCGAGAGTGATAGCGACTACCGACAGCGGTTGATCCGCGAGCGAGACGCCCGCGAGGCTCAAGAGGCAGCAAACGCTCCGAAGTATGAGACCCGGCAGCAGCGGGCTGCTCGCCTGCACCAGCAGCAACGAGACACGCCGGCCTACCTGTACGACGGCGTGCATGATCGAGTCCGGTGGGTCGGTCCCCGGTCATCAAACCGATGACCAGAAATCCAACCTGCCCTGGATGTGGCGGCACCCTCGGGCATCTCAGCCTCTACGAGCAGCGATACCACACCTATCGCTGCAACAACCCCAGCTACAGCATCGTCTCGAACGAGGCGGTGTACTTCTGCCTTGCTGGCGCGGCACTCACTGTGGCCTTGCACCGCATCTGCCAGATGGAAGTCATCACTTCGTTCGGTGTCTCGCTGATGATCCTGTCTGCGATGGGCTTCTGGGTGAAGCGTGTCAGCCGTAAGGGTTGATCTGGTTTTGCCGCCGGCCGGGCTTGCCGCCCGATGGATCGCCTAGAAAGCACGCCTCACTTCCGGCATACTGGTCTGGATGCTCTATCAAAACCCATTACGTCCGCTGCCGGGCACTGCCCTGCCCTGCTTTGTGTTCGATTCGCACCAGGAGCTGGCCCGCCACGTGGCAGGCGTGGTGGCGGGCATCATTCGCGAGCGCGCCGTCCAGGGGCAGAAAGCCGTGCTGGGGTTGCCGACCGGCAGCACGCCCGTGGGGATGTATCGCGAGCTGGTGCGGCTGCACGAGCAGGAAGGCTTGGATTTCTCGAACGTCGTCACGTTCAATCTGGACGAGTATCTAGGGCTGGGCCCCGACCGGCTGCAGAGCTACCGCCGCTGGATGCAGGAGCAGTTCTTCAAGTTCGTCAACATTCCGCCCGAGAATATCTTCATCCCGGATGGGCTGACGCCGGCCGACCGGCTGGACGAACATTGCCGCGATTACGAGGCGGCCATCCAACGTGCGGGCGGCATCGACCTTCAAATCCTAGGCATCGGCCGCAATGGCCACATCGGGTTCAACGAGCCATTCAGCGCCAAAAACTGCCGCACCCGCGTCGCCACGCTCGACCCGGTGACGCGACGGGACGCCGCCAGCGATTTCTTCAGCGAAGAAAACGTGCCCCTGCAGTCGATCACGATGGGCTTGGGCACGATTTTCGAGGCGCGCAAGATCATCTTGATCGCGCTCGGCGAGCACAAGGCCAGCATCGTTCGCGAAGCGGCCGAAGGCGAAAGCACGCCCCGCGTGCCCGCCTGTTATTTGCGCGAGCACCCAAATGCTTCGCTGATGCTCGATAGCGCGGCCGCCGGCCAGTTCACCGCCATCACCACGCCCTGGCTGCTGGGCAAGGTGGACTGGACCGACGCGCTCATCAAGCGCGCGATGTTGTGGCTAAGCCAGAAATCGGGCAAGGCTCTCTTGAAGCTCGACGACAATGATCTTCGCGAGCACGGCCTGCACCAACTGCTGCGCCATCATGGCCCGGCTCAGAGCGTGGCGCATCGCGTGTTTCGCTGGATGATGGAAACCATCGAATACCATCCGGCCGGGCGGGAAGCGAAGCGCGTCATCTGCTTCAGCCCGCACCCCGATGATGACGTGATCTCGATGGGAGGCACGCTCATTCGCCTGGTCGAGGACAAGCACGAGGTGCACGTCGCTTACATGACGAGCGGCAACATCGCCGTGTTCGACCACGATGCACGGCAGATTGCCGACCTGGCCGCCGAGTTCAACCGGCTGTTTGGCATCGACCAGGTCAAGTCGCAAAAACTGCTGACGCGCGTCGCCTCTTCGCTGGCTCACAAGACCGCAGGCGAAAGTGACGGTCCGGAGGTGTTGGCCATCAAGTCGCTCATCCGCTGGAGCGAAGCCAAGGCCGGAGCGATCGTGGCTGGTTGCCGCGAGGAGCACTTGCACTTTCTCGACCTGCCCTTTTACCGCACGGGCACCATTGCCAAGAAACCGCTCACCGGCGAGGACATCGCGATCGTGCGCGAATTGATCGAGCGCGTGAATCCCGCGCAAATCTACGTGGCCGGCGACTTGTCCGATCCGCACGGAACGCACCGCGTGTGCGCGGAGGCCATCTTCCGGGCCCTGGCCGAAATCGAGCGCGACACGCGCGGCCGGCCGGAAGTGCTGCTCTATCGAGGCGCCTGGCAAGAATGGGCGCCGCACGAAATCGAAGTCGCCGTGCCGCTTAGCCCACGCGATTTGGCGCTCAAGCGCTCGGCCATTTTCCGGCACGAGTCGCAGAAAGACTCGGCGCTCTTTCCGGGGGCCGACCCGCGCGAATTTTGGCAGCGGGCCGAAGACCGCAACCTTCACACGGCGGCGGCCTATAACCAGCTTGGGTTGCCGGAGTATTTCGCGCTGGAAGGTTTCGTGCGCTGGAACGGCATCCCGCTGTAACCGCGTGACAGCAGCGCGAATCCACGGGTTATTTGAAACGAACGCGGTACGGCATCACCATCACGGTTGGTTCGGCAAATAACCGGCGCAGTTCGGCCGCCAGCGACAGCGACTCTGCCACTTCCGGTGCGAGGGAGCGGATTTCGGCCTCGACCGAGGAGCCGCCGAGCAGTTGTTCCAGCAGCCCCTTCGGTTTTGGCAGCAACTGCAAATCGATTTTCTCGTCCGCGCCGACTCCGCCGAGCGATTTGGCCTCGGCGATCGCATCCTCGAGCGTGCCGAGTTGATCGGCCAGCCCGTTGGCCACCGCCATGCGGCCACTGAAGACGCGCCCTTGCGCCAGCCCCTCGAGCTTTTTCAACTCCATGTGCCGTCCCTGCGCGGCCTTGGTCGTGAACTGGTGGTACGTTTCGAGCATCATGCGCTTCCAGGCTTCGCGTTCCTCGAGCGAAAAGGGATCGGTGAACGACAGCGAGCCGGCCGTTTTGCCGCGGCTGATCGTTTCGGTATTGATGCCAACTTTGTCGAACAGTCCGCGCAGCGCCAGCTTGCCGCCGACCACGCCGATGGAGCCGGTGAGCGTGCCGGGCTCGACGAAGATTTTCTTCGCGCCCATCGACACGTAGTATCCGCCACTGCCGGCGACGTCGCCCATGCTGACCACAACCGGCTTCGTCGCGCGAACGGTTTCTCGCCAGATCAGGTCGCTGGCCAGCGCCGAACCGCCAGGGCTGTCGACACGCAGCACGATGGCTTTCACCTTCGGGTCGTCATTGACCTGCCGCAAGGCTTTGACGATCGTGTCCGAGCCCACGCTTTGAGAGCCGAACAATCCCACCGTGCTCTCGCCGGTCATGATGGGGCCGACGATGTACACGATCGCGATTTTGTTGTTCTTGCTATTCTTGGACTTCTGGTCGCCGCCCATCAAGGCTTCCATCAGCTTCATCATTCCGGCCATGCCCGAGAGGTCTTCGGACTTCTTGCGGCCATAATCGCGCTCGATGGCCAGGTCGTCGGCGTTCAGCTCGCCCTTGAGCGCATCGTGCCATTCGTCTTCATAGGCGACGCGGTCGATCAGTTTGACGTCGCGAGCTTCGTTGGCGCTGAACATGCCGCGATCGATCAGCTTTTTCACCTCGGCCGCTTCGAGCTTCCGCTCCTTGGCAATCGTCTCAACGATCTGCTCGTAGTAGTCGTTCAAGACCGCTTCATACTGAGCCCGAAATTCGGGGCTCATGTTATTGCGCGTGAGCGGCTCCGAAGCGCCCTTGAAATCGCCGACTTGGATGAAGTCGGCCTGGATGCCCAGCTTGTCGAGCAAGCCCTTGAAGAACATCACCTCGGCTTGAATGCCGTTGATCATCAGCGAGCCAGACTCGGGCATGATGATCTGGTCGCAGGCCGTGGCGATCAGAAAGTCTCTGGTTCCGGCGGTGTGAACATCCGCATAGACTCGCTTACCCGTCTTTCGCACGCGCGCGACGGCCTCGCGAATGGCGCTGACTTTGCCCAGGCCGATGGCGGGATCGCGGAGGCGGAGCACGACGCCGGTCAGCTTGTCGTCCTTGGCGGCCTTATCCAGTCGATCGATCAAATCGCGGAGGTGCGGCTTCATTTCACCAAACAATCCCTCGCCGGCGATGCCCTCCGGGTAGTCCTCCTTTACGGCGATGCTGGCGAGCAGGGCTTTGCCCAGCTTGGCGGGCGGCTTGTCGCCCTCGGCAGCCGTCGCCAACGGGGGGACACAGCAAAGCGCCAACAGACAGATAGCCAAATTTCGGGGCCAGAAGGTCATGGGTGGTATCTCGCTAGCAGGGTGTGGCCGCGCCGCGACTGGGTTGATACGGCTCTGGCATCGCTCCAAAAGAGTACGTCGTCGACGTCATTGTCGGCCCGGCCTGTGCCTCGTCAAGCAAAACCGCTTGCCCTCGGACCCGCTTCGGGGGGCTAAAACGCCGGTTTTTGCCGGCGGCAAGCCGCCCTCCAAAGAAGTGTACAAATGCTATTTGCATTTATGTACAGGCGTATATTATAGTTGTGCTACGCAACCAACCGCCACACCGGGGCAAAGACGGCCAATGTCGCAGTTCGATCAACTCACTGAGCGTCAAAGAGAAGTCTATGACTTCATTCGGGACAAGATTCGCAACCGTGGCTATGGGCCAACGGTCCGCGAGATTGGCGATCAGTTTCAAATCAGCTCGCCCAATGGCGTCATGTGCCATTTGAAGGCCCTCGAGAAAAAAGGCCTCATCACCCGCGAGCCCAATATGTCGCGGGCGATCCAGCTCGCGGCCGAACCGATCGAAGAAAAAGGGCTTCCGCTGGCCGGACGAATCGCCGCCGGCGTCCTACACGAGGCCATCGAGCAGAGCGAACGCGTCGACTTCCAGGCCATGTTCAGTCACAAGAACCTGTTCGTGCTCGAAGTATCGGGCGACTCGATGATCGAGGCGCAAATTGCCGACGGCGACTATGTCGTCGTCCGTAAGCAGCGCACGGCGCGGGACGGACAGATCGTGGTGGTTCAAACCGAAGAAGGCGAAGCGACGCTCAAACGCTTCTTTTTGGAGAAGAACCGTATCCGGCTGGAGCCGGCCAATTCGCTGATGAAGCCGATCTATGTGAAGAACGCCCGAGTGTTGGGAGTGGTGGTCGGCGTGGTGCGGAAAGTTGACTAGACGCGCGCGCAAGCTCGTTTTGCCTGAGAAGGCTCACGCGGACCGCTCGAGCGGACCGCCCGATTGGTTGAGCTTGTTGTAGAGCGTCTTAAGGCTGATGCCGAGCTCTTCGGCGACCTTGGGCTTGTTGCCACCCAGCCGATCCAGCGCTTGATAGATCACCTGCATCTCGATCTCGCGCAGAGTCTTTGGCGCGCCGCCGATCGTTTTCAAAGCAGGCGCCCCGGCGACTGCCTGTGTACGGCGGTGGCCCAGCTTGTGTGGCAAGTGCTCGAGCCCGATCGGACCGCTGTCACATAGAATCGTGGCATGCTCGATCACGTTGGCCAGCTCGCGGACGTTTCCCGGCCATGAATGTTCGCCCAAGACCCGCAGCGCTTCCGGCGTGAAGTTTTCCTCTCCGGCGACAGCGCCGCGGCGAAATCGCGCCAGCAAATGGTTGGCCAACAGCGGAATGTCATCGATGCGTTCTCGCAAAGAGGGCAAGTGGATTTCAAAGGTATTGATGCGGAACATCAGGTCTTCGCGAAAATCACCTTCGGCGACCATCTGCTCCAAATGCCGATGGGTGGCGCAGATCACGCGCACGTCGACCGTGAAAGCTTCGTTCTCGCCCACGCGGCGGATTTCGCCACTCTCGAGAAACCGCAGCAGCTTGGCTTGCATGGCCTTGGGCAGCTCGCCAATTTCATCCAGAAACAGGGTGCCCCCGTTTGCGACTTCAAACAGGCCCACGCGATGCTCGTCCGCGCCCGTGAAGCTGCCGCGGCGGTGTCCGAATAGTTCGCTCTCGATCAAGCTTTCGGGCAAAGCACCGCAATTGATGGCCACGAATGGCATCTCGGCCCGCAGGCTCTGGTCGTGCAGAGCCCGCGCAACGAGCTCCTTGCCGGTACCGGTTTCACCCAGGATGAGCGCGGTGGAATTGGTGGGAGCGACCTTGGCGATGAGCTTGCGGACGCGTTGCATGCCGGCGCTGGCGCCGATCAGTTGGCTCTTGCCTTCCAAGCGCTCGAGCTGCCGCTTGATGGCCAGGTACTTGTTGGTGAGCTCGCGCTTCTCGGCGACGCGGTTGAGCAGCGCTTGCAGCTCGACGAGCTTGCAAGGTTTCGTCAAATAGTCGAAAGCCCCATATCGCAGCGCCGCGATGGCGGTCTCGAGCGAAGACTTTCCGGTGAGCACGACCGCATCGGTTTGCGGCGACAGCTCCTTGGCTTTCGCGATGACTTCGATGCCAGACATGCCGGGCATGTCGAGATCGACCAACAGGCAGTCGTAGCTGTTGCGTTTGAGGGCGGCGACGGCGGTCAGTCCGTCGGGACAAACCGTGACTTCATGTCCCATGCGCGGCAGTTCGAGGCTCATCAGCTCCTGGAGCGACTTCTCGTCGTCGGCGAACAGCAGCTTGAGGCGATTACGCGGCTTGGTAGCTATGATGCGACTCCTTTTGTGATTCGGCCACCGGCAGGAATACGCGGAACCGCGATCCCTGGCCTGGCCCGTCACTATGAACGTCGATGTGTCCGCCGTGATCGGCGACGATACGAAAAGTGATCGATAGACCGAGGCCGGTGCCCTGGCCGTTGCGGCGGCGCGTGAAGAAAGGCTCGAACAGGTGTTTGCGGACTTCATCCGTCATGCCGCAACCGTTGTCGGTGAAGGTGATGGCCAATTCGTGCTCACCCGGAGTCAGCTCCACCTGCAAAAGTCCGCCGGCCGGCAGGCTCTCCAGCCCGTTGGTGATCAGATTCAACACGACCTGCTTGATCTCTTGTGGGTTTACGGAAGCGAACACCGGCTCACCGGGCAGGAAATCGAGCTGCTTGTCCTGGTACTTGCCCAAGTGCCTGACCATTTCGATCACGCCGTCGATTAGCTCGCGCAAGTCGGCGATTTGGTGAGCCACGTCGCCCAGTCGCGAAAAGTCGAGAAGACGCTCGGTGATCCCTTTGCAGCGGAACGCCTCGTCCTGGATCATGCGCAGGTAGTTGAGGATCACGCCCTGATCGGTTTTCGAGGCGGGGCAGCCGGAGAGCGCTTCTTCGATGCGGCTTTCGAGCGATTCGGCACACAGGGCAATCGAAGCGAGCGGATTATTGATCTCGTGGGCCACGCCGGCCGCCAAGAAACCGACGCTGGCCAATTGTTCGCCGCGAACCACCTGCTGGGTACGCTCGCGCACTTCGCGGTCCAGCCCGTCCCGAATCGCCTGAAACCGCGCGGTCATGTCATTGAGCGCCTGGGCGAGCTCGGCCATTTCGTCGTTGGTTTGCAGCGAGATGCGATAGCAAAACTCACCGGTCGCCACGCGGCGCGAACCTTCGACCAAGATCCGTAGCGGGCGAAAAATCCAGGCGTAGAACAGCCGCACAAAGACGGCCAGCAACAGGCCCGCCAGAACCGTGGTGACCCAGGTGAGGATGATAAACGTGCGATATTGAACGCGCACCTCGCGGTGGAAGCTTTGAATCCGCTGGTGCAAGACCTCGGGGATCTGTTCAGCCAAATCTTGCAGCCGATCGAGCGCCGCGTTCACGGTGTGCAGGCGGCCGGCGTCGGCGAACCAATCGTCGCCGCGCAGCGCGACAGCGATCTCATCGAGAGCGGCTTCGATCTTCGAAACCGTTTCTCGTTCGCCGCGGCTATCGTTAATCAGCGAATCGAGGGGATTGTTGTTTTCGAGATGCGCGCGGTACTCGCTGAGTATCTTGCGCAGGTTCGAGACGCCTTGCACGAAGGCGGCGGAGAATTCGGCCAATCCCTCGTCGCTTGGCGATGCGGCCGCGGCGGGATGCTTGGGCGCGTTTTGCGCTATTGCCACACGCAAATCGCTCACCTGGCTGCTGAGCGCAGCGGCCAGCGGCAGCTCGTCGGCGCGCCCACTCAGGCTGCGCACCAGGCTGCGGTAGGCATACACGCCGTGAAAGCCGCTCCACGACAATGTGGCGACAATCACAAGCAACAGAGAACTTCCCACCAGCAGCTTTCTGCGGATGGGCCATTTCGATAACAACGGGCGACCTCCTTGTCGCGCTCTCGGGCCGGCACCGAAACAAAGTTCAAGCTGGCGCGCAGCACGGGCGCGCGAAGTCTAGCACCGCCCGAGCCGCGGAGGCAAGACGACGAGTCGGCACTGAAAAAACTACATGGACCTCTCCGGTTGCGGTGTTATTCCTTTCCCTCCGCGCGCCGGTTATGCGTCGGAACCCTGGCAACCGATATTGACCCAAATGCAAGCCATTGCTAGCGTTTGCGATCGATCGAGCAGATCGGGTCGCGCGATGCTTGCGTGTAACCCTGTTTCGCGCCGGCGTGCGCGCCCTGAACTTTCCTTCGGCGATCTTTAAGCGTGAGTGTCGAGCCAGCTAGCGCAGACCTGCCGCCGGTGAAATGGCTCGGCATTCGCATTACCCGCGCGCGTGTGCTGGCAACCCTCGTGATTGTGACGGCCGTGTGGGGCTGGGTGGACGTGCGCGTGCGGGGCACCATCGATCCCAACTCCGCCATCCACAAGACCGACTTCACCGTGTACACCGAGGCGGGTGCGGCTTTCTTCGACGGCCGCGATCCCTATCAGGTTACCAATCCGCGCGGCTGGGGATATTTATATCCGCCCCTGTTCGCGATCCTGGTTTCGCCCCTGTACTACCTGCCCACCGAATACCAGGTGTTGGTTTGGTTCGCGCTCAGCGTGGCCATGGCCTGGGGCTGCTATCTCGAAAGCGTTCGCATCGGACGCCTGGCACTGCCCCACGAGCCCGATCGCGGACCATTCGGAGTGATCCCGAACTGGCTGGGCTGCGCGGCGGTCGCCACGACGCTGATTCCGGCGCTCAACTGCCTGCAGCGCGGCCAGGTTAGTATCGCCAAATTGTACTTGCTGCTCTTGGGGGTGCGATTAGTCATCGAGAGCCGCTCACGCGCGAAGTCGTTTGTGGCTGGCTGGGTGCTCGCGCTGCCGATTGTTTTGAAGCTGACGCCGATCTTGCCTGTCGGGATCGTGTTGGTCCAGGAATTCGTGGCAGCCTGGCGTGCGCGGGTCGGGTTCGGCCGGGCAGCCGGCGCCGGAGTTGGCACCTTGACGGGACTGTGCGCCTGTATGTTTTTGATTCCGGCGGCACTTGTCGGTTGGAACGACAACCTGCGGCACTTGAACTCGTGGTCGCGCTGGGTGGCCGCTTCCGGCGAACTGAAAAACGACAGTTTCGCGGGCGATGGCACCTCGCTTCGCAATCAAAGCTTCACGAACGGCGCGGTGCACCTGGGCAATTGGGCCGCCCACGTGTTTGCAGGCGGACCACCCGATAACACGGAGCTCCAGCCCGGCGATCCGCCGCGCCTGATGGATTCAAACTCCATGCGCATGCTGCTCTTGGGCGGGCGGGCCGGCGCCTGTTTGCTGCTCGCGGTGCTTGGGTTGTCGATGGGACTGACCGGCGCGCCCCTGGCGCGAGTTGCCGGCTTCGCTATGGCGTGCGTCGCGACGTTAATCGTTGCTCCCATCGCGCGGGCCCATTACTACACGCTGATGTACCCGGCCGTGCTGTTTCCGGCACTGTGGCTGGTGACCGTGGGCCGCCTGCGCACTGCCAGGCTAGTCGCTTATGTGCCGATCGCGCTGGTATGGGGGCATTATCTTGCGCTCGATCAACTGGGACGGATCGGATGGCTAGGGCTGGGCACCACCCTCTGGTTCAGTTGCGTCTCGATCGTGCTCGTCATCGAAGCCGTGCGCCAAATCAGAAGTCCGGCGCGCGCGGTCGAGCACGAACAAACCAGCGATCATTCGCGACGCCCGCTGGCTGCCTAGCGAGCAGCCGTTTTCCAACATCGCGCGCTGGGTCGCGTCAGATATCCAGCACGGAACTGTCGCGCTGATCCTTGCGCGCGGATTGGTGGCGAATCTCGCTCATCATGAAACTGATGGCCAGCGCATACTGCCGAATCGCGGCCGCGTAGTCGCGCGCAGCCAGGGCCGCCTGGGCGCTTTCGCCGTAGGCGTTGAAGCGGGCCCAATCGAGCGTCCAATGCTCATCCTTGGCGGCCTCGCGCAGCTGCTGGGCCATTTGGCAGAAACTGGCCACGGCTTCTGCATTCGGTTGGCAGCTCAGCTTCGTGTGCGGACCACGGCCGCGCGGAGTATTGTCGAGTGGGAATGCGGGCGGTGGTGAGCCCAGCCCTTGCACGAGTGCGAACACGGCCGCCGCGCCGGCCACCAGCACCGCCACGAAGGCCGGCACATTTTGACCCGCCAAGAACAGCCCCAGCGCCGCGAGCAAGCCCGCGCCGATCACGATCCACACCAGCGGATGCAACGGCGGGCTCGGAGCGGGCTGATTGACTGGGTTCGGCGCGGCTTCCGGCTCTTCCGGCGGAACGCTTGGCACGCGCGCTACGAGAGCCGTGATGTTGTCCGGTCCACCGCGCAAGTTGGCCATGTCCACCAGCGCGCGAACCGCCTCTTGCGGGCCGAGCACCGACAAGATCGCGCCGATTTCCTCATCGCGCACCTGGCCGCTCAACCCATCGCTGCACAGCAAATACACGTCGCCCGCCTCGATCGGAAAGGGCCCTTCCAGATCGACTTGCACCTCCGCGTGCGGGCCCAGCGAGCGGGTGATGATATTCTTGGGGATGAAATTGGCCACGTCTCCGCTGGGCATCTGGCCTGCCGCGGTCATCTCCCACACCAGGCTGTGGTCGAACGTCAGTTGCTCGAGCTTCGTGCCGCGCAAACGATAAACGCGGCTGTCGCCGACATGCGCCACCAAGGCCGCACGCGGCAACAGCACAAGCGCGCTGCACGTGGTGCCCATGCCCTGGAACTCGGCGTTGGCCTGGCCGCGGTTATGAATCGTTGCGTTGGCCGCCGCCAGGGCTTGACGCAAAGCTTCGATGGGCGGACGGTCGAGCAACTTGCGATACGTGTGCCCGACGTTTTCCGAGGCGATCTTGCTGGCCAGCTCGCCGGCCGCGTGGGCGCCCATTCCATCGGCGACCAGGAAGAAGTGGCCGCGGCGGCGCCAATCGGCATCGTCACTGGCCGGCACGACTGCGAACGAATCTTGATTGTTGCCGCGCCGTAGGCCAACGTCGCTGAGCTCCGCATGTTCCAAGGCGCGATGCCCGCTGCTAGCAGTTTCGGCCATATTGGTCATGTGAGTTTGCGCGGCGGATGGATAGAGTTCGGCCCCGCCCAGCAATCGAGCCTCCATCCCCAAAAAGCCTATTCTACCTCAGCCACAAATCATGGAACAGAGCCCGCTTGTGCAGCTCTCCCCTCGCGTTCCATCGCCCATTTGGAGGCTCGCGCGGCTGGCCTTTCGCTCTGGTTGGCAGCGCGCCTGCAACTCGGCTGGTCGGCCATAAGTCCCCCTCCTATACTTTCGCCCCCGCGTGGACCAGATTTGCCGGAGCGAAGCTTCGGTCAGAAGTCGAGACTTCAAGTGCTAGAGATCCCCAGCCGCCGCGAACGCTTGCGCCCAGCCCGGCTGTGCTGGCTGGCGGTCTTGGTGTGCGCGTGCCTGGCAGGCTGCGTGCAGCGGCGGCTGACCATTCGCAGTAATCCGCCGGGCGCCCTGGTGTACGTCGACGACTATCAAATCGGAACGACGCCGGTCTCGACCGACTTCGTCTATTACGGCACGCGCAAGATTCGCCTCTCGCTGAGCGGCTACGAAACGTTGACCGTCCTGCAGCCGATTCCCACGCCCTGGTACCAGTATCCGGGTCTCGACTTTATCAGCGAGAACGTCGTACCAGGCGAGATTCGCGACGAGCGCGTGGTCGAGTTTCAGCTCCAGCCGCAGATCATCGTGCCCAGCCAACAACTGCTCGACCGGGCCGAAAACCTGCGGAACTCAACCGCCGCGCCGCGCACGCCGCTTGCCCCCGGAGCCGTACCGCCCGGCATGGTGCCACCAGGCATGGTCCCGCCTGGCGCGGCGCCGCAAACGGCAGCGCCGACCTTAGGGCCCCCGCCGGCCGCTCCGCCGGGAGTGCCCGCCTCGCCTCCGAACACCTCTCGCTGGCGCTGGTTCGGGTTTTAGGACCCGAAGGCCTACTTGATGCCCGGACTGTTCTGGATGGCGCCGCGGACGCCCAAGAGTTCGGGGTGACGGCTGATTTTATCCGAGAACACGCGCACGTCGGAAAGGATCGGCTGCAGTTCGCGCGTCAGCTTTTCGATGTTGCAAGCCGCTGTATTGAGATGCTGGTAAAGTTCTGGGTTGCGAATGAGCTGGCCCAGCGAGCCCTCACCCGAATTCAGCTTTTTGCCGAAGTCGGAGAACTCGGCCAACATCTCGTCCATGCGCGCCATCGTGCGGTCGATGCGTTCGACCAGGCCTTCGCCGCGTTCACCCAAAGGACCGGTGAAGCCCTCAAGATTGCGCATGTTTCGATCGACCGACTCGACCGTCGTGCGAATGGTATTGATGGCGCTGCGCGTGTCGCTCATCAGCTCGGGCATGTCGCGAAGCATCGACTTGATGTTATCGCGGACTTGCTCATCGCCGATCACGTCTTCGACATCGCCCAAGGCCCGCAGAAAGCTGTCGAGCGTGGTTTCCGTTTTGTCGACGATGCGGTTGATCTGGGCGTCGTTCCCCTCGATCAGCTTGTTGATGTTGGCGGCTACCTTGCCGACTTCGGTGCCGGCCGAGCTCAGAGCGCCGACCGCCGTTCCAAGCTCGTTTTCCAGATTAGTGATGACCTGAAACGCATTGGGCGCCACGGAGCCCTCGATGAATTCGCCGGGCTGCACTTCTTGCGCTTCGGGCGCGACCGCGCGCGCGGCTGCCGCGGCGGCGGGCTCATCTTGAACTTGCGCCGTAAGCGTGGTGCCGTCTCGCCTGGACGTCGTTTGCCCGGGCGGTGGCGTGGCCGGCGGCGGCGGACCGTTCGCGCGGCGCACGAACTGGATCACCACGTCTCCCCCCAGCAGCGAGCCGCTGACCTGCGGAACTTCGTTGCGGTACAGCTTCACGTTGCCATCGATTTTCGCCTCGACCATCACCCCACCTTGCTTGGCGAACTCAACCTTGGTTACGCGGCCAATCAGAATGCCGCTTTTGCGGACGGGCGTGCCGTCGGTGACTCCGGGGGCATCGGTAAAGTGAATGTGAATCGTGTAGCTGCCGCGCACCAACCCTCGCGCATCGCCAAACAACAGCACCAGGATGCCGGCAATGAACATGGTCGCCAGCACCATCACGCCCACTCGAAATTTAACGACTCGATCGTCCATAGCTCATCACTTGTTTCGGCAAGTTGCGCGCCGCGTGGGGCGCCCGCCCTTCATTACAGGTCACTGGTTGAATTCGCGTGTGCCATCTTTTCCATTTCCATCAATCGCTCGCCCGCCTCGCCGCGCACGAACTGCGTGACGCGCGGATCGCCGCACGCTTCGATCTTGTCCGGCGGTCCGTCATAGATGATCTGCGGCTCGCTCGGCTCGAGCCGGCTGAGCGGATACAGCATGATGATGCGGTCCACCACCTTCTTGGCCGTGCGCATGTCGTGCGTGACCACCACGCTCGTCACCGAGTGCTGGTCGCGGGTTCGCAGAATCAGCTCGTTGATGACGTCGCTCATGATGGGGTCGAGCCCCGTCGTGGGCTCGTCGTACAACATGAGCTCGGGGTCCAGCGCCAGCGCCCGCGCTAGGCCCACGCGTTTTCGCATGCCGCCGGAGAGCTCGGCGGGTTTTTTGGTCACGACGCTGGGGGGCAGTCCCACTTCGGCCAATCGTGAGAGCACGATTTCTTGAATCTCGCGATCGGTTTTGCTGGTGTGCTCGCGCAGCGGAAACGCCACGTTCTGACCGATGGTCATGCTGTCGAACAGCGCGGCCTGCTGGAACACGAACCCATATCGAGTCCGCTCGTGGCTTAGCGAGGCCTCATCGAGCTGCGCCAGGTTTTGGCCATCGAACAGCACTTCGCCCTGGGTCGGCCGAATCAGCCCAATCAAGGTCTTCAGGATCACGGTCTTGCCGCAGCCACTTTCGCCGATGATGCCGACCGTTTGCCCGTGCGCGACCGCCAGGTCGATATCGCGCAGCACCGGATTGCGGCCAAAACTGACGTCCACGCCGCGCATCTCGATGAGCGCGCCCGAGGACGACTTGCTGCCCGGCTTGTCAGTAACAGCGACCATGTGCGTTTGACGGACTAGAACAGCCTCGATCCCTCGGGCCAGATCAACAGGTAGAAGTCGTCGAGCGCGATGCCCAGGAAGAAATCGATCATCAGGATCAGCACGAACGAGATCACGAACGCGCTCGTGGCGGCTCGGCCCACTCCTTCGGCGCCGGGATCACAGTGGAAGCCGCGGTAGCAACTGATTAGCGCAATCGCCGCGCCGAAAAACAGACTCTTGAAGACGCCGGAGAAT
>DATJEN010000085.1:0-8163 GCA_035496575.1 Pirellulales bacterium
GGTCGAGGATCAAGCTAGTCGCTTGCTCGTTGCGAGCTTAGTTGCGACGGACCACTTTGCTGCTGGCGCTGAGCATGCGACGGCCCTGGATCGAAGCCGAAGGATCGGCAGTCGGGGCGGGGGGCATGGGAGCAGCGTCATCAGCGGGAGCACCAACCGCCGTACCGCCGGCACCACCGCAGCCACACGAGGGCTCGGCCGCACAGCCGCAGCTGTTGCAACCGCTGTTGCAGCAAGACTTCTTGCAGCAGCTGTGGCAGGCGAAGAGGTTCAGCAGGTGGTGGCAGTGGTGGTGGCAATGCTTACGGCAGCAGCCGCCGCCACACGCATTTCCACAACCGGTGTTGCAACCGCACGACGGTTCGGCACCACAGCTCGGGGCAGCGGCGCACGATTCGCAAGCCGGAGCCGCACAGCTCGGGGCGGCACAGCTGGGAGCAGCGCAACCGCCGCAACCGCTGTTGCAACCCGAGTGGCAACCGCAACCAAACACTTTGTTGTGCAGGTGACCCAGCAAACTTCCACAGCAATGCTGCTTGTGGCAACGTGACCGGCAGCAGCTGGGAGCTGCACAGCAGGACTGTTCAGCCGCACAGCAGCTGGGCGCAGCGGCGCAAGCGGGTTCGCAACCTTTGTCGCACCCACAAGACGGCGCTTTTTGGCAACAGCTGTTGCAGCCGCAGTCATTCAGGCCGATCATGCGGTCCAAGAGCTCGAAACCGAAGCTCTGGCTGCACAGGCCTACGCTGACTACGAGCGCTCCAAAAACCATGTTCCATTTCATCGAGCAACGTCTCCTTAAGTAGAACTGCAGATGCATGGCCCTGCGTGGCCTTGCTGCGTCGCGCCCGATCGCGCTATCGTTGCGCGGTCGCGCTCAAGCGACGGTCCACCGGCAACTCAGTGAAGCTTGAGCGCGTTGGGTGGAACCGTGTCTGAGGGCAAGTGCTAGGCAGGGAAGGTGGGGTCGGAACCAGCAGTTCACGCGGTTTGTTGCGCCAGGACCGGTCGAGCCAATCCTTGACTCGAAAAGTCCGATCCGGTTGCCCTGACGCGCCCTTGTACGTGCCTAGGCGGCACGCGATCCTCGGCAGGTAACAACTACCGTATCGGCTGGCTGGCGCAGACCCCTTGAGCGCTCAGAAGTATTTTTGGGTGAATGGTTTACAACGACTGTTAAGTAAACATTGCCACGCGCGTAATCCGGTGAAACCTTGTCGATTGCAGGGGGCCGCTAGCGGCCCCTTGGCCGTGGCCCCGCCGCTTACGCACTGCTAAGGTGAATTTGGCTGCAATGAAACGCGATCGGCAACCAATGCTCGAGGCACATATAGATGAGCGAGCCAACCGCAAGGGGCTATGAAGTCGTCGATATCAGAGCGCTCGAGGGGGTCACTTGCCCGTGCGGCACCGCGCGCCGGGCCTTCACGGCGGCCGCGGATTTTCCGCTGACCATTCACGAAACCGACATCTCCCACGACGCCCAGGCCCACTATCACCGCCGCCTGACCGAGGTCTATTACGTGCTGGAGTGCGGTCCCGAGGCCGAGATGGAGCTCGACGGCGAGCGCGTGCCGCTGGTTCCCGGGCGCGCGGTGCGGATCCCGCCCGGGGTGCGACACCGTGCCATCGGCGAGATGAAGGTGCTGGTCATCGTGTCGCCCAAGTTCGACGCCAGTGACGAGTGGTTCGACTAGGCGGATCGACCAGGTGAAGGTTCGACCAGGTGACGCGGGCGCTCACTTTGCAGATAAATGGACGATTGGTGGGCCGTCAAGCTTACGGAATCTGCAGCCAAGCGGCGGTTTTTCAGAGAATTCGGGATGGCGTTCGGCACGCGCGCCGCTTGCTCCCCGCAAATGGCCTTCGTATCCTATTTTTAGGGCGGCCTGCCGCCTCGAGGCACTCCTACCGATTGGCTGCCAAGCGTTCCGCGCCTCAATCTGGCCGGAACATCGACATTCCGCGGCGAGCTTACTGAACTTTGCCACTTAGCATGGCTGGCCGCGCAGGCCCCTCTGTTTCTCGCTCGCGCGAACGCCGGCTCGAACCAACGAGAACAACATGATTCTTCGAAACTCGTGGCCCGTCGTTGGCCGCATCCTGTCTTCTTTCTTTTGTGGGCTGGCGCTGCTGGCCCCCGCGGCAAGCGCGGCCGAACCCGACCCGCTGGATTGGCCGAACTGGCGCGGTCCCGAGCAGAATGGAATCTCGCGCGAGACGGGCATCATCGATAGCTGGGATCCCAACGCCGAAGGCGCCGACGGCAACGTGCTTTGGAAGAACGACGAGCTGGGCGGAATTTCGACCCCCATCGTGCTTCGCGGCAAGCTCTATACCATCGTGCGCGCCGATCCCGACACGCCGAAGGAGGGCGAGAAGGTTATCTGCGTGGATGCCGCCACCGGCAAAAAGATTTGGGAAAACAAATTCAACGTGTTCCTCTCCGACGTGCCCGCCGAGCGCGTTGGCTGGTCGAGCTGCGTTGCCGATCCAACGACCGGCAACATCTATGCGATGGGCGTTTGCAATTATCTGCAATGCATGGACGGCGAAACCGGCAAGACGTTGTGGAAGCATTCGCTCAATGAAGAGTACGGAATGCTCAACACGTACGGTGGTCGTACGAATGTGCCCGTGCTGCACGAAGACCTGCTGATCATCAGCGGAGTCATCATCGGCTGGGGCGACATGGCCCGGCCGGCGCACCGTTTTTTGGCGTTCGACAAGAAGACCGGCGAGAACGTGTGGTTCAATGGCACGCGTCCGCTGCCGGAAGACACGACCTACAGCACTCCGTTTGTAACCACGCTTGCCGGTCAGGCAGCGCTCGTATTTGCTTCTGGCGATGGTGGCGTCTACGCCTGGCAACCGCGCACGGGCAAGCCGATCTGGGGCTTCCAGCTCTCGCGTCGCGGCATCAACGTTTCGCCGGTTGTGGAAGGGGATAAGGTTTACGCTTCGCATGCCGAAGAAAATCTGGACAACTCGACGATGGGCGCGATCGTCGGCATCAATGGCGCCGCCAAGCCCGACAAGCCCCGCCCTGATGACCCGACGCGCACGCCGGACATCACGAACAAGGGAGAGCTGTTCCGCGTTTCGGCAATGGACGGCAAAAGTTCGCCCCTGCTCGTCGACGGCCGGCTGTATGCATTTGATGATGGCGCGAAGCTGTACGTGGTCGACGTCGCGACCGGCAAGCAAGTCGGCAAGCCCGTGAAGATGATCGGCACGATCATGCGTTCGAGCCCGGTGTATGCCGACGGCAAGATCTTTGCGTGCACGACGAGCGCCTGGCACGTGTTCAAGCCCACCAAGGACGGCGTCAAGCTGACGCATAAGCTGCGCTTGGCGGCACAGGACGAAGTGACCGGCTCGCCCATCGTTTCGCACGGCCGTATTTATCTGCCGACGGGCGCTCGCATGTATTGCCTTGGCAAGGCCGGCACAAAACCAGCCGCCGATCCGCGCCCGGAGCTGGCCAAGGAGACGCCGCGCGCCAGTGAAGACGAGCCCGCGCAGGTCCAGGTCATTCCGGCAGAGTCGCTGCTCAAGCCTGGCCAGCACCAGAAGTTCACCGTGAGACTGTTTAACTCACGTGGACAGTTCTTGCGTAATACCAACGCCAGCTTCACTCTCACCGGTCCCGGCGAGATCACGAAAGAAGGCAACTTCCTGGCGGCCAGCAACTCGGCGCACACGGCGACCATCCTTACCGTGAAAGTCGGCGACCTGCAATCGCAAGCCCGAATTCGCGTCGTGCCTGATCTGCCCTGGAAGTTCGACTTCAGCGAAGGGGACGTGCCGATCACGTGGGTCGGCGCCCGCTATCGGCACGTGGTGCGCGATCTGGATGGCGACAAGGTGATGGTCAAGTTGACCACGATTCCCAAGGGCCAGCGAAGTCAGGCGATCATGGGTCCAAACGACCTGCACGACTACACCGTGCAGGCCGACGTCCGGGGCGCTTACACCAACAACATCTTGCCCGACGCGGGCGTGATCGCGCAGCGCTACACGTTCGACATGATGGGCGCGAAACAACAATTACAAATTCGCTCGTGGACGTCCCAGTCGGGCCGGTTTTCAAAAACGGTGCCTTTCGCCTGGGAGCCCAACACCTGGTACACGCTGAAATTCCGCGCGGCCACCGACAACGGCAAGGCCGTGCTGAAGGGCAAAGCGTGGAAGCGCGGCGAGCCAGAGCCTTCGCAATGGAATGTCGAAGCCGTGGATGAAGCCCCGAATCTGGCGGGCAGCCCGGGACTGTGGGGGAACGCCCAGGTTTCGGAGATCTCGATCGACAATATCTCGGTGACGAAGAATACGCCCTAGGGCGCGCACGCGCGCTTGCCGGCGATGGTTTCTTCGCGCGACACAACATCCTGCAACACACCCTTAACGAGGTTCGCGATGAATCGGGTTTATTCGAGTTGGCTGGTGCTTTCCGCCGTGGTGGTGGGATTGGCAATCACGATCGGACCACTGCTGGCCGCGCCAGCGGGCAAACAAACAGCGGTCGTAGCGGCCGTGGGCACCCCCTCGAAGCCGCAATCCACGCCGGCCGATAATCAGCCACAAGGCGTTGGCCCGCTCGATTGGGGCCAATGGGGCGGATCGAGCATGCGCAACAACACGCCGGAAGGCAAAAACATCCCCACCGAGTGGAACATCGGCTCGTTCGACCCGAAAACCGGCGCCTGGATAAAAGATGAAGCCAAGAACGTCAAATGGGCCGCGGCGCTCGGCAGCCAGTCGTACGGCAATCCAGTCGTGGCGAATGGCCAGGTGTACGTCGGCACGAACAACGGCGCAGGCTATTTGAAGCGCTATCCGGCCACGATCGATTTGGGCGTGCTCGTGGCCTTCAGCGAAAAGGATGGCAAGTTCCTGTGGCAACACTCGAACGAAAAACTGCCGACCGGCCGCGTGCATGACTGGCCATTGCAGGGCGTGTGCGCGACACCGCTCGTGGAGGGCGAGCGGCTGTGGTACGTCACCAACCGCGGCGAAGTCGTGTGTCTCGACACAAAAGGCTTCTACGACAACCAGGACGATGGGCCGGTGACCAAAGATCCAGGCCGGTTGTTCGACATCGCGAAAAACGAGGACGCGGCCAAAGACAAGTTTGCCCCCATCGTGAAGTCGCTCAAGGAAAGCAAGATTGCCGAGGGCCTGGCCGCTGAGTTCAAGACCGTCGGCATAAACGTGCCCGCCGATGCAAAAGTCGCCGCCGATGGACCGAACTTCAAAATCACGTTCACGCCGTCTGGCGGCGCCCCGCGCGAAATCCTGTTGCGCGCCGAAGGGCCCAGGCTCAGCGTCTACAAGTTGATCAACACCGACGACAAGGACGAGGCCGACGTCATCTGGCGGGTCAACATGATGAAGGACCTGGGCGTGTCGCAGCACAACATGTGCAGTTGCTCGGTGACAACCGTCGGCGACATTCTGTATGTGTGCACGTCAAATGGCGTCGACGAGGCTCACGAGAATCTGCCCGCGCCATCCGCCCCGTCGTTCGTAGCGATGGACAAGAACAGTGGCAAGGTGATCTGGACGGACAATTCGCCCGGCTCGAACGTGCTGCACGGCCAGTGGTCGTCGCCGTCCTATGCGGTGCTAGGCGGCGTGCCCCAAGTGCTATTCGGCGGCGGCGATGGATGGCTCTATAGCTTCAAGGGCGATGGCACGGCTAAGGACGGCAAGCCAGAGCTGCTGTGGAAGTTCGATTGCAATCCCAAGGAATCAAAGTACACGTTGGGAGGCCGGGCCGATCGCAACCACATCATCGGCACGCCCGTGATTCACGAAGGACTGGTGTATGTGGGCGTGGGCGAGGACCCCGAGCACGGTGAGGGCGTCGGCCACCTATGGTGCATCGATCCCACCAAGCGCGGCGACGTGAGCGCGGAGCTGGCATTCAACGTGAACGATCTGACGAAGCCCATTGCGCATCACCGCATGCAAGCGGTCAACACGAAGGCCGGCGAAGTGGCGCGGCCCAATCCAAACTCCGCGGCCGTGTGGCACTATGCTTCCTACGATCTGAACAAGAACAAGAAGGTCGAGTTCGAAGAGACCATGCACCGCACCTGCGGCACCGTGGCCATCAAGAATGGTTTGCTCTTCGTCGCTGACTTTAGCGGCTTGTTCCACTGCCTGGATGCCAAGACCGGCGTGCCCTATTGGACGCACGACATGCTGGCGGCCGCCTGGGGATCGCCGCTGATCGTGGAAGACAAGGTGTACATTGGCGACGAGGACGGCGACATCAGCATATTCCGACTGTCGAAAGAGATGGATCTGATCGCCGAGAATAGCATGTCGAACTCGGTGTACAGCACGCCGGTGGTCGCCAACAACACCCTGTTCATCGCCAACAAAGACCACGTCTTCGCGATCGTCGGCGATAAAGAAAAGTGACATGAAACGGGTGTTGGACGTCGGCCAGTGCAGCATGGACCACGCATCGCTGCGCTACCTGGTCGAAAGCGAGTTCGAGGCCAGCCTGGCCCAGGCGCACGGCGAGCGCGACGCCCTGGCACGCCTGCGGGCTGAGCCATTCGACCTGGTGCTCGTCAACCGCGTCTTCGATCGCGACGGCAGCGATGGGCTTTCGCTCATCAAAGCCATCAAGGCCGATCCCCGCCTGGCCCCGCTGAGCGTGATGCTGGTCAGCAACTATCCGCAGTATCAAGAGCAAGCGACCGCCGCGGGCGCCGAGCGCGGGTTCGGCAAGTCCGAGCTGCGCGAACCCGAAACGGTCGAGCTGCTGCGGAAGTATCTGGGATAGCAGAGCAGGGCGGGGAGGTTATTTCTTCTGCTCGGCCAGCACGGCCGCTTCGTCCAGCACGGCGTGGTTGATCGTGCTGCGCTTGTCGGAGGTGTATACGATGTGCACCTTGCCATCGCGAGCTTGAATGGCATAGGGATAGCCGTAGTCGTGATTGCCCGTCGCGATGTCGCGGCGGACTGGCCAGCTTTTATCCTCGTCGGTCGAGATGGCCACGGTCAGCGGAGTGCGCTCGAGCGGGCTGTTGTTATAGACCAGCAGCAAATGCCCATTCGTTAGCTTTAAGAAATCGATGGCTGCGTTCGGATTTGGAAACTGGCTGTCGCGGCCTTCGCTCCAGGTGCGGCCGCCGTCGCGCGATTCGGAACGGATGACAAACCCCTCGGTTCCAGGGCCGTACCCGCCGCCGCGGCGGCAATAGGCGATCAAGTGGTTGCTGGAAAGCTGCACCACCGAAGGCTGGATGTTGCCCTTGGGGGAGCGAATCGGCTCGGAGCGGGTCCACTTCTTGGTCTTGGGGCTGAAGCGCAAGAAGAGCGAGGTGCTGTCGGCCCCGACCTTCTCCGTATCGAATCCCGTTTCATGGTAAACCGGCAGCAGGTAGTCGCCATCGGCCAATAGAAGCGGGCGACTGCGAACCATCATGCCCTCGTCGAGCGCGACGAAGAACGAGTCGCTCCAGGTCCGCGCGCCGTCATGGGACAACTTGGCCTTGATGCGCGAGGTGCTCCAGGTGTCGCCGAAGCGGCACACATAAAACAACCACACCACTTTGTCCGGCGCCTGCCAGATCACGGCGTTGCCGTCGGAATAGAACGGAGTGTCGGCGATAATCTTGGGCTGGCTCCAGGTCGATTCGCCCTTGGCTTTTCGCATGCCATACACGGCCGTGACTTCGGCGTATTCGCCGTCACCGCCGTAATAGGCGATGTACAAATCGCCGTTATCCAGCTCCTCGATCGACGCCGGGTGTTTGTACTTGCCGGGAAACTCGGTGCCGATCACGCGCTCGTACACGACCGGATCGGCGGCTGTCGCCAGCGTGCAAGTGAGGGTTAGCAGGACCGATAGGACGCAGAATTTCATGGTGCAATGCCTTACTGTTGATTAATGAATGGCGAATTGAGCTGGCCATTATCGTTAGGACCGCCGACATACGCAAATCGCGGGTGTTGCGGCTATTGCGCCTGGAACCCAGCGCGCCGGCGAATTACATTCCAATCACCTGACCTGCTTGCTTTCCCACCTGAAAAGTCCTCCGATGTTGCACTTCTTGAAATTCCGCCGCGCGCTCTTGTGCCTTCTGTTGCTGCTCTTGGCAGCGGCGCAACCGAGCTCAGCCAATGAAGGGCACGGCACGCTGG
>DATJEN010000086.1:0-48288 GCA_035496575.1 Pirellulales bacterium
TTGCCATGATCACCTTCGCGGGCGGTAACGTAGTTGGTGGGTCATTGGCCGACGGAAATTACAATCTGAATGTGCGAGCGGCGAAGGTTCACGACCTACTCGGCCATCAGCTCGACGGCGACGGCAACGGTCTGTCCGGCGGCAATCGTGTGGATGAATTCTTCCGCCTGTTTGGAGATGCCGACGGCGACCACGACGTGGACAATCTGGACTTCGACCGGTTCAAGGACACGCGATTTGTGCATGTCGGCGATCCTGGCTACCTGTGGTATTTCGACTTCGACGGCGACGGCGCCATTACTCCCAAGGACCAGAAACAGCTATTGAATCGCCGCACCGCCTCGCGCGCGTAGACCGGCTCGTTGCTCGCTCGGTGCCATCGAGAGCGCGATTCGGCCGTCAGGCCGCCGCCGAATCACCCCTACGCCATCCATCCCGGCAGCGCCGCGGCTTGCTTGAGCCACCCAGCCAACTGCGTCGCCAGTTGCCGCTCGTCGAGATCGCCTTCGTGAATGTCGATCCACCGCGCGTCCTTGCCTGTGCCGCCGGGCGGGACGGGCCGCAGCGACGCGCCGCCGAAGAACGCCACCTTGAGATAACGCGTAAAGACGTGGAACGACACGAACCAGCCCTGCCCTTCGACGCCATAGAAGGGCGAGTTCCACTTCACGGCCTTGCGCACCTTGGGCACGCTCCGCGCGATGAGTGCATCGAGGCGCTCCGCGACGTCCCGCTTCCAGCCGGTTAGCGCTGCAATATAAACCTGCACGGGAGCATCGCCATCGGCCTTCGCGATTTGCGGATTCCCTCCCGCCAGAAGCTTTATGGGCTTTGCGTTCGTGTCTTTTCGCGCTTTGCTCGATTTGGCCGTACGCGCATCTTGCTTGGTTTTCGTGAGCGCCTTCGCGGACTTGGGGTTCGCCGTCGAGCCGCCGGAGCGCAGATTCTCCGCGACCGCGGCTTCGATCAAGGCCTTGAACGCCCGCGCGTCGATCCCGAGCCCTTCGCGAATGTCGATGGCGCGACGCGCGTTTCCCTCCAGGCTGGAGTTAAAAAGCCCGCGCGGATCCTTGAGCGAAGCGCCGCGCATGAAGGTCAGCTTGACCACTTCTTTATAGGTCTCTCCGGTGCACACGATTCCAGCGCGCGACCAGACGGGCACGCCCGCCGGATTGCTGGGCTTAATCCATTTGCGCTCCTCCACGATGTCGGGATCGGCCGCGTGGATCATGCGGCGAATTTCTGCGAGAGTTTTGTCGCGCCAGTCACCCGCGGCTGGCCTGGGCTTCGCGCCGGCCTTCGCGGACTTGCCTTTGGCGGCTGCCTTCGGCGACTTGCTGGCTGCGTTCGCGGTCTTCGTGGCGCCAGGCGACTTGCGTGGCTTGCTCGCGCGCGACGTGCCCTTGGCCTTCGGCTTCGCCCTGCTCTTTTTCATCATGCGTCACTTTTTGTGAAATGCATCTCGAGTCGCTCTCTGGGGCGTTCATTGTACATGTCCACCCACCAGGAAAGAGCAGGGACGTGGCCGCTGGCTTCTGCCCCGATTTCTCCACCAAGGCCGAGAAGGGCTCAGGCGTGCTCCGTTAGCGCCGACGGAGCCGCGAATGCCCGCGATTTTCAGCCCGCAGATTGATATTGCCCGAATTGCCGCGCGCGGCTTGAATGGTCGCCTTGTTGATCGCACGCCGAGACGCCGACGCTCGCATCGGCCACGGCACTCCCGCACACATAACCCGCATCCTTAAAAGGTGACCCTGCCATGAACATTCGATGGTCCCGCTTGGTGACGGCGATGTTGGTGATAACGGCAACGGTATGGACGTCCGACCGCTGCTGGGCCATACGACAGGGGCTTGGTCCCTCGAAAGACGAGTGGGGCCTGAAGTATGACGTGCAGGTTTCCGACGAGGGCAGCGACACGTTGACCGTCGTGTTCACGCTCGCCGACGAAGGAAGACTAAAGCCCTTTTACTCGGTCGACCTGGTTGCTTTCAGCAAGCAGACAGACCCGCAGGGCGGCCGCTCGTACGACGTGATGGAGCCCATCAAGTTGAAAGCGACGAAAGATGGCACGCGCGTGGGCGAGGTGCAGATCCAGAAGGAATACTTGGACCGAGCCAAGATTCGCATCATCACCCTCACGGTCGACGGCAAGCGACAACCGTCGGGCGGAGCCTTCTACGACATCCCCGTTAGCAAGTACTTGAATAAAGGCCCGGGGCCGTCACCCCTGGCATCACCGCCGGCATCGAAGGTCCGAAAGTAGCGCAGCGCCGCATGCTCAACATGGAGCATGTTGCCGCCGTTGCCGGTCAGCACACGACAGCCGACGCGCCTGGCGCACCGCGGCGCCAGGCGCTCATTCAATTTCTCGCTACCGGCCGAAGGCCTTAAACGCTTTTGCAATCGCGCGCTGGACGATGCCAAAGGTCCCGCCGGCGCCACTCGGCGATTCATTGCTCGCGACAAACTGCGAGTAGGCTTTCCACGCTTGATCGCGCTGCACCGAAAACTGCACGGGATAGGGCTTGTGGTCCTTCAGAGCCCGGTTCACCTGGCGCATGGCTTCTTCTTCGCCGCGGGTATACCACAGCCAATCCCGCTCGCCGCTTCCGGTCAGAACGACCATCAGGTGAGCCGTCTGTGATTCTTCGAACGACGTCGACAAGGCGTCCTCAAACTTGTCCATCCACTCCATCTCTTCGGCCGATGGCAGGCCAAAACCGTTCGGTCGATAGGCCCACGTTGCTGACAGCAAGAACGGAAAAGCGGTCGCTTCGACGCCCCGCGGACGCTCGCCGCGGTATCGAATCAAGAGCGGCTTGCCGTTCTTTTCGGCTTGAGCCACGCACCACTGGTCATCGGCAACCGATTGCTCGTCATTCTGTTCTAATAGAGCATTGGACATGGGAGTTTATGCCCCAGGGTTCGCTTGATGGTTTGAAAAACGCTCGGAAGTGCCGGGCCGTCGATGTCCGACCCATTGCAAGCGTAGCTCAAAAAATGGCCCTCGGCCGGAGGCCCGCAGCAGGCGATTTGTAGATTCGTCGGTGAGCAAGAGGCGCGGGCCGTGATTAACTGGTCGTTGAGGCGGCCTGGACACAAGACTAGACTGCTGGCTGGACGATCAACCCGCGCAGGGTAACGCCAATGAGCAAATCAATCCTCCGTCCTTCTGCGACGTTCGCTGCCGTCGCTTTGCCCGCCAGTCAACTCATGGCGAGCGTAATCCCGCCCATTGGTCTCGTCCTGCGACTGTATCGCGTACTGCTCATTAGCGCACTATTCCTCGCGCAACTCAGCTTGCCTCGGTTATCCACCGCTGCTCCATACCGTGTGCTGCACAACTTTTCTAATGGTACGCAGTTGGGGCCCACGACAGGTGTTGTTGTCGACGGCTTCACCGTCTACGGTGCGGTTGGCTCCTCTCTGTACGCCATGAATACCGACGGCAGCAACTACCACGCGATACACAGCTTCACCGGCGGAGCGAATGGGTTGGGTACATTGGGCGATCTCACCCTGATTGGTTCCAAGCTATATGGAACTTCGGTCTCGGGTGGGGTCACGAACGTGGGATTCGTGTTTTCCCTGGACACTGACGGTAGCAACTTTCAGGTGGTGCACTCATTTGTTTCTTCCACCGAGGGTGCTCTTCCCAGAGCTGGCTTGACGCTCGTGGGTTCGACGCTGTATGGCACCACATCCGGAGGTGGCCCCACCGGTTTCGGGACGACCTTTGCTCTCAACACCGATGGCTCCGACTTTCGAGTACTGCATGGCTTTGGTGGTGCGAATTCAATCGAAGGCCAAGGTTCGCACGAGGCGTTGATTGCGGTCGGCCAGACGCTCTATGGAACCATGCACGACTTTAACCCCTTCCAGGGCAATATATTCAAAATCAACACGGATGGCTCAGGTTACGAGGTGCTACACACGTACGCCAGCGGCGGGCCGACTAATCCGGAGGCATCCTTGCTTTCGTATGGCTCTATGCTCTACGGCACGACAGCCTTCGGTGGATTCGGCGGAACCGTGTTTCGCATGAATCTCGACGGGAGCAACTACCAAACGTTGCATTTTTTCAATGACATAGAGACCGGAACGAACCCCCAAGCCGGACTTACTTTATTTGGTTCCCGGCTTTACGGCACAACTCAGAATGGTGGTTTTCAGACGGTGGAAAGCGTACGTAATGGAACAATCTTCTCACTCAACCTCGACGGGAGCGACTTTCGAATCGAACATGCATTCCACGATGGCATTGATGGCGGCAATCCAGTGGCCAATCTGACACTCGCCCCGGGCGGACTCTTTGGCACGACGCCGGGGAAAGGTGGCAACAACAACATAGGTACCGTTTTCTTGTTGGCGGTACCCGAACCATCGAGCATCGTGCTCGCGGCCGTGGGCCTCATTGGCTTGGCCGCTTGGGGCTGGCGACGGCGGACCGGAAGCTAGGACCAAGTGGGGTTGTTGTCTCGGATGCCGCAATCGAAACGACTCTCGTCGAAGTGAATGCTTCGGCAGAAGAGCAAAGCGGATCGGCTACGGCGGCTAGCGTCGGCGGGCCCGGCAGGACCCTCGATTTTTTTGTTGCTTCCGCGATTCGGGTTCGTTATAAGCTAATCCTCTAGCCGGGAAACCGGCCCCTCGATTGCCCCGAGAAACGCTGCCCAGGCATTCGCGCTCGCGACTCTCACGCCTCGTGGTCTTTGGCCGGACCCGCTTCGGCGCAGTCTTTACTTCCGCAATCAGGGGCGCCCACCGTGTTCAAGCAAACGTCGAATCTGCGCGCGCCTGCGCGAATCTGCTGGCGGGCAACCGTCGCCTCGATCGGTCTCGTGGCGGCCTGTGCGATGCCGGCCCGTGCCACCGAAGTGGTCTTCACCATCGATCCGGCGCAAAGTGGGCATGACCTGTCGGCCGTCGACACCAGCAGCGTCGATCCCCATGGAACCTACGTCCCCACGTCGCCGGGCAGCATGTCGACCACGCTCAGCGGCAACTTCGTCGTCGATTTCGATCCCACGACCAACACGCCAACCAGCTTGTCGTTCAAGGGCGGACAGGGTTACTTCCGCTTCAACTCCTCGCTCAGCGCCCACACAGCCGACGGGCAACTGACCATCGACTTCACGCCGGTCACCTGGGATTTCGACGATACGGTCACCAAGACAGGCGGCGTATTTCCGGCCATCCAGAACACGTTTACGCTGCTGGGCGGTTCGCTTACGCGCACGATCCACACGGCGCAGTTTCCCAATTCGAGCATCACCACGACTTTTTCCGGCGGCGCGCCGGCCACGCCCAATGGCGGCCAATGGTCGATCGCAAACACGGGCGCGGGCGACTGGACCCTATCGCTGGTCGGCGGGTTGTATCAATCGACGTATGGCGCCTTCGGCACCTCGGGCTCGATGACGCACAGTGTCCATGCGGTTGCCACGGCCCACTACGGGGTTGGGAATGCGGCGGCGGTGCCGCCCGCCGCGCCAGGGGCGGACGCGCTGGGTGGCGCTTCGACGGTCGGCGGCGTGTCGATCAACTTCAACGACGCAACCAGCGGCGGCACGTTTTCGGTGCAGCAGTTGCCGAATCAAACCAGCCTCGACCAGACGGCGATCGCCGCGGCGCAAGCCAATCCGGTGTTTGCCTTGTCCACCTCGACGCTTTCGACGTCGCCACAAATCTGGGCGGTCAATTACGACGGCACGATCGGCGCTGCCGCCACCTTGGTGTTCGCCTATGACCCAACGCTGCTGCCGGTGGGCTTTGACCAATCGACACTGGGCATCTGGCACTTCAACAAGCTCACGAGTGAGTGGGAGTTCGGCGGCCAGGTCAACACGCTCGACCATACCATCACGTTTCAAACCACCAGCTTTTCTCCATTTCAATTGGGGGCCGCGGTGCCGGAGCCGAGTTCCATCGCCCTGGCCGCCTGTGGCTTGCTGGGACTTATCGGATACGTATGGCGCCGGCGCGGGCCGGCGGCTCGCTGACGAATGCCGAAGCAGCATCGTGTGGCGGAGCCAAACAACCCGGCGGCCGAGCTTAAGATCCGCTCAAAGCTAGCGCTTGAGAGGCACCGTACCATGCGACGAATTCGCTATTCGGTCGCGGCCAGTCTGGATGGCTTCATCGCCGGCCCGAAAGGCGAGTTCGATTGGATCATCATGGACCCGCAGATCGACTTCGAGGCCATGTACAAAGAGTTCGATACGGTCGTGATGGGGCGGCGCACGTTCGAAGCGAGCGGCAGCGCCGCGTGGGGCTTCGGGATGCAAACCATCGTCATCTCGCGAACGCTGCACCAGAAGGACCATCCGGACGTGACCATTGTGAAAAGCAAAGTGGAACAAACCCTGACTGCATTGCGAAAGCAGCCGGGCAAAGACATCTGGCTTTTCGGGGGCGGCGTGCTGTTTCGCAACCTGCTGGAAATGGGGCTGGTGGATACGGTCGAAGTTGCCCTGATGCCCATCCTGCTTGGCGGCGGCATTCCGCTTTTCCCCGGGCCGTTCAGACCGACCAGGCTGAAGCTGACGGATCACAAGCTGTTCAAGTCAGGGATCGTCACGTTGGTATATGGCATCGAGCGCGCGGCCTCGCGCGGCGCGAATCGCAAAGCCAAGCGCGCGGCATCGCTCGCCACGAATCGCAATGCAAAGCGCGCGGCGGGAAAAAAGAAGTCCCCGCGCCGTGCACGTTCGGCATGAGCGACGATACCGCGCTACTTCAGCGGCGAATAATCGGTCGCATTCAGGTACACCGACTCGACTCGTTCGACGAGCTTGCCGTTCTTCTCAGACGCTTCCTTGACTGCCTTCCACTCCGGATCGGCCTGAAAATCTTTCCAGCTCTGTGCCGCCGCTTGTCGGCTGGGAAACGCAAGTAGATAGACAAGCTTTTGCTGGGCTTGCTCGGCATCCGTTGGATTCCAGAAGCCGATGATGGTCATGTGATGCTTTTCAAAAAGCTTGCACGTGTGATCGCGGAATCGCGCTTGCAAGGCGTCCATCTTGCCCGCCGGGCAGTAATAGGTTCTCAGCTCGAAAACGCGACTGTCCGCTTTTTCGAATCCCTTTGCTCCATAAAGCGCCATGCCGAATAGGCTAAGGCCCAGCGCCGCAAGTGATACAAGCATACTTCTCATCGTGCTCTCCTGAAGTTATCAATGTTATGAATTGAAACCACTGACGTTCAGCACCTATCCCGCGGCCGGAGCCGTCTGAAGAGCCTGCGCTAACCAACCGCGATGGCTTGGCTCGCCTTGCTCGCGCAGCAATCCCCACCGGCTGGCCTGCCAGATCTGCCTTGTCGAAGCGTCGATGGCGGTCAACCAGCCGTGCCGCCAACACGCGGTATCGATGCAGATCGCAAATCCAAGATCCAAAATGTTCCCGTCAACTTGCTCCGTGTGGCCCACGAACACGGTCTTGCCCGAAATATGAGGGTGCATGCGCTCCGGCTCAAATAGCGCCCAGCGCAATTGGTAGTCGGGCTGCAAGCTCATCGGCACGTCCGGCAGATAGTTGGCGTGCGTGAAAATAAAATCATCCGTTTCATAATACGGTCGGCCCTCGTCGAGCAGGGCCCAATGCTCGGCGGGAACGTCCCTCAGGCTGCCGCCGAAGCGATAGGAGTTGAGCGTCGCGAAACCGCCGCACATCTCCCAATACCGCAGCGCCTGTTCGCTTTCCTGGGCGGCAATCATCATCTCCTCGTGGTTGCCCTGGATGAGCGTCAAGCGGCAGCGCTCTTTGAGTTCGATGAGCCGGTCCAGAACGTCGCGGGAATCGCGACCCTGGTCGATCAAATCGCCCAGGAAAACCAGGTGGTCGCTGGGCTGCGGAGCGATGGCCTCGAGCAGCGCGTCGAGCGCATGGACACAGCCATGAACGTCGCCAATGGCAATCAGCCGCGCGGAGTCAGTCGACATGCTGTCCAAGCATAACCGAACGTCCGTCGCGCCGTCGAATTCAATACCGCCCGGCCAAATCTTGTTGACGTAAGCCCGAACGGGGGCGATCATCTTTCGGTTAGTTCGACCCCGGCGCGGTCCGCGGCGAAAGGTGACACAATGAGCTTTCTGGACGCATTCACACTCGTTCACGTCGTCATCAGCCTGCTGGCCATCGCCTCTGGCTTTGTCGTGCTTTACGACATGCTGCGCGGGAAAGAGTCGGGCGGCAGGACCGCCTTTTTCCTGATAACCACGGTACTGACCAGCGTGACCGGCTTCGGCTTTCCGGTCGATCAAATCTTGCCGTCGCACATCTTGGGCGTGCTATCGCTTGTAGTATTAGGGCTGGCAATCTACGCCCGCTACTCTCGACGCCTGCATGGCAAATGGCGAACCACCTATGTGATCACGGCGATCTTCGCTCTCTATCTCAATGTGTTCGTGTTGATCGTGCAGGGCTTTCTAAAAATCCCCGCGCTCCATGAGTTGGCGCCCACGCAAACCGAGCCGCCGTTTGCCATCGCTCAACTCGCCGTGCTTCCCATCTTCCTGGTGCTGGGAGCGCGGGCTGTCACGGGATTTCGCGCCTTCGAACCCGCCGCGTCGAAAAAAGTCGGCCCTTAACGCGGGCCCCTTCGCTGATCGAGTTTCCTCAACCTTAACCCTTCGTGCGGCGACTTCACCATGAACATCGATCGTCGACGATTGCTGTCGCGTGCCATGACCGGCGCCGCGGCCGCTTGCGCGATACCGAGTTGGGCCACGCTCGCGCACGCCGACGAGCCAAGCGCGGCAAAAAAATCGCAGGACCAGCCCACGGATCCCGTCCGCGTTCGCGACGGCGACGAGTTGCAGCGGCTTTTGGACAACAAAGCGGCAAGCGGGGGCGGCGTCGTTCGATTGGCCCGCGACAGCGAGCTGACGTGCCTGGTGCGCCACGTGCCCATCGCGCGAGAAACGTCGATCCATGCCCTGCTTGTGCCGCAGGGTGTGGCGCTCGATCTGAACGGAAGCACGCTGCGATTGGATATGCGTTCCAATAGTTATGGAGTGCGTCTCGCCGCGCGCTCCGCCATTTCGGGCGGCACGATCAAGGTCGTCGGCAGCGCCGGCAAGGGTTCGCAAGCCATTTGGCACAGCGCCGTCAGCGTGGGGGCCGCCTACGGCGACGGCGGCACCGTCGCCCAGCCTGGTCATTTCTCGACGGTCGGCCAGTGGCGCATCGAAAACATGACCATCGAACAACCCTTCGAAGCGGCTTGCATCCAGTTGATGTCCGAAGCCCATCACGGCGTGATCCGCAACATCCGCATCCTCGACTCGCCAAAAGCCTTGATCGGCATTGGGCTCGACTGGGGCACCGTCGGGCCGGTGGCCACAGCCGATGAGCTGGTGCCAAGCATGAGAAAGCTGTGGGAAAAGCACGAGATCTCCTCGACGCACCCCCACCACGTCTTGATCGAGAATATCTCGGTCGGAAAACTCGCACGCAGCGTGGATGGCAACGATGCCGGCGTGCGCTGCTCGGGCTGCCATCACATCACCATCCGCAATCTCACGGTCGAGACGGCCATGGCGGCCGTCGCGCTGTTCGGCGGCGACTTTGGCTTCGAGTTCGCCCCAGACGAGCAGCGCCGCGAAGCGCACGCAGGCTACCTGGTCGACGGCGTCAAGATCGCCGCCGCGCGGCTGTATGGCATCGTCATGAACGGAGCCGAGGATAACGTATATCGCTCGCGATTAAATTTTGGCTACGACTCGCTGCGCGATCCCGTGCATCCGGGCCTCGACAAGCCCATCGTTCGCAATGCGGTCATTCGCGGCACGCGCGCCCCGCATTCGCGCGGCGTCTACCTGGCAGCGGCCACGGGCGCGGTCTTCGAAAACGTGGATGTCGAAGGATTTGAGACAGGCGTGGCGGTCAACGATTGGGTTCGCTCGTCAACTTTCCGCAACGGCCGCATTGCAAACAACCAAGAGAACATCCATCTCGGAGCGACGAGCGAAGCACCGGGCAACGCGTCGTTCGAAAACAACGCCGATCACTAGAATCGATCGCTAGCCCTCTGGCTCAGTTCTTTTCCGCCGCCTGGCGTTCTCTGTATCCCTCGCACCTATAAACAGGCTGCGCCGGATACTTTGGATAGCGAGGATCGCTCTGCGACAGGCGGCACAGCAGAAACCGCGATCCCGTTCCTGAAACCACCTCCCGCACGTGGACGCAGGTTTCGCAAAGGCTTGCGGTCATCGCTCTCACCAGACGCCTGCCATCCACCCCCCCTGAAATGTAAGCTAAATCTGCCCTGCTCCCAATAATTACCCCGCCCTAGCGAATAAGATAGGAAATCAAAGGCTGCGGTCGCAGCGCCTGGTCCTTCTTCCGAGGAGAATGCCATGTTGCAACTATTAACCGACAATCCGTGGCTGGCCTTGTGTGGCTTGATTGCCGGGGTGATCGTGGCCTGCACCGCGATCGTCGTCATTACCGATTACTTTCGCAAGTCGCACCAGGCCGAGATCGATGCCGCGCTCAAGCAGGACATGCTCAATCGCGGCATGTCCGCGGCCGATATCAAACCGTGCTCGAGGCTTGCGCCGACGGCGAGGCCACGCGCTTGGCACTCGGCGGCAACCAGGGGGTTCGCGTCGGGTTGGGTAAATTCCAAGTCGAAGTCGGGGGGTGCAATGAGCCGACCGCGGCACTTTCCAAGTCCCCGGCGGCCCACGCTTAGATCTCGCGCAGCGGATTCTCCGTCCCAAAAAAGCCCACGCTGCCAAGATTCCGTCCATGCCGCCATTCGCGCGGCGTAGCGGCAAGCGGAATCTCAGTCCTAAAAAAGCCTGCGTCGCCAAGATTCCGCCCGGCCTGACGAATGGGGTGTGAGGCCGCCATGATCTCTTGCCAACGATGCTTGGACTATCTTGTCGCGGCATGCATCGTCACGGCCTTTGGCGCCATGTTCCTCGGCCGCATGCTGATCTATCCCGTGACGACCGTGCCCGGCACGTTCCTCGAGCGGGTGGCGGCCACGTCCGACGCCTGGGATGTCGGGCATCGATGGATGTTGTTGGGCCTCGTCGGCGTCATTCCGGTGGCCATCGGCCTGCGCCGCGCCATGCATGACCGCTCGCCATGGCTGACGGACCTCGCCGCGGCTTTGACCATCTTTGGCGCGGTTTTGTGCGTCGGCCAATACGCGCTCGACTTTGCAATGCTGGCCGCCGCCCAGGTACAGCCGCCCGCGGCCGGCGCCCAGTTCCTCAAGTTTTTGCAGGCCGACTCATTCGTCCAGTGGGCCTTTTACAAACTGCCCGACGTTTCGCAGCTTGGGCTGATCTTGTTCACCATCGCGCTGTGGCGACAAGGCGCGACGTGGCGGCTGCAAGCAGGTTTGGTCACCATCGCGGCCGCGACCTTTATCGTCGGCCCTTTTCTATTCGGCGCGCTGGCCGATCGCGTGGCACTGGGCCTTTTGTTCGTCGGCTTCTCGACGGTCGCGTGGAAGATCGTCACGCGCCCTGCCCTGCCCGTCGCCGAACCGGCAGCCCCCGTCGCTCACTCGGCCGTGAACTGAAAGGCGTACAGCTTCGCCCGTTTGAGCTTCATGTAAACGCGAATGGGTCGGCCGGCAAGCGATCCGACGTCGGCGCTCCCCTTCCAGTACACAAGCTGGTCGATGAAGTTCCCGCCGATCTCTTCGCAATCGTCGAGCGTGAACCCCGGGATGGGCTGCCCTTCGCCGTCGCGGAGCTCGACTAGCGCCGTGCCCATCGCGCCGGTGTCAATGTTCAGGCGCAAGCGGTTCCCGCGATAGGTGAGGAGCGGGGTTTGCAGCCAGCCCCCCTTGTGATCGGCGTCTGCCGAGACAAAACCATCCAGCCGCTGCCGGACAATGCCGATCCCGCCCAATTGCGGCGCTGACTTTTCATATTCAGCGCGCAGAATGGCGCCGTCGTGCAAGCGGCCGCTGGAGTTGTAGTACTGATACAAGTAATTGCCGCGCCGCGCCAGCCCGGGCCCCATGACGGCATACCAGCGGTCCCATTCGTCTGGCAGGCCCATGGGAAAATACGGTTCGCGAGTGGGCCGCTGCCAATGAACGCCGTCGCGGCTGACGGCCAATTGCACCTCGAGCGGGCCAAAGTCCTCCCACTCACCCGGCCGCGGAGCGCGCACAAACGGATGCCGCTGGGGCGAAAAGTGCCGAAACTGGGTCGTGAACATCAAGTACGTGTCTTGTGCCGCCTCATAGATCGTGGCCGCGTTGTAATAGATGTCTGACTCGGGATCGTCCTCGCTATCCGCCGCCAGCACCACGGGCACGTTCTCGGTGCTCAGAAAAGGTCGCGGATCATTCGACTCGCGAAATGGCCAGGGCGCGAGCGGGTCGTCGAGCTCGATGCGCGCGATACGCCGCTGGTTCGGCGAGTCGTAGGCCAACGCGCGCAGGTAGACGACATATTTTTCAATGCGCGCATCCCACAACACGATGGTCGGATTGTCCGTAAAGCGCGGCAGCACGCGGCCAACTTCGCTGAAGTGCAATCCATCCTTGGAGGTGAATGCATACACGCCGTCTCGCGCGCGGTCGAAGGTTGCCTGGCTCTTCAGCAGGAACAGCTTGTATCGGCGTTCTGGATTCGGCTCGTGCGGATCCAAAAAGATCGTCGAAAAACTTCCGCCCCCAATCGATGCGCCTGTGGCTTTGAAATGCAGGCCGTCGTCGCTCTCGAAAATCGCCACCCCGTCGTGTCCGACGTACATGCGAATTTTGTTCTGGTCTTCGATGACTCGGCTGACGTGTCCGTGGAGCGGCTTGCCGTCGGCGTCCAGGATCGGCCCCAGCTTCTGTGCCGGGTTGGTGCGTAGCGTGACCCGCTCGCTCGCGGCGATGAAGCGCTGGTCAATGAAAAGCTGTTTTCGATTGCCCACGTCAAGGGGCGTCTCAGCACAGGCCAGTGCCGTTGGAAACACAACAAGCGCGAAGAGCGCGGCGCGATACATGGTGTCACTCTCGAGGATGCGAAAAACGTGCGACCCAACTGGGGCGCGGGAGGTCTTCCAAAAAGCCCCCGTGGTGTATCGATGATGGGGACGCGCAATCAGACCGAAACCATCGGACAGGGCATTTCAGCGACAACCGCCGCGGAAGCCTCCCACTCGAGCAGCCACTGCTTCTTGTCGAGTCCTCCGGCATAGCCGGTGAGTTTTCCATTCGCGCCGATGACGCGATGGCACGGCACGATGATGGAGATCGGATTGCGGCCATTCGCATGGCCCACGGCGCGCGAAGCGGTTGGCTGCCCCACTCGCTCGGCGAGTTGAGCGTAGCTGATCGTCGTACCGAAGGGGATGCGCAGCAGTTCCTGCCACACGCGCTGCTGAAAGGGCGTGCCGGCGAGCTTAAGCGGAACATCGAACCGCTGCCGCTGGCCAGCAAAGTATTCGGCGAGTTGCTCGCGCACCGCCGCAAAGGGCTCATCCGACGCTTGCCACGAGGCGTCCGGACCGCGCCAGCCCTTGTGCTGTGGCATGAAGAGACCGGTCACGAAATGCCCGTCACCCTGCACGAACATGCGTCCGAACGGACACTCGATGGTGCTGTAATACGTGATCGCGCTCATCGCTCGCCTCCAAATGTTTTCTGTATTCCTAACCCCTGACCCCTGATCCCTGCCCCCTAAACCCTAACCCCCAACCCCTACCTGCTTCCCCCACAAATGCATGGCCGCATAGGCGCGCCATGGCCGCCACCTTTCGGCCACTTGCGCAAGCGCCTTGGCCGACTTCAAGCCCGCCGCTTTCAACAGCCCCAGATCGCTTGCCGGAAAGGCGTCGGGCCAGCGCAAGGCGCGCATGGCAATGTACTCGGCGGTCCACGGCCCGATGCCTGGAACCTCGACCAGCTCGGCGATCACGGCCGTGGGATCGATTCCAGGTTCCAGATCGATCTCGCCGCGCGCGACAGCCCGCGCCAGATTCCGCACGCTCTCGGCACGCGCCCGCGGCAATCCCAAGCCGGCCAGCGTGGTCGTGCGGGCGGCCGCCAGGCGTGCGGCGTCTGGCGCGATGCGATTCAAGCAAGGCAATGGAGTCGTAATCTTTTCGCCAAACTGCTCGGCAAGCCGGCCGGCCAGGGTCGAGGCCCCGCGCACCGAAACCTGCTGCCCCACGATCGCCCTCATGGCCAGCTCGAATGAATCGAACGCGCCAGGCACGCGCAATCCTGGCCGACCCTCGACGCTCGCCGCCAACAGCGGATCGAGTGCCAGGTGAGCGGCGATCACATCGGGCCGGGCATCCAGATCGAACAGATTTCGCAGACGCACGAGAATGGGCGACAGCGCCGGCGCCAGTGCCGTGGCGATCTCGACCGCCAACAAATTCCGATTGGGAACCGCCGAAACACTGAGCCAGCCACGATGCACGCCCACAACGACGGTGCGGTGGTACGTGGCGTCCGTCACGCATTCGACGCCAGGAATAGCTCGCGCGCCCAGAAACGATAGCATCGCCTTCCAATCCAATGGCGGCCGATAGGCGAGCACCAACCGCACACAATTGCCGTCGACTGCCTTCGACCTGGAACGACGCAGCGTGCTGGGCGTCAGTCGATAATGGCTGCGAAACAGCGCGTTGAACCGCCGCACGCTTTCGAACCCGGCCGCGAACGCGACCTCGACCATGGGAAGTTGCGTTTCGGCGATCAATCGCTTGGCCAGCAGCAGACGGTTGGTTTGCGCAAGCTCGATGGGAGCCACTCCGAGTTCCTTGCGCACCGAGCGCCGCAACTGCCGCGCGCTGATTCCGAAACTGGCGGCCAGGTCGTCCAGGCTGCCGCCGTTCGCCAGCGCCCCGGCTTCGATCCGCGCCGCGGCCGCCCGTGCAATCGTCCGCGTCGTATCGACGGGCGCGCAGCCGGGTGCAAGTTCCGGACGGCAGCGCAAGCAGGGCCGAAACCCGGCTTGCTCGGCCAAGGCCGCGCTGGCAAAAAACCGACAGCTACCGCGACCCGGCGTCTTGGCGGTGCACACCGGCCGACAGTAAATTCCGGTTGTCTTCACGCCGACGAAGAACACGCCGTCAAAGCGAGTGTCGCGCGCGATCAAGGCCCGATAGCAAACGTCGTCGTCGATCGTCATGAGGGCATTCTAACGCCGCGGCCGCGATCGGCTGGCCGTTTTCGGACATGCAAATCGGATCCTTCCGCGGCGGCGGCGCTAGGACGTCAAAACGCTGCGCTGGTACAGGCACCCCTCGTAACCCTTCTGCTGCTCGATGCGTGCCTGCAGCTCGAAGCCCTGCCGCTCGTAATAGGCGCACAGCCATGCGTTGCCGGCATGGCAGTCGAGTCGCAGAAATGGACAGTCGCGCCGAGCAGCCTCGCGCTCGCAAAAGCGAATAATCTCGCCGCCGATCCCTCGGCCCCGCGCGCTTCTCGTGACAACGATCCCAGACACATACAGCGCGCTCCCCTCGAAAGAATCCCACCACGCGGGCCCGCACGCATCGAGCGCAAAGAACGCGATCGTTTCGTCGCGTTGCCGAACCTTATAGAGCGTGCCAGCGGCGACCCGAGCGGCGACGGCGGCGGCGTATGCCTCGTGCGCCGCGGGCACATACTGCCGCAGGCCGCGCGCCGCGATCCAGGCTTGCGCCTCGCGCGCCATCGCGACATACGCATCCACGTCATCCTGTGTGGCCGGCGAAATCTCGATCACGCTGGTTCCTCGGTCATTGGCCTAGGCAGAGAGCCACGGCGGCGCGCACCTTAGGCGCTCGCGCCCCAACCGCTGAAGTTTACTTCACGGCTGCGGCACGTTTTCGCACACGCGAAAGGCATTCGCAATCAGCGTGATCGAAGGATTCGAGGCGCCTGAGGTGGGCATGAAAGCCGCGTCCAGCACATACAGGCCTTTGACCGTATGTGACTGACAGTTTCCATCCACGACCGATGCGCCGGGATCGAGTCCCGCGCGCAGCGCGCCGTGCACGTGGCCGTAGCCGGGGTTCGCCTCACCCTGCACATCGATTTTGCGCAGCTCCCCGCCGGCATCCACCATGATTCCAACCACGCGCTCCATCGCGTACTTGCACAGCTCGCGATCGTACGGATGGTGGTGATAGAACGTTTTTGCGACCGGCAAGCCCCACGGATCCTTGATGGCTTTTACCGTGCTGCCGTCGGCCGCCGTGGTGTCCTTGTCCAGCTCGACTCGATTGTCATACACGCTCATGCCTTCGCCGGTAAACGAGAAGGACACCCCGCCATGCGCGCGGAGCTCTGACAAATACTCAACCAGATCGCGCCCCCACACGTTGGGCTTGTGGGGACCCAAGGCGGCGCCCTTGATTTGCCGCAGCGGCGTGACGCACGTGTAGGGATCGTAAATCGAGAACTTTCCGCCCTTCGTCAAATGCGTGTTGCGGTCGTCGATCACGTAAAGATCTCGCAACTGCAGGCTGCCAATCGCCGTCCGCGGCTGGAACTGAGGGCCAAGTTGCTCGGTCCAGGTCGGCTGCTTCTTGAACACCAGGTCGGCGCCGGCCTTGGGATGATACGTCAGATACCGGCCAATCAATTTGTTGGGGTCCGGCACTTCGGAGAGCAAAAACAACCGCGCCGACTGAATTGTCTGCACGGACACAAACACCAACGGCGCGGCCAAATACGATTCCTTGCCGCCCGGCTCGGTCACATACCACACACCCTTCATGCGGCCCTTGATACGGTCGAAGTCGAGCCGCGTCACATAATGCCCCGGCCGCAAATCGCAGCGGCCCGTCGACAGCGCCCGCCGCAATACCGTGTTCGCGCTGCTCGCGCGGCTATTGGCGGCGCAGCCAAAGAACTGGTTGAAGCCGCAAAACGAGCAGCCTGGCCGCCCGTCAAAGGTTTGCGAGTTGATGCCGCGCGGGCTGAGATAAGGAGTCATGCCTGCTTTGCCGAACGCCTTCCGCAAGAAATCGGTGGACGCCATCTCGCGCATGGGCGGCATCGGATAGTTGTAGCCCGCCCGCGTCGGTTCTTGCGCGGCGCATTGGTTGGCCTGACCGGAAACGCACCACGCGTGCTCGGCCTTTTCGAAGTACGGCTGAAACTCCTCGTAGCTCCACGGCCAGTTCACCATGCTGGCGCCCGGCGGCGGATCCTTCAGCACCGACAGAACCTGCATGTCCTCGCGCGTGTAGCGCGGCAAGTTGGAATCCCAAATCATCGTCGTGCCGCCCACCATGTTGGCTTCCCACCAGCGCTCGCTGCGCGCGTGGCCGCGGTCATCAAGCCCCGCGTACACCATGGGGTCGTCCGAGATTTTGGGAATCAGATCCTTGTGCTCGCGAAAGTGCAGCTCGTCAAACGGCAGAAATTCGTCCGCGGGGCGGTTCCTGCCTTTTTCAAAGACGACCACCTTCCACCCGCGCTGCGTCAACACCTGGGCCGCGGTGCCACCCCCGGCCCCGCTGCCCACGATGATCGCGTCGGGCTTGTCAATTCTGCCGGGCATTCGACTTGCTCCCGTTCACAATCTAAGAGCGCGAAAAGTCCTGGGCGGGCTCCAAATAGCCGAACCACCGCCACATCACCTTGTTGGCGTTGCCGCCCCAGCGCGGATCGGCGAAGCAGCCTTCAATGCAATGCGACCGCAGGGTTGCGAAGAGCTTCTTGGAATCCATTTCTGCCGGCATTCCTGTTAGTGTCCCCTGCGACAATCGCTCCAACAGCGCGTGCATCTCGTTGGCTTTGAGAGCGGCCAAACCGGATCCAAACAGGCTTACGCTGGCCGCTTCCAATGCCGGTAGCGCTTCGGCATACAGCTTTTGCCAGGCGGGAATCTCGTAATATGTGCTTGCGTCCATCGCCAACAGCCGATTGAGGTATTCGGCGGCATCGACGTCGCTCGCGCCGGGGTGATCCGCTCCGGCCGGCAAAATGCCTTCGAACAAGGCGGCCACCTGCGCAAGCTGTTCCGCCATGAAAAAACGCGTGTCAGGCTCGCGAAAGATCCACATCGCCATCGGGCCGCTCCTAAAATTCTCGCGTTTGATTTAATCGCCTCCGCCACCGAGCAACGCCTCCATTCGCTCGACCATGGCCACGTAGGGCGTGATGTCGCTCGGACCGAAATGCGAGACGAGGTTGAGCACCATGGCGTCATCCGTGTCGTCGAAAAAACTGCCGGCCTCGGGATAGAGTTGGTTGTTCTCGCGCACGGCATGCGCCTGGAACAATTCGACAAATGCCTGAGTGCAGCGTTGAAAATCGATGAGCGCGTAAAAGCGATCGTCCGCGTCTCCCGTGCGGATGCGCCCCCACGCCACGTCGAGCGCCCTCCAATACGCCCTGGCCTGCTCATGCTGATCGACCAGCCAGCGCGTCTTCTGCGAATCCATGCCGCAGGCAATCGCCACCTCGACCATTGCCTCCTCCGCGCGCAGGTGAACCGGATCGGCAAAGTGGTCGATCAGGTGCATGAAATAACTCATGGCCCGCCGCAGCTTGTCCGGCAGCGTGATCACCGGCGGACTGGTCCAGCGGCCCGGGTCGAGTCGCGGCGCCTTGCCCTCCGTCAACTTTGCGAGCGCAGCGGCGATGGCTTCGCCCGCCGCAAAAATTCGCTCGCCCAGCAGGTGCTCGTGTTCAAAGAAGGCTTCGAACTGCCGCCCGCTATCGGTGGCGGTTTGGCCCAGCTTTGCGACCAAAGCCGGGGCAAATTCACGTCCGGGCGGACAAGGCTTTAGCAGCGAACGCATGCCCGCCGCCTTGGCCCCCATGATCTCGAGCAGGTTTTCTCCGACGAAGAGACAACGTTCGACCGCCACGCCCAAGCGCTCGGCCGCATAGCGAAAGATTTCCGGCTCCGGCTTCTGCACGGAATGTCCCAACGCGGCGCTCGCCTCGTGATTGGTGATGATGTCGCCGTCGTTGATGAAATCGCCAATCGTTAACCGCTCACCGCCCGTCTTTTCACCCAGCACGGCGTCGCGGACCATCTGGTGCCCCATGGCCGCCGTGACGTCCGCCGGCAGATTGGTAATGACGCCGATGCGCAGCTTGAGCTGCGTGCGGACAGCTTCCAGCAGTTGAGCCGTGCTCGGACGATAGGCAATCAGATGGCCCGGACGGTCCACCTCGCCCAGCGTGTCGCGTGCGTCGAAAAACACAACGTCCGTGGCGTTCTGACTCATCGGGTTCTCCGCCTCACGCGCCCGCTTCACCACGACAGCGCCTTTCAATCACTTGCCGCGCTACAAGTTCACCACGCCCGTGAACAACGCCGGCAGCTCGTGCAGCCGATCGTCGTCGCCGCCGATGCTCTCCGGCGAGATTTCCGGGGTGGTGAAGTACTCCCAAGTGAGCTTGCTCGGCGTCACGGTCAGTCGCAAAAAGCCGGGTTCTTCATCGTTAAATGCCTTCAACACCGCGTCCGGGAATTGCTCGGTCGGATCGACGTTGTGCAGATGGTCGTACCCGCTATACCCGCCGGCTCCGGCCACGAGATACGGCACCTCGCGCGAGATCGTGCCAACGGTCATGCCGCGCAGAAAATACTGAAAGTTGTGAACGTGGGCCGTCAGCACCAGGTGCGGTACGCGGCCTGCCGCCGTGAACGCCTCGTCCAGCACCCCCGCAATGCCGCTCGGCCCGTGAAAGTTGTCGGCCGAGTAGGGAGGATGATGCAACGCGACGACCAGGAATTTGTGCGGGTCCGCTTCCGTGAGCTCGCGGATGAACCAATCGAGCTGCGGAGTTTCCTCGTTGCCCGGTCGATCCAAATTGCCCGTCACGTTCGAGTACAGTCCGATCACGGTCATGAACGGGGCGTCCAGCGTGAAGTACACGTTAGGCTGCGTCATCGTGCGCCGCTGGCTCAAGCCCGGCATCGGAGGCCGCCGCGGCCGCACCGCGCAAAAATTCTCGACGAACGGCTCGAGCGATCGCTCGCCTCGCGGGCTGTCGCCGTCGTGGTTGCCCGGTATGGCAAAGATCGGCGCCCGATAAAAGCGGTATGGCTCGTAGAACTGCTCCGGGTAGAGTTCCAGCTCGCCGTTAAAGTAAATGACGTCTCCAGGTGAAAGAAAAACGCCGGCCGGTCCGCGTCGTTGGCGTGTTCGAGTTGCTGCTCCAGGTGCAAGGCGACTCGATCTTGCGCTAGCGCGCCGTGGCCGTGCTGCCCGGTGTCGCCCACGCTGTGAAAGACGAGCTTGTTATTGGCGACGATCGCCCGCTCGGCCGCGCCGCCGATGACGTCGCCCAGGCGCATGCGGAACGGGTAAGGGCCGCTCGGCTCGGGCAGCTTCTTGAAGCGGCTTCTCGCGTCCTCGAGCTCCGCCGACAGGATGGCCGTGAACTCCGCTTGCGCGCCGACACTCTCAAGCGCCAAACCCAAGGCCCGCACCGCTTGCGGACGCAGTTCGCCGAATCGAAAGACTTTGTCGGGATCAGCCATGCCGCATCCTGGATCTAAAGGGTGGTCTACTCGTCGCTGTTGGCGTAACCTCGCGACACACCGGTCTCGGAACTGGACAGATCGATCTGCCGGCCCTCGAAATAACCGGCGACCTGCCCTCCCACTCCGATCCGCCGCAGCCGCAGCGCGTTCAGTTTTTGCCAGATGTTCCACTCGTCGTGAGAACCCAGGCTGTAGTTGGCGCCATAGCGAATCGTGTAATAGCGAAAAAATCGAGCGCGCAATTCTCTCCACTCCGCGTCGCCCAGCTTGCCGGGCGTGTAGGTTTCGTTGAACGACGCGTCCATCGTGTATTTGCGCGCGAAGTACGCCTCCGCGCCAGCGGCAAGCGACTGGCTGCCCGAGACTCGAAAGAAACGTGCCGCGTCCGATGGCCCCACGAAGTAAAAGCCGGCGAACCGGCCCGTGTCCTCCAGCGGCCCGGTGTCCTCCGGCGGCGCCGTCGAATCGGGCTCCGCAACCGTCGGGTCGCCTTCGACCAAAACCCGCGTCCACATCCGCATGTAGTCGCCACCGGAGGGCTTGAGCCCTTGCACGAAGGCCCGCAGCTCGTCATCGCCGGCGAAGTTGAACACGCCTTCTCGTTGCAGTTGTCGGGCATGGCGGAGCATGAGGCCGGTGCCCGCCTTCGATTCCATTTGGTATTGAGCGGGATTCAAGAACCAGAATCCCTCGCCCCATTCGTCTTGCAGCCGATTCTGCGTGTACAGCGCAATCTCGACGTTGGTTCCGGCAAAGCCGCCGCCGCGACTGCTGATCGGGCAACTGATATAAACCACAAGCCGGCCGGACTGCAGGGCACGCGTGACGTCTTCGGCGATCAATTCAACCTGGCGGTCGAACAGTTTGAGCAGATCGCCCGTTTGCCAGGTGAACTCGATCGGGAAGTTGGGCACCGGCCGGCCGGATTGCACCTCCGCCTGCGGGGCCTCAACGCCCTCGATGAGCGCGCCGAGCGGCTCGGGCGGATTTCTCTGTCGCAGCGCCACGATCCGCGCGATCGCCTCTTCGTCATCCGGGCTGATTGCGCCAGGCGCCTCGATCATGGCTATTTCTCAAAGACTCAGGTGGTCTGATTCCAGTGCCGCTTCCATCCCCGCGCCAACAGCGGATCAAGGTCCGCGACCGCGCCCTGGGCATCGCGATTGGCGGCCAGGGCGGAAAGAACTTCCTGACATTGCCGCTCGATTTCAGTGCCGAGCGGTGCATCCACCCCCTTGAGCACTCCCACCAGAAAGCCACCTTGAATGAGGGCGTGCACGCGACGCACGCCAGCCTCGGTGGGCTCGTTCTCCACGGCTAGTTGCGGGTCGCTCGCCAGCACCCGCCCCACCGCGATGCGCTCGGCCGTGGCGCTTGTGGAAAAGATTCCGCTCACGCCCAGCCTGGCCAGCGCAAAGGCTTGCGGCGGCGTGATGCCGCCGGACCACAGGACTTTTATTCCGAGCCGACGGGCGTGGTTCGTCAGGCTTTCAATTTGACCCAGCGTCAGCACGCCGCGGTCGTCGGCCGCTTCGCTCTCGCGCACGAGTCGTCGCGGAGTGATGCGGTCGGGGCAGTCGACCAGGATCCGCTTGACACCCAAGGAGCTCATGCGATCCATCCACAGCTCGAGGGCCTCGCCGCAGCGAGTCTCATCGAAGACGTCGTTGGCGACGAGCAGCGGGGTATCGACATAAAAAGCCGGCACCGCCGTCCAACCCGCCGTCCAGCGGCTGACCAGTCGCACAACCGTCTCTTGCTGCTCGAGCGTCAGCGGAATCAGGCCATATTTCGCGGCGTTCATGCCAAAGGTGCGCGCCGCGTGCAGACCCGTCCAAATCGTGCGCGCCGCGGATTCCGGATCGAGCTCGTATCGATGGGTCAGCCGCACCCCCAGCCCCGCTGCCTTCGCGAGCAGCTTTCTCAGCGTTTTTACGTCGAGCACGTTGAGCAGGTCTTGCACGCTCAGCCGTTTCCGCGCGCCCTCGAGCAGTTCACCATCCAGGGCGACTTCCGGAAGTTTCAACTGCGCGGCGAATTCCAAAACCTGTGCGATACGCGGTGAGTCTTCCTGCGCGCGAATTTCACGCTCAAAAACGATCAACAGCGACAGGCGATGAATATCGGTCGCCGCCAGCCTGCCCTCTTCGCGCTTGGTTTCAATCGCCCGCACCAAAGCCTTGAGCACCTCGAACGAAGTTTCCGCCTGCAACAAGAGCCGGATGGTCAGTGGCCGCGGTTGCCCATTGGGCGTGTCCACAAACGGTTTGAAGTGGGCCACGATCTTGTCGACCACGCCCGCCACTTCGCTCTCGGCGCGGGGAACTTGAAACTCGGGCAGCGGCTGATACAGACGCGCATTGACCCGCACGCCCACGTTGGTTGTGCAATGCGTACGACCGAAGGCGGCCCTCACGACAACTTTGTATTCGTCCGGGCCGATGGGAACCTCTCCGGCACTGGTCATTCGCTCGCCATCGACCATGACGCCCACGGCGGCCGAGTCGAAAGCATCAAGCGCCTTGGCCTTCGCGGATGCCAGCGCGGCTCGCACGATTGCCTCGGCGGCGCTTCCCTCGTCGCTGACTCCCAGCAGGGGCCCGAAGCGCTTCTCGTCGTAGTGGTCGAGGCCAGCGACCCACTCGGGGAACAAGGTGGGCAGCGAAGCCAGCGCCACCCGTAATTCCGGGGCGCCCGCGTCGCCTTTGCGCACGAACACTTGCCCATCGGCGGACAGAGAATCCTGCAACGCCCTGTGGATTTGCGTTAGCTGTGACAGGAATGCGTTTACCTTGGTCATCGATCGGCTTTCGACGCTTGTGTCCGCGCTGCGTGACGATTTTTGACGTCTTTTGAAGTCGCGCCGCGCGGCTCGCACACCATCTGAAAGACTTGGCGCCGATAATTTGCAGTCGCGCCGATTTAGGGTGCAAGCCTGTCGGCAACACCAGTGACAACAGGTTGTCACTGTTTCGAGGTATTGTTCTTTCCCCACTAGCCGGAAGCGCTAGCGCCCGGTTGAGGCCGGAACTACAAAGACGGAACAACACACCAATCGAAATCGCCCACTGTGCCGGCCCATTGATTCCCCCGTGATGCTTCCAACTTCACCGGGCGCCCTTCCGGCTGGTGAAGACCACGCATCGCTCGCGCTTGCCGTGGGTCAACGGCCAAGTTGTCTTCCCCTGTGGGCCAACGGCCCAACCTGCTACAGCCAGGGGCATCGCCCCTGGACCATCGCGCCCAACAACATTCTCAAAGCCCCAACGGGGCGCTCTGCACGCGCCACGTAAAAAAACTTTCTTCAAAGTGGCTCACTAATTCGCTGGAGCAAACCCACCGCTTCTGGCATACTCGCCCGCAGCCAACGAGGCCTGAAGATTCGCGGGGCTTTAATGGACGGGTTGTGACGTGCAGTGGTTCATGGTAGCTCCGTCCCGGTGTGGCCCAAGCGGCGCTGGCGTTTGTCGCGCTCGCTCACACCAGGTCCCGCGTCTGCTTCTCCGCCAACGTTGCTTGGGCGAGCGCGGCCCGAGCAATCGACGCGGCGTGCTGAGTGTTGGAGGTGTGGGGTAGACGGCGGACCGTTTGGCTGGAAACCAGGGCCAGGCGACTCCAGTGCTGACGTGCGTGAATGCCACTCGTGGCAAACCTCGCGTCATAAAGGTCCGCAGGACACCGAAGTGGTCCCCGCCGCTGCGGCTCGCGGTCATGAAAATGGACCGAGGCGCCGTGCGCCCGGCGTACTCCCGGGCACACAAGCGGAGCGCGGCAACGTGCCGCGCTCAAAAACCCGGGCTTGCGTGGATCAAACCCGCAGCCCAACTAACCACCCCCAGCCTCGGCCAGCGTCGACGCTCGTAGCGGCAAATTTTTTTGTTCGAAGGCGGTGCTGCGCGCGTGCGCGCAGCGCCGCCGCTTTCCAACCGCCGTGACACACTGTTGTCACTACCGGCGACAACCGCGTTGCCCTCGCACGGCGAGTCGTACGTATCATGTACGCATGTATATGTGCAACGTTCAGCCTTTCGGAGGGGCGGCAATCTGCCGCGGACAGCCATGAACATGATCATCTGGATTACAGTCTCGACGTTGTTGGCAATCGCCGCGGGAACGGCGGCCTGGTGGTATCGGCGAACGCGCCGCAAAAGTGAATCACGTCTTGTTTCGCTGGTCGCCTTGCTGCGCGAGCCGATGAGCATCGACCCGGTCATTCTGGCGAAGCTGGCGGGGCGCGCCTTGCATGCCGATCTGGGTGACGGCATAAGCGAAGGCGAAGACGGCTTTGTTTGTTGCGCCAACGTCATCAACATCATCACGTGCCGCAATCAACCCTTCCTCGTGAATTGCTTCGCACAGCCTTACGTCGATGATCCGCAATCATTGGCCGAGCAGATCTTCGACCTGCGTGTGAGAACACGGTTTGCCGCGCATACAGGATGGGTTTCGTTCGACGCCTTGCAGGCTGATGCAAACACGCCGCAGGCTGAAGTCGAGGAATATTATCGGCAATTGGGCCGGTTGCTGGCTGAGTTCGTTAACGACAACTGTTTATTGATCATGCTTCCGGAAACCCGCCAGGTTTTCACGGTCAACGAGCACACCGACACCGCCTTGCGAGCGCACGACCCCTTGGCGGCTTTGGCTGAACATTGCAATCTTTCGCCAGTGGTCGCACTCGTCGATGACGAGCAGGTGGAAATAGCTGTTGCCCACGCGAAGGAAACCTTTTGCCAGTTCGTGTCGGCCTTTGAAGAACGAGCGGGCGAAAACTTTTCGATCAAGACGCCACTGACGTACGACGATCACACCGAATTCATTTGGGTCAGCGTGACTGCGATGGAGGGTGATCGCATCTACGGTGAGCTGGGCAATGAACCGGCAGAGCTTGGCCCCTGGAAACTGGGTTCAAAGCTGAGCGTGCTTGTCGCCGACATCCAGGACTGGTGCTATTTCGATCGAGAAGGAAACCTGCTCGGAGGATTCACCGTCGAATTGGTGCGCGAAGCCGCGCGGCGCCAGTTCGAAGCCCAGACGAGCGAGGCCGCTCGTACTTGACGGCGATTCAGAGTTTTCTTGTCGCGAGACGCGCAAGCCTGACCGTGCCGACAGTCAGGCTCGCGCTCTTGCCTCACCGCTAGTGGGCGTAGTTCCAGTTCGCCTTGGACGACGCGGGCCGCAGCCCGAACGAGTAGCGGCTCGGCCAATCGGGGTAATTGTGGGTGTTAACTTCGTCGCGGAACCCGGCCCCGTAATAAGGCGCGCCATAGAGGTCATAGCTATAGGCCCGAGCGCCGGCAGCCTGGTACGACATGCGGCCGTACGCGGGCACAAAGTCGGGTTGCGCGGTGCGATAGGTGGGCACGGCTGCGCCTGGCGCCGTGGCTGTCCGTGTCGCCGCCACATTGGCCGGCCCGGCCTGACCCTCGCAACAGCAGTTATCGCCATATCGGGCATAGGAGACTTGGGTTGTCAGCATCACAAGTGCCGCCGCAAACGCAAAGAGTTTCGCCATACGTCACCGCCTTTCAGAAGGACATTGCCTGGGCCCGCCTGTCAGTTAGCGATGAGCAATCCGGATGCCATGCAGGCTCCCGGCGCCGCCGCTCTTGAGCGTCGCACCGGATCTTGTTGCAATCACTCCCCACGCTTGCGATGATCGTCGTGCCGTCCCGGTGAGGGACGCCCCCTCGGCGAAGAAGCGGCACGTTTAGATCGTTCGAAATCAGCTCGATCGTCCGAAATACCTTCCGCGGCACTCAAAGGAAAACGCTAATGCGAACATCCATCGCTGTGTTGCTCGTCGCGCTCTCGGCGGCCCACGCCCAGGGGGCGCTCGTGACGTATATCGGCTGGGATGTCGCGAACTCGGGCGACCCGCGGCCGAACGCGGATGCCGCGGCGGCTGCTTTTGACGCAGCCGCATCTGGAATGGGGCCACTGGGCATCATCGACTTCGAGTCCGCCGCGACCGGCCCCTTTAGCAACTATCTTGTCGCGCCGGGCGTCACGATCGACGGCCTGGACATCAGCAGCCAGCCGCAAGAAATTCACAACTTCGCGATCGGCCCGCCCGATGGCCTGTTCGGCTACAACACGACCGCCGGCGGCACACAGTTCGTGTACATGTCGGCCGGCGACCTGACTTTCACGTTCGCCACGCCCGTCCACAGCTTCGGCGCTTACATCTCGGGCTTGCAGCTCGCGTTCAACTCGATGAACTTCTTTGACGGCTCGAACCAGTCGATTCCCCTGCCGTTGCCCAGCTCCACCCAGGGCGGAGTCGCCTTCGTCGGATTCACCGACGCGGGTCAATCGATCACGTCCGTCACGATCAGCACGATCGGCGACCTGATCGGAGTCGACGACGTGCGCTTTGGGCAAGTGCCGGAGCCCGCCGCGGCTGTCTTGGGACTGATGACGCTCGTGGGGCTCGGCCTGGTATGTGCCAGGCGGCGCAGGCATCCCAGCGCTTCAGACCGGTGAAGAAGCCGGCTCGGCGCAACAGTTCGATGCGATCGCCAATTTCGCGATGCGCCGTGCGATGTCGATCGTGCACTTGTTGCCCGTCACCACCCGCGTCACGTAGGCCCCTTCCATCACCAGGCATAGCTCCTCGGCCAACTGCCTCGGATGTCTGGCCTCGGCCGCGACTGCCAGCTCGAACAACAAGTCCTCGATCGAGCGCCGGTTGCGCGACGCCAGCACGTGTGCAGGCTCATGCTGCAGTGGAAACTCCATGGCGGCGTTGACGAAAATGCATCCGTGGAATTCGTCGGATTCGATGATCTGCTCCACCACGTCGAACGAAGCATGCAACTGGTCGATCGGTCGCGGACCACCACGCTGGCGGATCATGGCGCGAAACGTGTCTTGCAGCCACACGTTCTGCTTCTCGAGCGCCGCCAGCATCAGGTCGTCTTTGCTCTCGAAGTGCTTGTAAAAGGCGGTCTTGCTGATGCCCACGTCGGCCAGGATTTGATCGATGCCCACGCTGCGAAAGCCGTCGCGATAAAAGCGGCGGATCGCGGCTTCGACGAGGTCCTGTCGCGTCGACGATTTGAGGGGCATTTGGCTCGCTCCTGGGCCTGTTGGCCTGTGGTTGACTACAAGTCAACCCCATAGTGTACCACGAGTCAACTTCCCTCCCGCCGGCTGCAGGCGATACTCATCCCAGGCGGGCGCGTGGCGTCCTACGCCATTTTTGGCGGTTGCACCACAAAGGCAGGCTACTTACCGAGGTTCTTGCGATGAAACGGTGGCTTTTCTTCCTGTACGGGGTCAGCACGCATCTGATGTTCCTCTTGGTTTACGCCTACCTGGCCGGGTTTGTGGGCAATTTTATCGTGCCCAAAACCATCGAGTCCGACGCCGGCGGCAGCACCACCGAAGCGGTCGTGATCGACGTGCTGTTGATCGGCTTGTTCGCGGCCCAACATTCCATCATGGCGCGGCCGGCGTTCAAGCGGGTTTGGACCCGAATCGTGCCGGAGCCGATCGAGCGCAGCACCTATGTTTTCATCGCGAACTTCACCACGATCTTCTTGATGTGGCAATGGCGCGGCATCGACACGATCGTGTGGGACGTGCGGCAGCCGGTGCTGCGATCGAGCCTGTGGGTCTTGTTCGGCTTCGGCTGGCTGCTCGTGCCCACCGTGAGCCTGATGATCGACCACTTCGATTTGTTTGGCAGCAAACAAGTGTGGCTGTATCTGCGCGGTCGAGCCCCCGAGTCTTCGCCGTTCCGCGTGCCCTACTTGTATAAATACGTGCGCCACCCGCTGTACCTCGGTTGGGCAATGGCGTTCTGGGCCATACCAACCATGACCGCCGGCCACTTGCTGTTCGCGTGCGGGATGACCGTATACATGGGACTGGCGGCTATCGTCGAAGAGCGCGACCTCATCGCTCACTTTGGACAGCACTATCTGCGCTATCGGCGGCAAGTGCCGATGTTCATCCCGCGCTTACGGTCGCGGGTTGTGACGGGTTCGATCGACGTTGGCGCATTGGCCACCGACGCGGAAGTCGAAGTCAACCACATTTAGCGCTGCCCTCAGTCTTGCCCCGTTTCGCCGTAGGCTTCTCGTTCGAAGGGATTGTCGCGATAGGGGTCACGCCCGCGCAACCACAGCACCAGGGAGCAGAGCAGATAGGCCGGGCCTAACAAGAGTCCCCAGCGTTCGAACTGCCGCACGTGGACGCGCTCGTGTTCGCGCGCGACAACCAGCGAAGCGTCTGTCTGCCCCAGGATGGTGTGGCCCAGCGTGAACGCCAATACGAATGGGCCGCCGGGAAGGTGGCTGACAAACCAGGTCACGGCGCCGCCATAAAACTCGATGGTTCTGCCGCAAACGCGTGCCTGTCCGCCGGTACACAGCCCCAGAATTCCAATCCATAGTCCCAAGAGCGAATAGGGCGAAGCCCACAACATGCCCAGGGCGGTTTGAAGGCGTCGCATCGACCCGCGCCAGCAGAACACAGAAGATTCACATCGCACGGCTCGCTAGGCCGCCAAAAACTCAATCAGCATCTGGTTGACTCGTTCCGCTTCGTCGTAGTGAATCCAGTGCGTCGCTTCCAAAATCTCGAGCCGGCCTCGCCCACAAAGTCCAAGACTGGCCTCGGCCAGGCGGGGTACCGCAAACGCTTCAGCGCGTCCCCACAAGATCAAGGTTGGCGCCTGCACGCGGCACTGGTCCGACGGCGGCATCTCGGTGCGCGGCAAGGCCCGATACCAGTTGAGCATGGCCGTCAGCGCGCCCGGCTGCGACCACGCTTCTCGATAGCGCTCGATTTCCTGTGGCGGGAATGCGTCCGCGCGTCGCGTCTGCTTGAGGGCTCCGACCAGGCCCGCGAAACGACCGCGGCGGCTCATGAACTCCGGCAGCCAAGGAATTTGGATCAACGCCACGTACCGGCTCAGCTTTTTTTGCGCCGGATCGTTCCGCATCGCCTCGCGCCACAGCGCCGGGTGCGGCGCGGCCAGCACCGCCAGGCGCGACAGACGATCGGGCCAGCGCGTGGCCAACCACCAGCCCACCGCGGCGCCCCAGTCGTGTCCCACAACCGAGAAGCTGGACAAGCCCAGTCGATCGGCCAGTCCCAGCACGTCTCCAGCCAGAGTATTCAGCTCGTAGTTCTCGCGGCCTTTTGGCTTGCCGCTCAGGTTGTAGCCACGCTGATCGGGCACGATCAGGCGCAGTCCGGCGGCGGCGAGCGGACCGATTTGAAAACGCCAGCCGCGCCAGAATTCCGGAAAGCCGTGCAGCAGGAAGACCGGCCGGCCGGCCGGATCACCCGCCTCGACCACGTGCAAGCGAACGCCGTTGGCCTCGACGTAAGACGAGCGAAGTGCGGATTCGTCCAACATGCCTCGTTCACCCGCTGTCCGCGTCAGCTCGCCTTGGTCTTCTTGGCCGACTTCTTCTTGACCGCCTTTTTCGTGCCGGCCTTCTTGGGCGCCCGCTGTTGTGCCTCGAGTCGAGTCAGCAGATTCTTCACGCTTCGTTTGTGCTTGCGGCGGCGATTCTCGCCCGATCGATTGGCTCCCACGAGAGTGCTCCTGTCGCTTGAGTGATTATGCCGCCGGGATCATACCACAGGAAAGCTGCCGGACGATGGGAATAAATCCATTTGCGATGGCGCGTGCGGCAGAGTATTTAAGCGGGAGCGAGATCCGAGCGCGGCGACCTATCATGTTTGCTTCAACACGCCCCACACCAACCATGACGACATCAGCAACAACAAAAACCATCGCAATTCTCGCGCTGGCTTTGGTGGCAATACACCTTACCGGCGCACCCCGTCGTGCAAACGTCCTGGCGGGCGAAGCTGCGCCCGATATCGAGCGCCTCGACCAGGAGGGCGCGCGAGCGCTGGCGCAGATTTACGAGTACGAGCCCAGCATCCCCTTGGAAGCGCGGATCGTTGAGAAGGCGGAAAAGGATGGGCTCGAGCGCGAGAAGATCGTTTTTCAAGGCGTGCAAGGTTTTCTGGTGCCGGCCTACCTGCAGTTGCCGCGCCAGCCAGCCGGCCCGTGCGGCTGCGTGCTATTGCTGCATGGATGGTCGGGATCCAAGAACAACTGGTGGGAAGACGGCAACTACATCAGTGGCGGTGACGTCCGGCGGCAGTTGTTAGCGGCCGGTTTTGCCGTCATGGCGCTTGATGCCCAGTGTCATGGTGACCGCATCGCACAGAACGACTTTGCGCCGGTCAACCACTTTCGCGACCCCAACCTTGGCGACAACCAGCGCAAGGGCTATTTCACTCAGCAGGACATTTACATTCAAACCACGCGCGATTATCGCCGCGCCATCGACTACCTGCTCACTCGATCCGAAATCGACAGCAAGCGGATCGGCGTCATCGGCTACAGCATGGGCGGCACGCAAACCTTTTTGCTGACCGGTGTCGAGCCGCGCATCAAGGCCGCCGTGGCAGTGGCCGCGCCCGCTGAAAAATCCAAGTGGTCGCCCATCGCCCCACAAAACTTTGCGGGCGGCATTGGCGCGCGGCCGTTCCTGACGATCCTGGGCCGCACCGATACGATGTGCTCGGTCGAACACGCCCAGGCGCTACAGACCCTCCTGCCGCGCGAGTCAAGCGACCAGGAGTTCTTCGATGCGGGCCACAAGCTGCCGCGTGATTACGCGCCGCGCGCCGTTGAGTGGATCAAGAAACACCTGTGATGCCGAGCGTCAAGCGCGCAGCTCATAGCACAGGATCTTGTCGCCTTCACGCAAGTACAGCTTGCCATCCACGATCACCGGGTGCGACCAGCTTGGGCGCTCGCCGCTGCCGGGCACTTTGAAGCTGCCCAGCTCCTCGAAATCCTCGGACGAGGCCCGCACCAGCGTCATCGTGCCATCGGCATAGCGAACATATAGCTTGCCATCGGCGGCCGCGATCGAGGCCGAATCGCGTCCCGATCCGCGCTTCTTCCACTTCACGTCTCCGGTCATCAGCTCAGCGCAAAAGGGGATGCCGCGGTCGTCGGAATCCGCGTACAGATAGTCCCCCACCAGCACCACGCCGCCATGCTTGTTGGCCAGCTCGCGCTTGATGGGATAGATCTCCTCGATCTTGATTTCGCCGCCGCCGGCCGGCACTTGCTTCAGCAGGGCGCCACCGCGCCCGTAACCGGCCGTAAAGAACACCAGGTCGCCGCGCACGATCGGCGAGGGAATGACAGCCGTGGTGCGCTCGATGTCATAGGTCCACAGCAGCTTGCCATCCTTGGCGCGAACGCCCATCGCGCCACTGCCCGTCGTCTGCACGTAGACGCGCACGCCCCCAACGTCGGCCACCGCAATCGACGCGTGGCCGGCGCCGCGGTCCTCGGGCCGGCTGGCGGTCCACAGCGTGCTGCCGGTGTGCTTATCGAGCGCGACCATGGTGTTCTTTTCGCCGCCCGGCGTACACACGAGGCGCTCGCCGTCGATCAACACCGATTCGCTGTAGCCCCAGCCATCCGCCTTCTGGCCATCGAAATCCTTGGCAAGATCCTTGCACCACTTTTCTGCGCCGGCCGTGGTGCAGCACACAAGCTCGCCATGCGGCGTGATGACATACACGCGATCTTCATCCACGCTGGGCGTGCTACGAGAGCTTTGCCAATTGGGCTTGCCGGTCTTCCACGCGGGGCCCGTCTTGGCTCTCCACAGTGGCTTTCCGTCCGCCTGGTTGAAACACAGCAGGTACTCGTCCGCGTCATCGGCGGTTGATGGCGCGTCGCCCAGCGTATAGATCCGCGCGTCAACGATGGCCAGGCTCGAATAGCCGCGGCCCGCGCCGGCAGTTTCCCAAACCAGCTTCGGCCCTTCCGCGGGCCAGGAGGAAAGCAGGCCGGTATCCGGCGCGGTTCCCGTGCGTCCCGCGGAACGGAAGGTCGGCCATGCGCCTGTTGGCGATTGGGCCCAAGCCAGGTCACCACGAAGCAAGGCACCGATGACCAACAACAACAGGACGTTTGAGCGCATGTGAATTGTGTCCTTCGACCAGGAAAACACCCGTGTAGACAATGAAACCCCGCCGCCAGCGCGGTGGGCCGCGCCACTTTGCATGCACGGCTGCTAGGCGGGCACCACGTAGATCATCCAGGAGACGCCGAACTTGTCGGCGACCATGCCGAAGCGGGGAGAGAAGAACGTGGTCGTCAGTGGCATCTGCACCTCTCCCCCCGCGGCCAGCGCCTGGAACACGCGATCCGCCTCGCTGACACTGCCGACCGTTAGCGAGAGCGCGAAACCTTCAAACGCCGGTTGCCCCATGCAGCGGCCGTCCGAACCGAGCACGGTCGTGTCGCCGATCTGCATGCTCATGTGCATGACCTTGTCTTCCGAGCCGGGCGGCAGCATGCCGGGCGCGTGGGGTTCGGGGCTGTCTTTGAATCGCATGAGCATCGTGACTTCTGCCCCCAACGTCCGGCGGTAAAAATCGACGGCCTCTTCGCAACGTCCGTCGAAAAACAAATAGGGTTGAACTTGCATGATCTCGCGCTTTGCTAAGGTTCTTGAACCGGTGGCCCTGGTACTCTGTTTAACGCAGTGGGTTGCCCAGGACAAGGCGCCCCGTTGTCAGAGCTCGACGGGGCGGGGAACGGCTGCCGCCGCGCGACTTGATCGATGATGAAGCCCGACTTCGGCACGGCTGGCAATCGAGAATAATCGACCTTGGCGTCCTGCGCCGGCACGCGATATTGGATTTCGTCCACCAAGAAATCCAAAGCGCACCTCATGAGCGCAAAGGCGGCCTCCCCTCCAGGGCAGCGATGGTCCACCTGCAACTGGCCGACCCCCTGCGGCACGAAGCCATGCACATCTTCGCGGCGGTGGTCGCGAAAGCGCCCCGGCCGGAATTCGTCGGGGTTGGGCCACAGCCGCGGGTCGTGATTCGTTCCATACAGCGACAGCAAAACCAGCACGCCTTTGGGGAACGTGTAGCCACGCCACTCGAAACGTGTCCGCGTCCGCGCACACACGGCGGGGAAGAACGGATAGAAACGCCGCACCTCCTGCACGAACAGATCGCGATAAGCACCCCTATCGTCTTGCAACTGCGGCCAGGTGTGTCGAAACTCATGCACCGCAAGCGCCGTGAACGTCATGAAAGCCGCCGTGGCCACCGTCGGGCGCAACACATTCAATAGCTCCACCGCGGCAACCCGCGGACTGAGCAAGTCGCCGCGCAGGTCTTGGTGCCACGCCATCGCCAACGCGGCGCTCGCGGGCCGGGGATGGTAGCGGCCGAATCGGATATCTTCGACGAGCGAGGCAATCCAGCGCTCGCTGCGCTTGCGCCCGCGACGAGCACGCCAATGTGGCGGACCGACCGAGCCGGCATTGTCGAACAGGGCTGTCAAATCATCGGTTGTGGTTTGAATGTCCCGGCCATCCAGTGGAACATCCGCCCACTCGCATACCGAGCGGCAAAGCAACTCGCGCAGGGCATCGTACAAAATCACTTGCTCGGCATGTTCCCAATCGGCGCCCGCGGCACGCAGCCGCCGCGCGAAAATGTGGACCAGGGCCGCGACCCGTTCAGGCGACATGACCGCCAGGTGTAGCGCCTTGCGATGCCGATGCGCCTGGCCGTCCAAGGTCTGCACACCGTCATGGCCAAGCAGGCTTTTTTGGATGCGCCCGGGCATGGCGCTCTTGCGCGTGAAGCGCTCCGGATCGCAAAAAAGTTCGGCCGCAGCGGCTCCCCGCATGCAAATCGCTTTGCGAAGCATGATGCGCGTGCGGAACAAATCAGCTCCGTGCGCCGCGCAACGACGCGGGATGAAGCGATAGGGATCGCGCTTGAGCGCCAGCGTGCTGTCGAATCCTCGCTCGCGCGGAATGCTAAACATGACCATGCGGTCTCCGTATGGTCCGGCGGCGAGCGCGACATACGCAATTGCGGTGCCAAGCGGCCGTTGTTCCAACAACATTTTTCGGTTGGCTTTTCGCGACAAGAGCGCCCTCGATCGCTATATTCCAAACCGGCGTGTCGACCACCGAGCGGAATGACCGCCCGGCACGCTGCAAGCTCAAGGATGCAGTCATGCTCAACTGTTATGGCGAGCGACCGACGAATCGCGGCACGCTGAACCGGCGCGACTTGTTGCAGGTCGGTAGCCTCTCCGTCGTCGGGTTGATGCTGCCCGATGTGTTGCGATTGCAGGCCACCGCCGCAGGCAATCAAACCGGGCGAGCGCGCGACAAATCGGTGATCATGATTTGGATGCGCGGCGGACCTTCGCACATCGACAGCTTCGACATGAAGCCCGATGCGCCGGCGGAAATTCGCGGCGAGTTCCGCCCGATCCAAACCAAGGTGCCGGGCATCGAGATCTGCGAGTACATGCCGCTGGTGGCCGGCATCATGGACCACTTGGCCATCGTGCGTGGCATCCGCTCGAACGATCTCGGCGACCACACGCCGCATTACATTCTGACGGGCTCGCCTAACCGCGGCACGCGGCCCGCCTTCGGCGCGATCGTCAGCCATCTGAAACCCCGCGGCGACGGACTCCCGCCGTATGTCAGCTTGATGTATGAGCCACCGCGTCTCTACGACAACGAAAGCCCGCTTTACCTTGGTTCGGCGCATCGCCCGTTCGCCCCCAAAGGTGACATGGTCGCCAGCTTGCGCGTGACCGGCGAGATGTCGCTCGAGCGGTTGCGCGAGCGGCATCAGCTTCTGCGCAACTTCGACGCGCTCAAGCGCGACTTCGAGCATGCCGAGGCGGCCGCCGGTCTCGACACTTTCAACCGTCGAGCGCTCGAGATGATCGCCTCGAACAAAGCCCGCGAAGCCTTCGACTTGTCACGGGAATCCGAGGCAACGCGCAACCGCTACGGCAAGTACTGCGAGAACTTCTTGATCGCCCGCCGCCTTGTCGAAGCGGGCGTTCCGGTGGTTACGCTCAAGGTCGGCGACTGGGACACGCACGAAAAGAATTTCATCGACATGCGCGCGCAACTCCCGCAGCTAGACCGTGGCTTCCATGCCCTGGTGAGCGACCTGCATGCGCGAGGACTGGACAACGACGTGGCCGTCGTTCTGTGGGGAGAATTCGGCCGCGCTCCGCGCATCTCGCGTGGAGATGGGCGCGATCACTGGCCCGAGGCCGGCGCAGCGGTATTAGCGGGCGGCGGATTCAAGACAGGCCAGGTAATCGGCGCGACCGATTCGCAAGGGGCCCGCGCTAGCAGCCATGCGTACACGCCGGCGAACATCATGGCCAACCTGTACCGACATCTTGGCATCGATCCGGCCACGACATTGCCCGATCGCAGCGCGCGTCCCATTCCGCTGCTCGACGACCCCGAGCCGGTGACGGAGCTCGGATAAGCCCGAGCCCGCTTGCCGCTTTCGTCGGGAGTCCAGTCGGGCACAAGCGGAATTGTTGATTTCGAAGGTGGGCTGCGCCAAATTAGGGCCTGATCCGTGTTTGATTGGCAAGGGATTCCGTAACTCGCTTCTATCAGGTCCGGCGAATTGATCCACCACCAGCGCCCCGCAGGGGCCGATTGTGATCGATTGCTTTCTCGGCGCGATTTTGCGCGCGTCGCAAGCGCTGTATTGGCCACGCTGGTCGCGCGGCCCTTGCGGGCCGATCCCAAATCGCCAGATTCGGCGCCCGAGCCACGCGTGACCTTGACCTGGGGCAGCAATGGGCACGCAGAAGGACAGTTCGATATTCCGATCGCGCTGGCCGTGAACGACAAGGATGAAATCCTGGTCACGGATTTTCGGCAATCGAACGCCGAGGCCAGCGGCCGTTTGCAACGCTTCGATCCGACGGGCCGCTTCCTGGGTGCTTTTGAAACCGATCCTATGCCAGGCGGCCTGGCCCTCGATGCCGACGGGCTGCTTTATGCCACGCACATGATGCGGCACAAAGTTGTCGTCTACGATCAGACGGGCAAGCGCGTCCGCGAGTTCGGCAAGCAAGGAACCGCGCCCGGCGAATTCCAGCAACCTGGCGGCATTGCCTTCGGGCCGGATGGAACCTTGTATGTCGCCGACCAGGTGAACCGTCGCGTGCAGCGACTGACGAGTCGCGGCGAGCCCATCAGCGCGTGGGGAAAATACGGCGTGCAAGCCGGCGAATTCGGCGGCAATGTTTCCGCCCCCTCCCGCGTCGGCGGGCCCCATTTTCTGGCCTTCAACAAGCAAGGAGAGCTGTACACGACCGAAGGATCGGTCGGACGCATCCAGAAATTCAAAGCCGATGGAACCTTTATCTCCGCCTTTGGCGACAACGAAGTCGGCCCGGGACATTTTGGCGTTCCCAAGGGGCTGCAAGGGCCTATCGCGATCGCGGTCGATCACCAGGACAACGTGTGGGTGAGCTCCACCAATCACCGCGTCCAAAAGTTTTCGCCCGCGGGAAAATACTTGTGCGGCCTGGGCGGCGAAGGTTCCGAGGTCGGTCAGTTCAAGACACCGCACGGCCTGGCATTCGACAGCCAGCACTTTCTGTACGTGGCGGATTCGCGGAATTCGCGGATACAAAAAATTCAGGCTGACAACCATGCGTAGAAAGAAACCCACGAACGTTTTGACCTTCATTGCGGCACTCAGCCTGGCGACGCTCGCCAGCGTAGGCTCGATTTCGCAAGCACGGTCCGCCGAGCCGGATTCGATCGAGAAGCTGCCGATCAACCAGCTCCAATTCATCGGCACTCACAACAGCTACCATATCCGTCTGCCCGGCGCGCCCAAGCGGGTGGCTGAATGGAACTACAACCATGCCCCGCTCGAAGTTCAACTCGATCGAGGCGTTCGCAGCTTCGAGCTCGACCTGCACTCGAAGGCCGGCGAATTCGAAGTGTTTCATGTGCCCTTGCTCGATGAGGGCACGACCTGCCGAAAGCTTGCCGACGCGTTGCAGCGAGTCCGCGCTTGGTCGCAGGCGCATCCACGCCACGTGCCGATCTCCTTCTTGTTCGAGCTCAAGAAAGAAGGCCCCAAGCTCGACAAGAACGTAAAGCCGATTGACGCCGCGGCGCTCGATCACCTGGACGAGGTGCTCCGCGCAGCATTCCCACCCGTCAGGCTCATCACGCCGGACGACGTGCGCGGCGACGCATCCAACCTGCGAGATGCGATTGCGTCTCGCGGCTGGCCCGCCCTCGAGCAAGCTCGCGGCCGGGTGTTGTTCATCCTGCACGACAATGCAGAGCAGCGCGAGCTGTACACGGCCGGCCGTCCTTCTTTGCAAGGCCGGGCAATGTTTGTCCGCTCCGATCCCAGCCGCCCAGACGCGGCGACGTTAATCCTCGACAATCCACGCGATCCAAAAATCTCGCAACTCTGCCAGGCCGGCTATTTCATCCGCACCCGCGCCGATTCCGACCTGGGGGCCAACTTCGAGCGCAACGTCGCCCGCCGCAACACGGCATTTGCTAGCGGCGCTCACATCCTCAGCACCGATTTTCCCTCCGGCGAAGCGCAGCCCGACACGGGCTACTCGGTCGAGTTCGAAAACTCGGCGCCGGCGCGCGTAAACCCGGTCAACGGGCCACCGTCTCTTCGCGACAAGCCGGTTTCTGAATAGGCGCGCGGCAACCCTCCCCCCGTTCGAAGCCGCATGCGGCACGCTACTTGCTGCTCTTTTTTAAGCGCAGTTTGCCCGGGCCGTGGTGGGCTGCCAGGAGGGTCCATCCATGTCGAATGAAGTGTGTGGGAAGGTTATCGTCATTACGGGCGCGTCCAGTGGCTTCGGCAAGGGAGCCGCACGGCGATTCGCTCAGCAAGGCGCTTGCGTCGTGTTGGCCGCGCGACGCGAATACTTGCTGGACGACCTGGCCCGGGAGTGCGAAGCGCTGGGCGGGCGGGCCTTGGCCGTGCGAACCGACGTTAGCGAAAGCGAGGACGTGGAGCGGCTGGCGTCGGCGGCCATCTCGCGCTTCAATTGCATCGACGTGTGGATCAACGATGCCGGCGTGGGAGCCCTCGGCCGTTTCGACCACGTTCCGTTGGTCGACCATGCCCAGGTCATCGCCACCGACTTGCTCGGCACCGTGTATGGCAGCTATGTCGCGCTGCGGCAATTCCATAATCAGCAGTCGGGCATTCTCATCAATATCGCCTCGGCGTTGGGCAAGATACCGGCGCCCTACTACGCGTCGTATACCGCCGCCAAGTACGGCATCGTGGGCTTGTGCGGAGCACTGCGCCAGGAGCTCCGCGAAAACAACGTGGACTACATCCACATCTGCACGGTGATGCCCATGGCCATGGACACGCCCTTTTTCGAGCACGTCTCAAACTATACGGGCCATGAAGCCACGCCGATTCCTCCGCTGTATGACCCACAAAAGGTCATCGATACGATCGTGCGGCTAGCGACCGAGCCCGAGGATGAGGTGATCGTCGGAGTGGCCGGCAAAGTCGCGGCCGCGGCACATTCCATCGCTCCAGGCTTGAACGAGAACCTGATGGGCAAACAGACCCACAAAACGCAGATGGAAGATGCGCCCTTGGCCGAGTTTTCGCCCGGCAGCGTGCGCGAGCCAATGGCCACGGGCACCGAGGTCACCGGCGGGCGATTGCAGCAGAAATAGCAGCCGCCAGGCCCGCCAAATCTCTTCCCCAGAAAAGAAGCTCGCCCGATTGAAGGGGGTATCGAGGTAAGTCATAATCTGCGCTCTGCCGCCCCCAGCGGGTTCTCCGCCAGGCGGCCAAAGGCGCTGCGGGTTCTACTTTCCTCGATCACTTCACTTATGCGGTGAGACATGCTCAAGCGACTACCAGGGGCATTGGCGGCCACGCTTGCATTCGGACTTCTTGTCGGCTTCGCGCAGGCAGCTCCTCCTCAGCCGGGCACTGCCAAGGGAGAATGGCGCTACTACGGTGGCGATGCCGCCAGCACCAAGTATTCGGCGCTCGACCAGATCAACGCCTCGAACGCCAAAGAGCTCAAGATCGCCTGGACCTGGGAATCTCCCGATATCCCGCTGCAACAAGAAAACCGCTCGCTGAGCTCGTTCGCCTTCGAGACCACGCCCATCATGGCGGGCGGAACCCTCTACGCCTCTAGCTCGCTCGCGCAAGTCGTGGCGATCGACCCCAAAACCGGCAAGAACCGCTGGGTCTTCGATCCCGAAAGCTACAAGGCCGGCCGGCCCACCAACCTGGGCTTTGTGCATCGAGGCGTGGCTTATTGGACGGACGGCGGCCAAGAACGAATCTATCTCGCCGCGCACGATGCCCATCTCTATGCCATCGATGCAAAGACCGGCAAGACGGTCAGCGAGTTCGGCGACAACGGCCGCGTCAACCTGGCCAAGGCCATCCCACTGGCCGTCAATGCCCGCAATTACACGATGACCTCGCCGCCGGTGATTTGCCGCGATGTGGTCATCGTCGGCTCGTCGATCTCCGACGGTCCGCAGAACAAAGAAGCTCCGCGCGGCGACGTGCAGGCCTTCGACGTGCGCACCGGCAAGCCGGCTTGGATCTTCCACGCCATTCCGCAACAGGGCGAATTCGGCAACGACACCTGGGAGGGCGACTCGTGGAAGTACACCGGCAATGCCAATGTCTGGACGCTAATGAGCACCGACGAAGATCTCGGTTACGTCTACCTGCCCATGAGCACGCCGACCAATGATTGGTATGGCGGGCATCGCTTGGGCGATGGCTTGTTCGCCGAGTCGCTCGTGTGCGTCGAAGCCACCACCGGCAAGCGCGTGTGGCACTTTCAAACAGTGCATCATGGGCTATGGGACTACGACCTGCCCGGCGCACCGGTGCTATGCAACATCAAAGCCGATGGCAAGGACATCAAAGCCGTGGCGCAAATCACGAAGACCGGCTTTACGTTTGTCTTCGATCGCGCGACCGGCAAGCCCGTATGGCCGATTGAAGAACGGCCGGTGCCGCAGTCCACGGTGCCTGGCGAGAAGTCTTCGCCCACGCAGCCGTTCCCGACCAAGCCGGCGCCCTATGAGCGGCAGGGGACGGGCGAAGAAAACCTGGTTGACTTCACGCCGGAGCTGAACGCCGAGGCCAAGAAAATCTTGAACGAATACGACCATGGTCCGCTGTTCACCCCGCCCACCGAAAAGGGCGCGCTCAATCTGCCCGGGTGGGCCGGCGGCGCGAACTGGTGGGGAGCGGCCTTCGATCCCGACACCAGCTTGTTCTACATCCCTTCGATTACTGCCCCGATTTCCGTCAAGCTCACCAAGCCGGACGCCGCGCGATCGAACTTGAACTTCATTCGCGGCGGCGGCGCCTTTGGTATGCCCGTCGAGGGCCCGCGCGGGCTGCCACTTTTCAAGCCACCCTACGGCCGCATCACCGCTATTAATCTGAACACGGGAGACCATGCCTGGATGATTCCCCATGGCGACGGTCCGCGCGCAAAGGTCAGCGAACTGGTCGGCCACGACGTGGGCCCGCTCGGCAGCGGTGGCGGTGGACCCCTGCTGACCAAGACCCTGCTGTTTGTCGGCCAAGGCGGCGGAGGCCGCGGAGCCCGGGCCGCCGGCGGCGCGGCCGTTTTGCGCGCCTTCGACAAGGCCAGTGGCAAGGTCGTGGCTGAAATAGCGCTGCCAGCGACGCCTAGTGGCACGCCGATGACCTATTCGCTCGACGGCAAGCAGTATATTGTGCTGGCGACCGTGGATCGCAAGATGGTGGCCTTCAGCTTGCCCTAGAAAACACTTTGCCGGCTGTTCAGGTCCCGAGATTTGGAACGTAGAATGATGGCTATGGTTCGAACGATGTTGCTATCCGCTGTGAGCCTTGTGGCACTCGGGACTGTCGCGCTTGCGCAGTTGCCGGCCGATGCCGTGATGCTCGACAAAGTGAAGATCCCCGAGAAGCAAAAGTCGATCGACTTGTGCCCAGTATACCTGGAAGCATCCGATCCGGCGTTGCCCACCTGGGAATACAAGGGAGTGACCTACCGCGGCGCGAAGCCTGACGCCAAGGACAAGTTCTTGAAGGACCCTGACAAATACGCCAAGGCGGCCTCCAAGCAGCGCTTTCTCAATAACTTCATGCAGTCCATGAGCACCATCTGGTGTCCCGTCACCGACGAGATCACGCCCGGCGGGATGACGCAGTGGAAGCGGTTCGGGCTGACATTCGAAAGCTGCTGCACGTTTTGCGATGAGACCTTCGAGGAAGCCGATTTCGAGAAGGGTCGGAAGAAACTGCGCGAGCGCGCGGAAAAAACCTATGAGCTGATCGGCGCCAAGTACACCGAAGGGGCGAAGAGCCCTGTCGAGGGCGCCATGAAGAAGACCGAGGACTCCGAGAAGTAAAGCTCGGCCGATTGCGAACAATTAAGTTTGGCTTGGGAGACCTGCGATGCGCTGGACGACGCCCGATTTCGAAGAAGTCTGCCTGAATAGCGAAGTCACTGCCTACGTGAACACCGACCAGGCCCCCGCGCGCGAAGTCGCCCGGGCGCAAGCCGAAGCCGCTGCGCGCGAGCAAGAAGCCCGTTCGCCCGCCGGCCAATAGCACCCCATGCGGATCGTCGTGCTGGGCTCGGCGGCCGGGGGCGGTTTGCCGCAATGGAATTGCGGTTGCAATAATTGCCGGGCGGCACGTGCAGGCGATCCCGCGGTCGCGCCGCGCACCCAATCGTCGTTGGCTATCTCGACCGATGGTCGGGCCTGGTTTTTGCTAAACGTCTCGGCTGACGTGCGTTCACAGCTCGCGAACAACCGCGCCTTGTGGCCCGATGAATCGGCCCGGCGTGCATCGCCGATCCAAGCTTGCATTCTGACCGACGGCGAAATCGATCACACAAGCGGTCTCTTGCAATTGCGCGAAGGCTGCCAATTCAGCGTGTATAGCACGCCGGTCGTGCGCACCTGGCTCGCCGAACAGTTTCCGGTCGGACGGATCGTGGCTGCTTTTGCCGATCGGCCATGGCGCGAGTTCCAGGGAAATGCCGAGTTTGAGCCGTCGCTGGCCGATGGCAGCCCAAGTGGATTGCGGATTCGTGCGATCGATATGCAGGGAGACGCGCCCCGCTATGTCGCCGCCCACAGCGGTCCCGTCCCAGGCGCCTGCGTGGCGATGTTGATCACCGATTTACAAAATGGCACTACCATGTTGTACGCGCCGGGGATCCCCGCCCTCAGCGAGCCGCTACGCGCCGCGGCCGACCAGGCCCAGTGCCTGCTGGTCGATGGCACGTTCTGGCACGACCGCGAGCTCGTCGATTTGAAGATCAGCACGCTCACCGCCCGCGACATGGGGCACGTCCCGATCTCCGGCAGTGGCGGCACGCTCGAGTGGCTGCGAACCCAGCCCGGCAAACAGCGCGTTTACGTCCACATCAACAACACCAACCCCGTTTTGCTCGAAGGCAGTCCCGAGCACGCTGAAGTTATCGGCTCAGGCATCCGCGTGGCGTACGATGGTGACCACTTTGACATCTGAATCAGCGACTCCCCTGCCCTGGACGCGCGAGGAATTCACGGCCGCGCTGCGCGCGGTCGGAGAGCAGCATTACCACGACAAGCACCCCTTCCACGCGCTCATGAACGAGGGGCGCTTGACCCGCGAACAGATTCGCGTGTGGGTCGCCAACCGCTTCTATTATCAAAAGAACATTCCCATCAAGGACGCGCTCTTGTTGTCGCGCTGTCCTTCGCGGGCCGTGCGGCGGCAATGGATTCGCCGCATTATGGACCACGACGGATTCGGCGCGGACGAAGGCGGGATCGAGCGCTGGTTTCGCTTGGGAGAAGCGGTCGGATTGTCTCGCGCGGAGCTGGAAGCCGAGCAGCACCTTCTGCCGGGCACTCGCTTTGCCGTCGATGCCTATGTGAACTTCGTCGCCACGCGTCCCTGGATCGAAGGAGTCGCTTCGTCGCTGACCGAGCTTTTTGCTCCCGAGCTCATGTCCCGCCGGTTAACCGCATTCGAAACACACTACCGCTGGATCGAGCCTGCCGGGCTGGCCTACTTTCGCAGCCGTCCTCCGCTGGCCACGCGCGACAGCGAAGAGGCCCTGGCCCTGGTCCACGAACACTGCCGCACCACGGCCGAACAGGAGCGTGCCGTCGGTGCGCTACGGTTCAAATGCGATGTTTTGTGGGCCCAGCTCGACGCGCTGTATGATCATTGTGTGGACACGCGCGTCCGTGATGAGCGTACACAATAGATCCGCAACGTGACTGATGATGGCCGAAGCTCCCCTATTGCGTCCAAAACTGGTCCCGCATTCGCGCTATCGCTGGGATGCGGTGCGCCAGTCGCATCAACTGGTTTTTCCCGAGGGACTGCTGGTTTTAAATGAGACCGGCGCCGCCATTGTCGAGCGCTGCGACGGGCGCACACTCAGTGAGTTGATCGAGTCGCTGGCCGAATTAACTCCACAGCATCCGCCGCTCGAAGAAGTGGTTGCGTTTCTGGCTCGCTTGCGCGACAAGGGCTTGCTCGTCGAAGCGGCGAGCCCGAGCGAAGCGACTCGCACAGGCGCTGCGGAACCATGAGTTCGCTTGAACAACTGCCGGCGAGCGCACCTGCCAGGGACATCCCGCGCCCGTACTCGTTGCTGGCGGAGCTCACCTACCGTTGCCCGTTGGCGTGCCCCTACTGCAGCAATACGCCGGGTGTGAAGCTGGGAGCCGATCTGGACACCGCCAGTTGGCTGCGCGTGCTGGAGCAGGCCGGGGCGCTCGGCATCGTGCAGGTTCACTTTTCAGGTGGCGAACCGCTCGTGCGTGCCGACCTGGCCCAGCTCGTGGCGGCCGCGCGGCGCGCCACTTTATACACAAATCTGATCACAAGCGGCGTCGGGCTCGACGAAACGAGGCTCGAAAGCCTCAAATCCGCCGGCCTGGATGCCGTTCAGATCAGCTTGCAAGACTCGCGCGAGGCTGAAAACGACCGCCTCGCAGGCGCGCGATGTTTTTTGCAGAAGCGCCGCGCGCTCGAGCTGACCAAGAGCTTTGGATTCCCACTCACGCTCAATGTCGTGCTGCATCGGCACAACCTCGATCGCATCGAAGAGGTGATCGAGCTGGCGGCCAGCGTCGGCGCAAACCGCTTGGAGCTGGCCCACGTCCAGTACACGGGCTGGGCCTTCCGCAATCGCAGCGCACTTTTGCCCTCGGTCGAGCAACTGGAGCGCGCAAACGCGGCGGTGCTTGCCGCTCGTGAGGGGCTGGGCCGGACGCTCGAGATCCTGCACGTTTTGCCGGATTACTTTCAACGCTTCCCGAAGGCTTGCCTGAACGGCTGGGGACGAATGTTCATCACGGTCGCGCCCGACGGCGCCGCCCTGCCCTGCCAATCCGCGCGCGAGATTGCCGGCCTCGTGTTCCCCAACGTGCGTGATCACTCGCTCGAAAAGATTTGGTTTACCGACCCTGCCTTCGCGCGGTTCCGAGGCACCGCGTGGATGCCCGATCCGTGCCGCGGCTGCGATCGTCGCGAAGTGGACTATGGGGGCTGCCGCTGCCAGGCCTTCCTGCTGACGGGCGATGCCGGCGCGACCGATCCGGTTTGTGAACTGGCCCCCACGCACCAGATTATCGATGCGGCGCTCGCGGAGCAGCCAGCCGAACCGTTCGAGTATCGCCGCTACGCGCGATAACAAGCGCCGGCTCAATTGGCAGCTTTGAATTCTTGCTGAAGCTGTAGCGCCGCGCGCTCGGCCATCGCCGGATCAAGCCCCAGCGATCGAGCCCGCTCAAGATCTCTGGCGGCGCTGGCCGACTCGCCCAGCGCTGCCTCGCACAAAGCCCGATTGTAGAAGCACTCCGGCCGGGCTGGCGCCAGCGCCACGCACACGGCGGCGTGCCGCAACGCCTTTTCGTACTCGCCACGCTTGTAGGCACATTGCGTCAAATAGAAGTTTGGCCAAAACGCACTCGGTTCCAATTCGAGCGCACGGGCGAAGTGCCGCTGGGCCTGATTCAAATCGCCGTTGCGGAAGAAGTAACGGCCGAGCACGTGATGCTCCCAGGCATTCGTCGCCGGCAGCCCGATTGGCTCGCTCGACTTCTCGCCCGCGCAGTCGCGCCGCGCAAGCTCGAGCACGAGGCTTGTGCCACCTAGTTCCTGCGCCTCCTGCAAAATGGCCAGCGCCTGCTGGCGCGCCTGGCCTATTTGCGGCTCAGGCGCCGTGCGCACCAGAAGCTCGGCCCATTGCGCCGCCAGATCGACCAGGTCGCCCAGAATACTCGCATTCGCCGCGCTGTCGGGCGGAGGCAGAATCCGGGCACGCTCGGCCCACAGCCGCGCGCACCCATTTTCGAGCGCCATCAGCTTATCGGGCGCGAGCGTGGCCGAGTAATCGAGAAACCGCAATTGTTCGACAACTTCATGAAGCGCGGCAGCCAACCGCGTTTCTCGGGCACGCGCGAGCTGATCGTCCAATGCCTGCCGCAAATCGCGATGACCCGGTAGCCACCGCAGCGCACGCGTGCCAACCTCCAGGTGGTCGATGGCCGCGCGGTAGTCGCCTCGCGCCAGGTCCGCCTGCCCGGCGGCCAGCGACGCACGGCCTTGATCCATTTGGTCGCGCTCATAGGCCACGCCCAGCCCCAGCAAGGTCGCGATGCCCACCGCGACCACTGCCACCAGTGCAAACGCGTGCGGGCGACGGCGGCGCCACTTTGCAGCCCGCTCGCCCAGCGACCGATTCGAGACACCTTGCAGCGGCAGATCGGCCAGGTGGCGGCGCAGGTCGTCGGCGAGTTGGCCGGCGTCGGCGTAGCGGTTGGCTGCATCGGCCGCGAGGCATTTATGAACCAGGTCTTCCAGCGCCCGGCTGGGAACCGGCATCGCGCCGCGCATCGCGCTACGCGAGGCCGACTCGTCGCGCGCTGGCAGATGTCCGACAATGGATTCGTACAACACCACGCCCAGCGAGAAGATATCCGACCACCTGTCAACCGCGCGCGGCAACACGGCTCCCTCGCGCACGGCCGACGCAGCCAGCGCCTGCTCGGGCGAGAGATAGCCCGCGGTTCCCCCTAGGCGCGAGGGCGGAGGGGCGCCTTGCTCCATCGGTTCGCACGCCAGATGGAAATCGAGCAGCATCGGCTGCCCATCGGCCGCCAGCAGCACGTTCGAGGGCTTGATGTCCAAATGAATCAGCCCCCGCTGATGCGCGTAGTGCAGTCCATCAGCCAGGCACGACCCGATCCAACAAACGGCTTGCACATAGCTGGCACGGCTGAGGAATCGCATGGCCGGCCCCGAGGCATTGGCGCCCTGCTCAGACGACGATTCCATGCGGGTCAGGGCATCGACGATCGAGCGTCCGCTGCGCTCGAGCGGATTCGTGTCGCGCAGCGCGTGCAGCACCGCCGACCAGCTTGCGCCGCCGAGATAAGGCATGCACAGTGCGCGCAGACGCCGCTCCGGAAAGTCCTGCACCAGGTACAAAGGCGCGATATGCGTATGCTGCAATCGAGCCAACGACAAATGCTCCGCGCCGGTGCGGGGCGTCAGCTTCAGCACCAGCAGTCGGTCGGAGAGCGCCGGCTGGGAGGCCAGAAACACCTGCCCGGCCGCACCGCGACCCAGCTTGCGAATCAGTTGGAACTCGCCGATTTGCTGGCCCGCCTCGGGGAAGGCCGCAGCCACGGGGGCCGGATCCATCAAGCGATGGCAGTCGAGCAACACGGCGATCTGAGACTGCAGCGCCGGAAAACGCGCGTACACCTCGGCCGAAGAGACTTGCTCGCCACGTTCCTCGCGCAGGCAGATCTCTTCGTAGATAATCCGCAGCGAGGTTTTGCCATCGAGACCCTTGGCTGCCGCGCGGCCGATCCAGGCTTCCGCCGGCTGACGCGCGCCCGAGTGCCAGTCGGCCGCCATGGCCTCCAGCAGTTCCAGCTCCGCGGGATCATCGCCCGACGGGCCAAAAGCCGTCGTCATCCCGAGCGCAGCAAAGTACGCGGCCGATCTGGTGCGCGTGATGGAAGACATGAGCTCTAGATGCCGCGGCTGGCGGCGGTGCGGGCAAGGGCTACCCGGCGGGCGATCTCGTATAAAATCCGCCGCACGCTGCCTTCGTGCAGCCCGGTGCGGCTCGCGATTTCGGCAATCGTAGCGCCTTGGCGCTTCAGCTCGAGCAGCTCGTAATGCGCTGGCGGGCAGGCATCGAGCATCTGCCGCCACAGCTCGTCAGCATGGAACGCTTCGCTCGCACGGCCGAAGCGGCTGCCGGGCAGCCCTTCAATGTCCGCCGGGGGCATGTTGATCTCGCGCGCCAGGGCGCCTCGATATCGGCGCAAGCGGTCAATGAAGCGATGCCGCGTCATCCGCAGCAAAAAAGCGCGCAGGTGCTCGGTGTCGCGAAAAGTCCACTTCGAGTGCCGCAATCCGTCCAGCAAATCGGCCCACACCGATTGCACCACGTCCATGGAATCGAACTTGGCGCGCAGAGCGGCCGAGAGGCGGCGACGCACCACCATCCGCAAGTACGGCTGGTATCGCAAAAAGAACTGCTGCGCCGCGGCGGCATCGCCTTCGTTCAGGCGCTCGAGCAGCACCTGACTGGATGAGCTGCTCATGAATGCCCTAGCGGAGTCTGGAAACTCGTGAATAACCAGGTGGACGAGAGCTCTTCGTCCTCTTGCTCGGCCGCGCGTCGCATACGCCGCCGCAGAGCATAGGCGCCGCCCGCGCTTGCGGCCACGGTTGCCGCGGCGGCGGAATTCCAGTTGATGTTGTCTTCGACCCAGCCCACGAAATCCTGTCCCATCTCGCCAATCTCGCCGAGCGCCGCATCCAGGGCGCGCTCGAACGACTCGATCTCGACCTGCACCGTTGCCAACAGCGGGCCGCGCTCGATGACCTGGTTCGGTTGAACCGTAACGACCTTCGCATCTGTGGCCGTCGAGCTCATCATGGGCGCGCCCTGCTGGTTCGGC
>DATJEN010000087.1:0-2298 GCA_035496575.1 Pirellulales bacterium
AGAATCGCGGCGAGCTGTTTCTTGCGGACGAAACGGGAATTTGGAACGTCGTTCATGCCGCTTCTCGCGCTGTCAACGCAGGTCGCCGCGAAAGGGCGAAGACATCCAATCATGCGCACCGACGCTGAGTCACCGCCCCGCACAGAAGGATTTAGTGCTTTCCACCGCCGAAACGCGCCGAAACGCCGACTCTCATTGTGCAATGAGCTTCGTGTCGACACGAACTTTGTTGCGCAACAAAGCTGGCCCGTACTCGCCTCAACACCTCACATAATCGTGGAAGTTCTCTGTCCTCCAGCAAGGGATTTGTTGGGAGTTACTCGCAGGGGCATAAGTTGGGTTAGGTAGGATTGACTTGAAGGACCCAGGAGCCGTGCTTGAGCTGGTTGTTGGCGTGGAGTTGGGCGTCGTAGGACGAGCGGGTCTGCCACATTTTCCAAAGGATTTTCAGCCAGCGCTGACCGAGATTGCGCAGGGCGCAGGCGTGGGTTTTTCCACGGGCGCGCATGGCTTGGTAATAGACCTTTGACCATGGGCAGTGGCGTGAAGTTTGGTCGACCCAGAGATGGACGGCGGCGCGCAGGTGTTTGTTGCAGCCGTAGCGGATCTGGACTTTGTGCAGCTTGCCGGATTGAAAGCTCACCGGGGCTGTGCCCGCGTAGCATTGCAGGGCGTTGGGATCAGCGAAGAGGTCGCGATCGGGACCGACCTCGGCGAGCAGGCGCGGTGCGAGGCGCGGGCCTGCGCCTGGCAGCGAATCGAAGAGGCCACGATCGGGATGCTGATCGAAAAGCGCGCGGATGGCGGCATCGTAGGCATCGATCTGGCGCTGCAAGGTGCGCAGCAGCTCGGCGAGGCTGCGCGCGAGCATGGCCTTGGCGGCGGTAACGCCTGCGCTGGCGATCAGTTCGCCGGCGCGAGCGAAAATGTCCAGCCGCTTTTGATAGGTCTGCGGACGGGCGAGATAATGAAGGTGGAGGAACTTTTCCCACTGGCGTTTGCCGGCTTTGGCCAGCGTGGCGGGATCGGGAAAGCGCTCGATGAAGGCCCAGGTCGCGGGCATGGTCCAATCGTCGAAGGCTGCGAGCGCGGCGGGGTAATAGTCGCGCAACGCGGCCTGAAGCTGATTGACGAAGGCGGTGCGCTGGCCGATCAGCTCGACTTGATCGCGGCAAAGCAGCCGCAGCTTTTGCGTCAGCTCATCGGGTGTTTGCACCGCGCGCCAGCCGTGGCCATCACTGCGCAGCGCACAGGCCAGGCACCACGCATCGAGCCGGTCGGTTTTCGTGCCGCTGGGAGCTTTGCGAGTGCGGTAGGCGACGGCGCTCTTTCCCGGGACGACGAAGATGATCGCCTGCGTTAGCAGCAGTTGCTCGATGACCAGCCCCTGTCCGCTTTCGACCGCGATGGCCAGCGCCGGATAGCGGGCCAGCCGCTGGCGAAACGAACGCCAGCCTTCTGCGGTGTGCTCGACGGTGATTTCTTCGACGACGTGGCCAGCAGCGTCGATCACCACGACGCCGTGGCTGTCCTTGGCCCAGTCCACTCCGGCAAAGTGGGTGAGCTGATTCCAGTTTTTCATATGTGCGGGTTGTTGGGATTGCGGCTGCCCCTTGCGACCCGGCAAAGTCGTAACTATACGAAGGCCCTCGCGGGGCGCAGTTCTCTCAGACTTCGCGCCAGGTGCCACCGCCGCGGCCGGTCTTCCACGATCGGCCCTCGTGGGGCAGTCGACACGTGGCCGTGCCGCCGGCGGGGCGTTGGAGACGCCACGGCAATTTTGCCGCGGCGCCGAGTTGTTCACAACCTCGCTACGCTTCGCTTTGGGAGCGCGCTCCGCTCGGTCATGAACAACGTCGGAGGGTGTATAGTCGACACGATTATCCTTCTGTTCATGCAGCCGCAGCATGTGACTTGGGCAGGCAGGATTTGCCGTATCGGTCTTTCGCGTTGCGCCCGATGCCGACCAAACCGCGCTGCATTTCCAACGGCGGCATAATCGCGAACCACCGGGCCGCCATTTCGGGCAGAACAAGTTCGCGATAATGTTTGAACAGAATCGTCTGATCGTGACCGGCTTCCAGTGCCGTTCTTGCAGGATCACTGGTCTGAGCCAAGCGGTAAGATACAAAGCTGTGGCGCAATGCGTTCTTCTTCCACTCCACTCCGGCGCGGGCGGCAATGCGCGCGTGAACGTTCGCGACGCCGCGATACGGTACCACCTGCCCGGACGGCAGCCGAAACGGCTTTAGCCAAGCGCGTAGATTCTCACTGATCGGCACGAGCCGACGCGCGCGT
>DATJEN010000088.1:0-14793 GCA_035496575.1 Pirellulales bacterium
GCGAGGCGTTTCACATTGCGACGACCGGCCGCCCCGGGCCCGTACTCGTCGACCTGCCGAAAGACGTGCAACAGTTTGAAACGGTGCCCGACTACGACTGCCCGCTGAACCTGCCGGGCTACCACGTCGAAGACCGTAAGGCGACGGCCGACCAGATCAAGGCCGTGGCCGCGGCGATCAAGGACGCGAAGAAACCGGTGATTTACGCCGGCGGCGGCATCATCGCGGGCGAAGCCTCCGAAGAACTCCGCGCGCTGGTGAAGAAGACCGGTATTCCGACCACGACGACGTTGATGGGTCTCGGCGCTTTCCCGGCCGGCGATCCGTTGTGGTTGGACATGCTCGGCATGCACGGCAGCGTGTATGCGAACTATGCCGTCGACCAGGCTGATCTGCTGCTGGCCTTCGGAGTTCGCTTCGACGACCGCGTGACGGGCAAGGTCAGCGAGTTCGCCAAGCATGGCAAGATCGTGCATATCGACATCGATCCTTCAGAGCTCAACAAGAACAAGGAAGCGCACATCCCCATCGTGAGCGACATCCGCTATGCGCTCGCCGAGCTGAACAAGGTTGTCGAACCGCCCGAAGACCTGAGTGCGTGGCACGCCCAGATCGCGGCCTGGAAGAAGAGCGATCCGTTCAAGTTCGGCAAGGACGACCGGTCGCTTTCGTCCCAATATGCGATTCATCGCCTGTGGGAGCTCACCAAGAACGACGATGTCGTGATCACGGTCGGCGTCGGACAGCATCAGATGTGGGCCGCCCAGCACTACAAGCTGCGCGAGCCGCAGCGCTGGTGTTCGAGCTCGGGCTTGGGCACGATGGGATTTGGGTTGCCGGCGGCGATGGGCGCGAAAGTCGCGCATCCCGACAAGCTGGTGGTCGATATCGATGGCGACGGCAGCTTCTTGATGAACGTGCAAGAGCTGGCCACCTGCTACTGCGAGAAAATTCCCGTCAAGGTGCTGCTACTCAACAATCAGCACCTGGGCATGGTGGTGCAGTGGGAAGATCGCTTCCACGCGGGCAATCGGGCCCATACGTACTTGGGACCGATCGATAACCCCGAAGCCACCGGCCAGGGCACGCCCGGCAGCTCGTCGGGCCGCTATCCCGATTTCGTGAGCATCGCCAAGGGTTTTGGCGCGGGCGGGCGCTTCGTGGACGACAAGGCCGAGCTGGACGATGCGCTGCGCGAGATGATTGCCTATCCGGGCCCGTTCGTGCTGGACGTGGCGGTGCCCTATCAAGAGCACGTGCTGCCGATGATCCCCGCCGGCATGACGGTCAAGGATTTGATCAAAGAGTAGCGCGGCCCGCTGCTTCGTCACGCCGTTTCTTGTTCGGCCAGGCCGTGCTCGGCGATCATCAGCTCGCGGATTTTGAACTTCTGAATCTTGCCGGTGACCGTCTGCGGGAAGGCGTCGACGAATTTCACATACCGCGGCACTTTATAACGAGCCAGGTTGGCCTGGCAGAACGAGCGAATCTCGTCGGCCGTGCAGTCGCAGCCGCCTTTCAGCTTGAGCCAAGCGCACAGCTCCTCGCCATACTTCGCGTCGGGCACGCCCACCACGGCCGCCTGTTCGACGGCCGGGTGCTCGAACAGAAACTCTTCGATTTCGCGCGGATAGATATTCTCGCCGCCGCGAATGACCATGTCCTTGATCCGCCCCGTGATCCGGTAGTAGCCGTTCGGCAGCCGCACCGCCAGGTCGCCCGAATGCAGCCAGCCCTCCGGGTCGATGGAAGCCGCGGTGGCTTCCGCATTTTTGTAATAGCCCAGCATGATGCCGTGGCCGCGAGCGCACAGCTCGCCTTGCTCGTTGTCGCCCAGGGTGCGGCCGGTCGCCGGATCGATGATTTTCGCTTCCACGCCCGGCAGCACGCGGCCGACCGTCTCCACGCGCAACTCGATGGGATCGCTCGAGCGACTCTGTGTGATCAGCGGAGAAGCTTCGGTGAGGCCATAGCCGATCGTCATCTCGCGCGCCCCCATCGGATCGATCACCTGCCGCATGACCTCAATCGGACAGGGGCTGCCGGCCATGATGCCCGTGCGCAGCGAGCGCAGGTCGCGACCGCTGAACGTGGGGTCCTGCAGCTCGGCGATGAACATGGTGGGCACGCCATAGAGCGCCGTGGCGCGCTCGCGCTCAATCGCATCGAGCGTGGCTTCGGGATTGAAGCTTTCGGCCGGAACGATCATGGCCGAGCCGTGCACGACCGAGGCGATCGTGCCCAACACGCACCCGAAGCAATGATAGAACGGCACTGGAATGCAAACGCGGTCGTCGGCCGTAAGGTTCTGGCACAATCCGGAGTAATAACCATTGAGCAGCAAGTTGCGGTGGCTGAGCATCGCGGCTTTGGGAAAGCCAGTCGTGCCCGACGTGTACTGGATGTTGACCGGCAGGTCGGCCGTGAGCTCGCGGGCGATGGCTTCCACTGCCTGGGACGGAATCCTTTCCGCTCGCGCGAGCATATCGGACCACGTGATTCCGCCGACCGGAGCCTGCGCTTCGAGCGCGATGACGTTGCGCAGCTTGGGAAAATCGGCGGCCGAGAGGCAGCCCGGCTGGGCAGTGGCGAGCTCCGGGCAGACTTCGGCCAGCATGGCGAAGTAGTCGGAGGTTTTGAATCGTGCCACGAGAAACAGCGCGACCGAGTCGCTCTGGTTCAATACATATTTGAGCTCGAAGGGGCGGTAGGCCGGGTTGATGTTCACGAGCACGGCCCCGGCGCGGGCCGCCGCAAACTGCAGCACGACCCACTCGGGCACGTTTGTGGCCCAGATCGCGACGTGCTCGCCGGGCTTGATTCCCAAGGCGACCAGGCCGCGGGCCGCCAGCTCGACGTCGGCCGCGAACTGTTGGTAGCTCGCTCGATAGCCCAAGTGCGGGAACACCAGCGCGTCATGATCCGCAAAGCGCTGGGCCGTTTGCTCGAGCACCTCGGACATGGTGAGCCCATCGACCCAGGGCATGGTCTGCTCATCGACGTGCGAGGATTGCTTTTTCATGACCGAGAATCTCCGAATGCATTATTAGCGTTTATTGGCGCAGAGGCTGCGACAGCGCGACGGCACACGGTATGAAGATCATCAGCGGCAGCCAGGCGGCCAGGGCCGGCTCGATCAAGTAGCTGGAGCCAAGATACTCACACGCGAACACGACGATCATGAATGTAATCACAAGCGCCAGGCACATTCCAATCGCCAGAAACACATTCCGCTTCGAACGCGACAGCATCAGCGGCAAACCCAGGAACAATAACGTAACGTCCAAGAGCGGCTTGACCAGGCGCGAATGAATGATCAAACGCTCCTTGGCGCCGAAATCGAGACTACGGTTCCTTAAGCCGCGAATCAACTCCGCCGTGCCCGAAAACTTTTGCCACGAGCTGTCCGCCTCCAAGTGCTCGAAGGCCACGTTGCTCTTCAGAAAGCACTCGCCCGGATTGACCCACGGACAATCGCGGGCCGTCATGAGGACCGGCACGCCGTCGAGCGACAGCGAAGGCTCGCCGTCGAGGCCCGTCGGTTTAAGGACCTCGACGAACCGATAGCCCCCGGGGCGATCGCCGCGAGCCGGCTCATAGAAGGCATTTTTGGCCACCAACCGCGCGCCATAGCGATTGAGCCCGGCCGGCAGATAGAAGTCCGGGTTCTCGATCCGCCGCTCCCGCGCGAACGTGAGCGAGCTCGAGCTTCCCAGCAGGACGTCGGTTTCGTTGTCGTAGCGTGGCGAGAGGTGTTTGCCGCTCGTGCCCCCCAGATCTTGCACGCTGCGTCCTAAATCTTCGCGCACCAGCGGGATGATGAATTCGCGGTTCGCGGCACTCATCAAGCTGACGATTACGACCGCGCCCACGATCGGCCGCAGGACGCGCCATTTTGGAATGCCGGCGGCCTCGAGCGCCGTCAACTCGTTGTAGCGCTGGATCCAGGTGAGCGTGAACATCGCCGCGATCAAGGTCAAGATCTGGCTCGTGCTGTCGAAGAACGACAGGCTGCGGTAGGCGTAATACTGGCCCATCACAACCAGCAGGCTGCCTTGCGTCGCCGCGTAGGAGATGAACTCGTCGAGTTTGGTAAATCCATCGATGACGACATACAGCCCGGTCAAACTGATGAAGCAAATCAAAAAAGACTGCACGAACTGCCGCAGGAGATAGCGATCGACAATCAGCAGGCGATAAGATCTCGGCGCGGTGGGCCCAACGGAAATCGGCCGGGCCGGCTCGGGAGAGACGAGTGCGATCTGCTTCATGTCTTGGCCTCTCCAAGCGTGCTGCGAATCGCGCGGCCCAGCGCCTCGATGCCACGACGCAGATTGGCCGCGCTTTGCACGCCGAAACTCAAGCGAATGCGGTCATGCCGCCGCGGCTCGCCTTCCTCCGGGTAACAGTACTCGCCCGGCACATACAGCACGCCTTCGTCGAGCGCATGATGCATGAGCGCGCCGGCCGGGCCGGCGTCCATGCCCGGCGGCAGCTCGAGCCACACATACAGCCCGCCGGTCGGCGCGCGCCAGGACACCCCGGGGATGCCGGCCAGAAAGTCATCCATGGCCTCGAGCATGGCGGCCAGCTTCTGCTCGTAGCGGTGCCGCAGCTCCACAACATGCGGATCGAAAAGCCCCTGGGTGAGCACCGCGTGCATCAAATACTGGTTCAAGTTCGGCGAGCCGAAATCGATGTTGGCCTTCAGCCCGGCAATTGGCTCGACGAGTGAAGCCGGCAGAATTCCCCACCCCACGCGTACGCCCGGAGAAAATGATTTCGAAAACGTGTCGGCGACCACGACCGTGCTGCCATCGTCGTCGAAGGCGCGCAGGCTAGGGAGAGCGTCGCCCGAGAAACGTAAATCGCGATAAGCAACATCATCGATCACGAAGATCGGGGTCGCTGTGCTAAACCGCTTGGCAATCGCGACGATTTCTCGCCGCCGCTCGGCAGGCAGCGTGGCTGTCGAGGGATTATCGAAATAGCTGGTGACGTAGATCGCCTTCACGCGCGATAGCTCGTCGCGTCGCTCGTGCTGCCGCAGCCGCTCTTCGAGCGCGGTGGGGATCATTCCATCGCGGTCGCTCGCCACGCCGATCGCCCGCGCCCGCATGGCGCCCACCATTCCCAGAAACACGAAGTACGTGGGCGCGGCGCACAGTACGATATCGCCCGGGTCGAATAGCACTTCACCCAGCAGATGCAAAAGCTGGTTGCTGCCGGCCGTGAGGATGATGTTTTCGATGGTTGCCGGAGGCGAGGCTGTTTTCTCCGCCGCGCTGAACCGCTCCAGGATCAGCTCGCGAAGTGGCGCATAGCCGCTGTTCGTGCCATATTGCAGCGCGGCTTGACCCCTTTCCCGGTCCACGAGTACCCAATCCACCGCCTGGCGGGCGATGTTCACGGGCAAGCTGGCCTGGTCGACAAACCCGGCGGCCAGGCTAATCAGCTCTGGCCGCGCCAAAGCCAAACGCATCAGCTCGCCAATTGGCTGAAACCGGGTCTGAGCGCGCTGACTGAGATGGCGCGAGGCGGTCATTGAGGGAAACGGCTCAAGGGCAAACAGAAAATGGGCGATGACGCCTCATTTTACGCATTAGGGCAGGATCGAGAGAGGCCGGTTCCCAGCGGGTGCAAGCGAGTAACCTACCCTCCGAGCCAATCGGGTCAGGCAGAGAACTTTCCAATTTCATTGGAAAAAGCTTGGCTTACATCTTCAAGCAATCATCGCCAGTGGCTACAATCGCACCGGAAGAGGCTGCGCGGCCCGCGCCGTCTCGCCGAGAGGCCGGAACACCTTTCGAAGTGGGAATGCTACTGAAGCTGCAGCCGCAGGTCGATCGTCCAATTGAGCATTTAGGCGCTCGCGGCGATTCGACTCTTTTCTTGCCGCCGCCTGTCGCGGAGCCACTTGGGTTGGTTGTTGCTCCCGCGTCATCGCGCGCGGCCTGTCGGCCGTGGCTCGAAGACTTTCATGCGCATGCTGTTTGAGCTAATTCGAGAGTGGCGACGGCCAAAACGGCCCAATCGCGCGCGCGCTCGTCGCCAGACGCGCCTGGGGCGGAACTTTCCTCTGAGCATCGATCCGCTCGAGGAGCGGCGGCTGCTGACCGTCTCGTTCGCCATGCCATTGACCGCCGATGCGGCGGTGGTTGGCCGCAGCATCTTCTACAACAACTCGAAATTCGACGGCAACAATCCGCAAGCCAACGCAGCCGACGACGGCGCCATCGCCCCCGGCAAACAGGCGCTGCTGCCAGGCGCAAAGGCCACCTTTGCCAATTACACGAGCTACAGCGGCGGCATCAACGGCATCATGGTTGATATCGCCAACCTGGCTGGCCCGCTGACGGCGAGCGACTTCGTGTTCCGCGTCGGCAATAACAACGATCCGCGCGGTTGGACGGCGGCCCCCGCCCCCGCCTCGATCAGCGTGCGAGCAGGCGCGGGCGCCGGCGGCTCAGCACGCGTGACGATCACGTGGGCCGACGACGCAATCGCGAATCGATGGCTACAAGTGACGGTCCGCGCGACCGCGGCGACCGGGCTGGCGCGCCCGGACGTGTTTTATTTCGGCAATGCGATCGGTGAAAGCGGCGACAGGTTCAATAGCGCGATCGTCGACGGGCAGGACGAGTTGAATGCACGTAACAATCCACGCGGCTGGTCCGATCCGGCATCGATCGATAATGCCTACGACTACAACCGCGATGGAATGGTGAGCCCGGCCGACGAACTGCTGGCGCGCAAATTTTGGACGAACTTCAAGACCTCGCTTCAACTGATCACCGCGGACGCGACGAGCTCGGCAGCCGAGGTGCTCGCGCGTCAGACGTTCTACAACAATTCGGCATTCGACGGCGGATCGGCAAGCGCCTCGAGCGCCGACGACGCAGCGATCGCGACCGACAAGACCGCGCTGCTGCCGGGCGGAGCCGCTAGTTTCGCCAATTACACGAGCTACTCGCGCGGCCTCAATGGCATCATGATCGACGTGGCCGGTCTGCCTGGAACTCCGACGCTGGCCGACTTCACCTTCCGCGTGGGCAATAGCAACAACCCCGACTCGTGGACGGCTGCGCCCGCCCCCGACAGCATCACCGTGCGGCAAGGGGCCGGGGTGCTGGGGTCCGCGCGCGTCACCCTCACCTGGCCTGACGGCGCGATCGAAGATCAGTGGCTTCAAGTCAGCATGCTGCCGAGCGCCCGCACGGGCCTTTCGAAGTGCGACGTGTTTTACTTCGGCAACCAGATTGGCGAGACGGGCGATTCGCCTACGGCCGCCGCGGTCACCGTGCCCGATTTGGTCCGCGTGCGTGCCGCCGCCACGCCGGGCCCCGTCGCGGTCACTTCGCCTTTTGACATCAATCGCGATCGCGCCATCAATACTAGCGACGACGCGCTGGTCACGGCCAACTTCTCGGGCAGCATCCTGAATCTCATCAACCTGGCTCCCGCGGTTACACAAACCTCGAGCGACGTCATCTTCAGCGACTTCAGTTCCGCTGCGGTCGCGGGGCGATACGTTTTTTACAACAACTCTTCATATGACGGATTCACGCCCGCAGCAGTCGCCGGCGACGACGCCGCCATCGCCACGGACAAGTCGGCATTGCTACCCGGTGGGACGGCAACGTTCGCGAACTACACCAGCTACAGCCGTGGCATCAATGGCATCATGGTCGACATCGCCTCGCTGAGCGGCACTCCAACCGCGGCCGACTTCACATTCCGCGTGGGCAATTCTTCCAACCCCGATAGCTGGGTGGACGCGCCCGCCCCGACAGGCATCACTGTCCGCCGCGGAGCCGGCGTTGGCGGCAGCGATCGGGTGACGATCGTGTGGGCCGACAATGCCATCCAAAAACAATGGCTGCAGGTCATGGTTCGCGCGACGCAAAACACCGGACTGGCCAACTCGGACGTCTTCTATTTCGGCAATGCGATCGGTGACGTCGGAAACATGACGACGGACACGCGCATTTCCCCGGCCGACGCGTTGTGGGCTCGCAATAACTCCTTACTCGCAACCACCATCGGTGACATTGCGGACTTCAATCGAGATGGTCTGGTCGACGTCGCGGATGAAGTCATTGCCACTCGGAACATGAACACGGTTACAACGGCCCTACAGCTCATCTCCGCACCAAATGTTTCCTTGGTTACCTCGCCTGAGCGCGAACCGTTGGAGCTGTTCCACCGCGGCGACGGCGGCATCAATGTCTTCTTCAGCCCCAACCTGGTCACGACAAATCGTGGCACGGTGCTGGCTTTCGCGGAGGGGCGCTCGGGCGAAGACGATCCCACGAGCTACGCGATCGTGCTGCGCCGCAGCCTAGACGGTGGGCAAACGTGGTCTGCGATTTCGATCGCCTACAGCATCCAGCCCTATACCACCAGCTTCATCAATGGACCGGCGGTCGTGGTGGACGCGGTGACCGGGCAGATCTTCGTGGTCTTCACGAAGGACGTGGACACGGTGTTCTTTATCAGCAGTCGCGATGATGGCCTGACCTGGTCGGCCCCGGTCGACATTACGTCGAGTGTCAAAGTGACCGACGACGGCAACCCGAATCCCTCGGCTTTTGATTCCGATCCCTGGGGCTGGTATGCGGTTGGCCCGGGACACGGGATCCAGCTTACCAGCGGGCCTAATGCCGGTCGGCTGCTGTTGACCGCGGATCATCGGCTGAGCGACGACCGCAGCGGACCTTCATGGTCGCACGTCATCTACTCCGACGATCACGGCTTGACCTGGCACTTGGGCGGTGGGTTGGACCAATCCAATCCCGACAACGATTACTCGAACGAATGCACCGTGGTCGAGCTTTCCGACGGCTCGCTCTATATGAGCGTCCGCACCAACGATGGCGCGGCCGTGCGTGCCTTTTCCCGTAGCACCGATGGCGGCATGACGTGGACCGATATGGGCCGTGCCCCCGAACTGACGACCTTCGACGTGCAGGCCACGTTATTGCGCGTTGATGCCAACACGATCCTGTTGGCCGCCCCCGATTCTCAGGACGGGACGCGGCATCAGATGACGCTGTGGATCAGCCACGACAACGCCGCCACATGGACCAAAACCCAAACCGTGTTTTATGGCTATGCAGGCTACTCGGACATGACGCTCGTCGGGCCGGGCACGGTTCTTTTGGCCTATAACCGAGGCCATGCCAATGGCAACAGTTGGGAGTCCATTGGACTGGCTCGCTTCACCATCGATTGGCTCGAGAGCGGCGCCGTCCCGCAGTTCGAATGGAACTTCAACGAGCAGGCGCCCGGCACGGCGGCCAACATCCTGGGTACCTCGATCCAGGATTACAGCCCTTGGGATAACCGCGCGCAGGCACAGGCGGCCACGCCCGCCGAGGCCCCGCGATATGTGGACGGACCGAACGGCAACCGCGCGCTGAGGTTGACTTCGGGCTCGGACAGCGTGCTGCTCACGCCGGCCTCGACCAACGCCTTGCAGTTTGGGCCGAAAGATAGCTTCACGATCGAGCTGACGATTCGTACCAGCGACACGAACGGCGTGATCATCGGGAGCATGCCGGGAGTGCGCGGCTATGCGCTGGAGCTGGTGGGTGGCCGCGTGCGGCTGACACTCAACGGTTTACCGGCGACTCCCAGCATCACCAGCGCAAGCGCGATCAATGACGGCGCCTGGCACCGCGTGGCGGTGGTGTTCGATTCCACCGCGCACCGCTTGCGGATGTTTATCGACGGCGCGCAGGCGGCGGTGCCACAGGTCGCTTTCGTCGCTTCAATGCTCTCGAACCAGCCCGTGCGGCTCGGTGCGTATAACGATGGCAGCGGACAGTTGGCCTTCGACATCGACACGCTGCGGATCACGCGCGCGGCGCTTGCGCCCGATGCCATGCTGAGTGGAAACTATGTGGAACCAGCACTCGTTGCGACCCCCTTGGTTCGCAGCGGTGCGCCGAACACGCTGGCGGGCTTGCAGTTGTGGTTGCCCTCCTACGATGCCAGCCGCGATTACGCCGATCGTGCCTACTCCGACCCGGTGCCCATCGTGCCGGTTTCCAGCACGTCCGTTCGGTCGGCGATCGAGGCATCGCCAAACCATTACCAGCTCTCGGTAGCGAGTGACGTGCGCAGCGTGCTTCAAACCCAAGACTCCGTTGTCGGCTCGAGCTGGGTTCACAAGGCTTTGGCCGACGGCGCCGGCCAACAGTTGGTGGTCCGCAACTCAAATGGTACGGTCCCGACCAATTTTGACTTCATCCAAAACACGGGCGTGTTCACGTTGTCGCTATTCGTCAAAACGAGCTCATTTGTGACAGGAAACGTGGCGCTGTTCGACAACACGGAAGCGACGGCGAGCAACGCCGGTTTCAGCCTCCTGCTGTCGAGCACTGGGTCGCTTACGATGTTCATCTCCGCCGGCAATGGAACAACGCGGCTGATCGAAAACACGCCGGCCGGCCTGGTGCAACCGGGAGCATGGTGCCAAATCGTGGTGGTCGGCAATGGACCGGGCAAGCCGCTCACCTACTACGTGACGCCGGCCAGCGATCCCACGGTAAACGCATATAATTTCGGCCATGCGATTACGGGGCCAAATGGCAATTATCAAAGCGATGCTGCCCACGATCTGACAATCGGCGCCACCTCGAACCGCGGCTACGCCAGCTTCAATGGCCAAATGGTCGACCAGGCCATTTACAATAGGGCCCTCACTCCTCAGGAAGTGCAGCAGCTATTCGACTTCACGACGCGGCGTTAGACTTGCGCCCAGCAAGTCAGACCGGAGTTCGTGATGATGCGATTCGCGCCGGCTCGGATGCTGCAAAGATTCTCGCGTCCGCTAGCGCCCAATGCGCGTCGTTGGGCAGCAGCCGGCTTCGACCTGGTATTTCCGCCGAACTGCGCACTGTGCGACGCGGATTTGCAGACAAGTGCCACGGGACTCTTGTGCGAGCCGTGCCGAACGGAACTGCTGCACAAGGGTGAAGCCTGCCGGCGCTGCGCGATGCCGGCCACCGGCGACCTGGCGTCAAGCGATGGATGTCCATGGTGCCGTGGGGAGCGGTTTCATTTTGACGAGGCGTTTGCGCTGGGTCGGTATGAGGGCCTCGCGCGGCAAGCGGCCTTGCGCATGAAACGCTCGAGCGGGCGAGCACTGTCGCTGGCGATTGCAGGGTATCTGGCGGCACAGTTCGCCGCCCGTTGGCAAGCCGCCCGTTTCGATGCGGTGGTGCCGGTGCCAATGCATTGGTCGCGTCGCGTGTGGCGCGGTACAAACAGTCCCGATGCGTTGTCTGAGCCGATCGGCACATCGCTGGGTTTGCCTGTTGCATCGCACATTCTGGCGCGATCCAAGCGCACACAACCGCAGGCTAATCTTTCGCCCGGGCGGCGGCGCAGGAATCTGCGCGGCGCTTTTAGGGCAACACAGCACGCCGACTTGCCAGGCGCGAGGTTGCTCTTGATCGACGACATCATGACCACGGGCGCGACGCTGAACGAGGCCGCAACGACTCTTAAGCGTGCGGGCGCATCGTTCGTCGCCGTGGCGGTGGTGGCCCGCGCCGAGGGCCTTGTGTAAGCGGCCGCGGCGAATCGCACGTGCGTGGCGGGGTGCATCAGGGCTTTGCCCTCTGCGCGTCACGTGCCACAATGAGATAGTTTCGCCCCATCCTGCGGCCCGTTTTCTCATGAGCATCCCCTCGCTACGCCTCGGTACGCGCGCAAGTGCGCTGGCTCGCTGGCAGGCGCAGTGGGTTGCCGACGAGCTTGCGGCGCGGGGACTGCTGGTTGAGCTTGTGCCAATCACGACCCGCGGCGATGCCTCGTCGGAAAACAAGATAGCCGAGCTCGGTGGAACCGGCCTGTTCACCAAGGAACTCCAGCGTGCCTTGCTCGACGGCAAGATCGACCTGGCGGTGCATAGCCTGAAAGATCTGCCGACCGAATCAACTCCGAATCTGTGTCTGGCGGCAGTGCCGCGGCGCGCGAGCCCCTTCGACGCGCTGATCAGCCGCGAGGGCAAAACCCTGTACGAGCTGCCACAAGGCGCCGTGATCGGCACGGGAAGCGCGCGGCGGCGCTCACAGCTGCTGTTCGCCCGCCGCGATTTGACCATGCGTGACGTGCGCGGAAACGTCGACACGCGGCTGCAAAAACTCATGGCGGGCGACTACGACGCGCTTATCCTGGCAGAAGCCGGGCTGGCGCGGTTGGGACAGACGGATCGGATTAGCGAGGTGTTGGCCCCCGAGGTGATGTTGCCCGCCGTCGGCCAGGGGGCCCTGGCCATTGAAACCCGACGCGAAGATCGAAACACGATCGAAGCGGTCGAGGGGCTCGACGATGCCGAGTCGCACTGCTCCGTCTTGGCGGAACGCGCTCTCTTGATCGGTTTGGGCGGCGGGTGCTTGGCGCCGGTGGGCGGCTGGGCACGTCTCGAACACGACGGTTCGCTCAGGCTCGACGCCGTCGTGCTGCCGCCCGAGGGCTCCGTCCGGCTGAGCGAAACGCTTGCCGGCGATCCGGAACGCCCCGAACCGTTGGGCACGGAAGTAGCCCAGCGACTGCTGGCCCGAGGGGCGGGCAAGTTGATCGCCGCAGCTCGGCCGGCCGGCTAGTTCGCCCCGTTGCGGCCAATTTGCCCCGAGGGACCTGCGTTTCGCCGCCCAACCGCCCGCACAGGTTGCCCACCCCGACCTTACATCCCCAACGACCGCTCACGATGGCCTTCACCGGAGTTGGCCGTGCGACTGGCCACTTTGCGCGAGCGGCGTGTCCCTCGCGCGTTTGAAGTCCCTGGGCCGGCTGTGCCTGCTTTTTCTGCTGGCATGCCAAGGCGCGACCGATTCTAGGCTATGTGCCGCGCTTCGTCCCTGCCAATTGGGAGCAAGGGGAGGCGCGGCGGAGGCAGGCCAGTCCCGTGAATCTAGCTGCCAAAATCGAGACCACCCGCTTCGGCGCGATCGCGATCGAGCTGCAGGACGCGATCCGGTTTCCGGCCGGCTTGTTGGGATTAGACGGACTGTTGGATTGGATTCTCTTGGCGGATGCCGAGCAGGACGCGCTCGGCTGGATGCAAAGCGTCGAGGACGGCGCCGTGGCCTTGCCAGTAGTCAGCCCGCGCAGGTTCGTGCCGGATTTTCAGGTGCGCGTGCTCTCGCGCGAGCTGGAATCGCTGGCACTCGACCGGCCTCAAAGTGCGCAGGTGCTGGTGATCGTGAGCAGGCATGAAGGAATTTTGACGCTGAACCTGAAGGCCCCGCTGCTGGTGAACTTGGAGCGGCGATTGGGTCGACAAGTGCTGAATGCGGCCGACGTGAGCGTGCGGCACGAAGTGTATTGCGAACCGGCACCTTGGAAGAAATCAGCTTAACCGAACAAACCACCATACGGCTGGCTTACCTGGCTACCCCAAGCCGAGGCCGGCTAAACCCAACTGGAAGGCTCGCGCTTTTCAGACCAAACACACGCCCGGCCCGTTGAGCCGGAGAAGTGCAGGAAGGAGCGGTCGATGCTTGTTCTGTCGAGACAGCGCGACGAAAGCATCATGATCGGCGACAATATTGTCGTCACCATCGTGGATATCCGCGGCGATAAAGTGCGGTTGGGAATCAATGCGCCCACCGAGATACCAGTGCATCGCCAGGAAATCTATGAAGCCATTCAACGCGAAAACGTGCGCGCCAGCCGCGTCGAACCCAAAGGCGCCCGGCCGCTCGGCGCCGCCGCCCCCAAATCGAAAGCGCCCGGAAAGCAGTAATTCAGCGCGCTAGTGGCTCCGCCGCGCGCGGCGCCGGGCCGAAATGTTGTTCTTTGGCTACGACTGGGCGCCGCTCAACTCGTCGAGCAAACTTTCGTCCAGCTCAAAAGTGTCGGTCGGTTCCGACTTCTCAAGCACAGTGTCCCGCGGTGATGCTGTTTTCTCGCGCCAAGCGTAGTACAGCAGGTAAGTAAGCAATTCGCTATCGAGCTCGTCGCCAACCTGCTCGTTGATGATTCGGCGAGGCAGCTCGACATTCGGGCCGCTTGTGGTGCTGGGGGCCGTCAGGGCCGAAGCCACCGGACCCGTGTCGCCCGTGGCTCCATCTGGAGCCGCGTTGGCCAGGGTCACGTTCAGGTACTTGGTCACCGTGGTGACCGTGGTGTTGTTGTTACGCACGAACAACTCGTCGTTGCCGTCGATGATCGCGTCACGATTCATGTCGCGGATGTTCGTGATCGGAACGTTCGCCAATGCCGTGGCATAGTGGTTGCGAACCTCGAGCTCGTCCGGCGGGCCGACCGTGGCATTGGTGCTCGAGTCGTCGTTGCCAGGCACCGTCGGTCCCGCGTCACCTGCGGCATTGCCCCACATGAACACGTCGCCGATGCCGGCCGCGGCGCCCGAAAGCTGCGCGAGTCCCGTGTTGGCGTTGGCGGCCACGATGACTTCGAGCCACTTCTTAAAGATGTCACCATTGTTCCAGGTGATCTCGATGCGATCCGAGCCACCCACGCCGGCGCCGGCGCGCACCGAGAAGGCCGAAGGAGCCGGAGCAGCCGCCCACGTCTGGGGCGCGTTGTTGTTGCCCATGCGGAACGTGAAGTCGTTCGACGTGATCGTTCCGTGGGCGCCAGCGATATCGATCATGATACCGTTGATGCCCTTGGTGTAGCTCGAGACGTTGGCGAACGTGGCCGCGCCACTGCCCGGGATATACGCCGTCTTATCGAGCGCGATGGCATTATCGTCGAGCGAGTTGATGGCCGAGTTGTTGCCGTCGTAACGAACCGGCGACGACGTACCCGACTGGT
>DATJEN010000089.1:0-5651 GCA_035496575.1 Pirellulales bacterium
CTGCGGCATCGCCTATGAAGATCTCCAGCGGCGAGCGGAGTGTGTTCATCTCGAAGGCATAGCCCGGCCCGATGCCATCGAGCGCCAACCGCAATCCCTGCTTGTCGTACATCCAAGAGACGGTGAATTGGGCCTTGACCCGCGCCTGCGTTTCGGGATTTTTGTAAGTCACCATGCCGGTGGCGAAATCTTCGGCCGGGGTTTTCGCATAGTCCACGCCGTGGCGGTCGAGCAATTCCTTGCGCCAACGGGGTTGCCCCCATTTCAACAGCGCCAGATCGGCCCACACGGATTGCGGTTCGAGGTAGCGCGGATCCTTGCCCGGCGGCGTGAGCGCATACCAGCCCACGGCCAGGCAGTGACAGCCCATGTCGCTCATGACGCCGCCACCTTGACGCGTGGGGTCCCAGAACCAGGGATTGTGGGGACCAGCGTGTTCCTCGCCCGAGCGGGCCAACAGCGGCGGCCCCATCGCGGCCTCGATCGGCGCCAGTTGCAGGCGGTGCGCCTGCATCGATTTCATGTGCAATTGATTTTCGAAGTAGATGTGCTTGAGGCCGACACTCTCGACCAGTTGGATGAGCCGCCGCGCTTCGGCAAGATTGCGGGCCAGCGGCTTTTCGCAAATGACGGCCTTAAGCGGCGCCCCGCGCTGAACCGCCGCCACCAGCTCCTCGACCATTTCGACGCGCGCGAAATTGGGAGCGAAGATTGCGACCACGTCGACGCGATCGGCCATTTCGCTGATCGACTTGTAGATCTTGCCTTCGCCAAGCGCGTGCTCGCGCACGAAGGCAGCCAGCTTGTCGGGCGAGCGGCGGGACACCAACCCCGCGACCTCGACTCCGCGCACTTGGGCCAGCGCGCGAAGCTGAAAGCCCGATATGAATCCACCGCCCACGATGCCATAGCGCACAGGTTTCATCGCAAAATTGATCCGCAAAAAGCTTGGAGCAAGGGGCTGTCCGGGACAGGAGCGTCAATTTAAGCGGCCCAGCGCCAGCACTGCAAGCAAGCGCGCAGCAAGGTGAGAAGCGATCAGCCCATTCCGGGTGGTTCCGCTGGGGTCGACAGCCGATTGGTATAGAGTAGGCGCATGATGTTCCCTTATTGTGCGCGCAAGTTGCCCAAGAGGACCCGAAGCATGTGGCGCCAACTATTCGTAGCTACCGCGCTCTTCGTGGTTGGATGGTTGAACGCCGGCACGCTGCGCGGTCAGGATGGCCCGCTGCTGCCCGGCTATGCAGGCCCGCCGCCCGACATGGCGCGCGAGCGGGTTGTCGCACCCCGGCAGTTTTTTAAAAAGAAGCCCAGCGATGAAGCGAACTCCGCGGCCGGGCTGGCTCCGCAAATTGTGGACGATCGAGGTAATGTGACGCCGCAGCCAAGTGAGAGTCAGTCGCGTTCCAAGCTGCTGACGCGTTCGCCAAAAACCAGTGGGAATGCGGAGGCGCCGCGGCGGAGCCTACGCGCACCGTTCGGCGGAGCGCTCAGCAAAGCGGCGGCTGCCCAGAGTGATCGGGCCCGGCAAAATCGGAGTGCCCAACAAAATGGAATGGCCCCACGTGCGCCGGCGTATGGCCAATCGCCGGCTGGGCAAAGTGCGATCTCTACACCCGAGGCGGGCAGCGGCGAAACGGGCCGCCGTTTGCTCCAGCAGCCGCTGGGCGTCAGCAGTTCCATGCGGCGCATGACGCAACGCGGGCAGGCCGAAGCGCGAGACCACGCATCGGGCCAGGCGACGCAAGGCGACTTGGCGCCGCGCTGGACGGGCGCGCTCAGCGCTCCGCCTACAGATAGCGCTCGATGATGCGACGGCTGAGATGATCCAACTGGCGCACGTCATCGATCAAGTAGCGGATGCCGTGCGAGTCGATCACGAGCGCGCGGTGCGGACCCAATCGCCGCACGTCATCATTGCTGTTGAGCGTGAAGCGCGTGGGACCGCGATCGGTTTCCACTTCCCAGTGCGTGGGCTCGGCGTCGACAGGCACGCGCAAGATGCGGCGCACTTGCGGCACGAACTCGCGGCGCGCTAGATCGCGCTCGAGCACGCCGCGCAAATCCGCCGGCAAGGCGTTCACGTCGGCCACTCCGACCAGCTCGCGCCCCTCGGAATCGCAAATCGCGATCCAGCGGTCAGGGTCCGAAATCGGAAACGTTCGCACCGGTTCAACCGGGCAATGCCGCTCGCCATCGCCCGTAATTAGAACCAGGCGTCCCCAGCGATCATGTTCGAGCTGGAATGGGGGATTGGCTGCGTTTACCTGCATTTGAACTGCCACTTCTTCCAAATTACCGCAGTTAATGTAAGCTGCGAGTTCCCCGTTCGCTCCCCACCACAACGCTGCACAACCTATGCCCACCGAGGCTCGCTCGCAATCGCCTTATGGCCCGAAAAAGGGCCCCGCAAGCGCGCCATCACTTTGATTAATCGTTGTCGGTTTGACGACAAAAAACTGACTGCATTGCCGGACCGGCGATAGCAGTTCTGAGATTTTTTCCCGGTTATCCCGCTTGGAAGAAACGCCCGTGGAGGCAAGCACTTCGGCGCCAAAAGGCTCAAAACTGGTCTTGACTTGCGCTTGGCCAAAAACGCTCGAAGGCGCCTCGGCACTGTACCTGCTTTCGCATTTGTGAACGAAATTCCATCGACGACGGCGGGTGGGTTTGGCGGTCAAGAAAGTGCACCCGTCCCGGACGATGAGGATGTGATCGCGGGACCGCGGCCACGGGCCGCCATTTCAGCAAGATTCAGCACGAATTCAAGGTACTAGCCGCCGTCTGATATGCGGATCGTCCGGCGTTTGTCCGGTCGAACCAAGAACGGGCGCGAGCAGGCGACAAAGGAAAGTGGACCAGGCAGGACTATATGGAAATCAGGAAAGTATTGGCGCTTCGGGGACCCAACATCTGGGCGAATTTTCCCGTTCTCGAAGCTTGGGTGGACCTCAAGGAATTCGACGCGAGCACCTCGGATCAACTACCAGGTTTTAACGATCGTTTGACCACCTGGCTTCCGAGCATGGTCGAGCACCGCTGCAGCTTGGGACAGCGGGGTGGATTTTTCGAACGCCTGCGGCGCGGCACCTACCTGGCGCACGTGCTCGAGCACGTCACGCTTGAATTGCAGACGCTGGCCGGAACGCCCGTCGGATTCGGCCGGGCCCGGCAGACGTCGGAGCCGGGCATCTACAAGGTCGCCATCGAATATAAAGAGGAAGAACTCGCGCGGGCTTGCCTGGCCGCCGCCCACGAGCTGTGCATGGCGGCCATTGCCGGCCAAGCGTATGACCTGGAAGGCGCGGTCAAACGACTCGAGTCGCTCGCGCATGACATCTGCTTGGGACCGAGCACCGCGTCGATCGCCCGCGCCGCGGCCGAGCGCGATATTCCGGTGCGGCGCTTGAGCGCGGGCAGCCTGGTCCAGCTTGGATATGGCGCGAAGCAACGGCGCATCTGCACCGCCGAGACCGACCGCACCAGCGCCATTGCCGAATCGATCGCGCAGGACAAAGATCTCACGCGCTCGCTGCTCGCGCAGATTGGCGTGCCGGTTCCCAAAGGGCGTCCGGTGGAAAATGCCGACGATGCCTGGGAGGCGGCGCAAGAGATTGGCGTGCCCGTGGTGGTGAAGCCCCGCTACGGCAACCAAGGGCGCGGCGTCATCACCAATTTGACGACCGAGGCGCAAGTGCGGGCAGCATTCGACGCCGCGCGCGAGGAAGGCACGAGCATCATGGTCGAGCAGTTCGCGCCGGGCGCGGACTATCGGGTCCTGGTCATTGGAGACAAGATGGTGGCCGCCGCTCGTCGCGAGCCGGCGCACGTGATCGGAGACGGCCACTCGACGATCCGGGAGCTCGTCGACATCGTCAACCGTGATCCGCGCCGCAGCGATGACCATGCGACGGTCCTCACGACGATCAAACTCGACACGATTGCCCTGACGCTGCTCGAAGAGCAGGGCTACACGCCCGATTCGGCGCCGGCCGCGGGCGAGCGGGTGCTGATCCGCCGCAACGCGAATCTGAGCACCGGTGGAACGGCCGCCGACGTCACGGACGTCGTGCATCCCGAAGTCGCTGCCCGCGCCGTGGATGCCGCCAAGATGGTGGGGCTCGACATTGCCGGCGTGGACATCGTGGCCACCGACATTTCGCGGCCGCTAGACGAGCAAAAAGGCGTGATCGTGGAGGTCAACGCGGGCCCGGGATTGCGGATGCATTTGCAGCCGTCGTCCGGTATTCCGCGGCCGGTGGGCGACGCGATCGTGGATTCGCTGTTTCCCAACGGTCAGAACGGCCGCATTCCCATCGTGGCCGTGACCGGCGTAAACGGCAAGACAACAACCACGCGGTTCATTGCCCACATCCTTCGCTCGCAAGGGCGCAAGGTGGGCATGACCTGCACCGACGGCATCTTTGTTGACGAGCGCCGCATCGACACGGGTGACTGCAGCGGTCCCGCGAGCGCCACAGCGATTCTCGCCAACCCGACCGTCGAAGCCGCGGTGCTGGAGACGGCGCGCGGCGGCATTCTGCGGGCCGGATTGGGCTTCGATGAGTGCGACGTGGCCGTGGTCACGAATATTGGCGAAGGTGACCACCTGGGTCTTTCGGACATCGGGACGCTCGAGAAGCTGGCGGTCGTCAAGCGTACGATCGTCGATGCAGTTTCTCGCAAAGGCGCAGCTGTGCTCAAGGCGAACGATCCGCTGGTGGCCAGCATGGCGCGTCAGTGCCGCGCGGACGTGATCTTCTTTGCGATCAGGGCCGACGACGCGGTGATTGCCAAGCATCGCCGCGCGGGCGGGCGTGCCGTGTTTGTGCGGCACGGAATGATCGTGGTGGCGGAAGGTGAAGTCGAAATCCCACTCGTGCCGCTCGAGCACGTGCCATTGACGCACGGCGGGCGCATTTTGTTCCAGATCGAAAACACGCTGGCCGCGGCAGCCGCCGCCTGGGCGCTCGGCATTCCGCGCGACGCGATCCGAGCCGGCCTCGAAACTTTCGCCGCCGACCTCGAAAAAGTGCCAGGACGCTTCAACCTGCTCGAGATTCGCGGCGCCACCGTGGTTGTCGATTATGGCCACAACGTGTCGGCCCTGGCGGCCTTGACCGAGGCGCTCGAGCAGTTCCCGCACGAGCGGCGGACCATCGTCTACTCGGCCGCGGGCGACCGCCGCGATTGCGATCTCGTGCGACAGGGCGAACTGCTTGGCGGTGCTTTCGATCGCGTCATTCTGTACGAGGACCATTACCTGCGCGGAAGGGCGGAAGGGGAGATCATGGCCTTTTTCCGGCAAGGACTCGCGACCGCCGAGCGCGTCACCTCCGTGCAGGAATTCAAGGGCAACATTCGCGCGATCGATTCGGCCCTGCGGCACACCCAGCCGGGCGACCTGCTGGTGATCCAGGCCGACATGATCGACGAAACGATGGATTTCCTGCACAAGTACCTGGCCACCAAGGGTGCGGGACACGAGATCGATCTGACCGAAGCGCTGGAGGCGCCAGTGGCTGAACCGGCGAGTGACAGCGTGCTGGCCCGCATCATGGACTAGGCGAGAGCCGCGCTTGCGGGTCTTGAAAGCGCTACATGCGCCAATGGTCCGCGAGCGTGGCGCCTTTTTGCACGCACACGATTCC
>DATJEN010000090.1:0-2102 GCA_035496575.1 Pirellulales bacterium
GAGGGAACCTCGTCGTAAGCGGCCGCCAGCCTTTGTTGCCCGAGGGATTCTTGCGCGGAGATAGTCATAGTTGCGAGTGGTCAGGCGACGAGAAAAGCGTTCGAGGCGATCTTGGCCAGGCAGCGCTCGAGCGCCGTCTCCAGGATCCCACCTAAAACTTCGTGACGGGCAATGGGCAATCCATCTTTCAGGATCGACAGCCGGCCTTGCTCGACCGCCTCTCGCAAGATGCCCAACAGCGACTGCCAATCGTGCTCGCCGTCCAGATGAACAAGCGCGTTTTGCGAGATCTGGTCGAGCACAACCGTTTCGTGGCGGCGGTTCGTCACGATCGGGCCGAACGCGGCTTCGATGCGCGCGAGCGGGCTGGCCTGGGGCCGGGCACTGACCGCGGTGATAAACGAGTCGGCTTCACTGTAGGCTTGAATGACTCCGGTCGCCAGGCATTGCACCAGGTTGTCACCGAGCCCGCGGCGCTCCGCGATGCCCAAGGGCGCAGTCGCGCCAGCCGCGGCGAGCTTGGCGTCAATTTCGGACTGCAAAGCCTCGAAGCCAATCGAGGCCGGCCAGCGGCGTCCCAGCTCGGCCAAAGCGATTTTCAGGGCCGGGGTCGGCGTCGAGATAAGGCCCTTCGAAGCAGTTTGGAAGGATTCAGTTCCCACGGCGGCGAAATTGGCGGCTGGATTTACGGGGCGCACGTTGCCGGCCAGGTAAAGTCCCGCCAGGCTGTCGAAATCCAAATGCCGGCGGAGCGGCAAGTCTTCGAGACACACCAGGCTATTGCGAAAGACGCGGTTGCTGAGCATGTCCATGTGCTGCTCGATGGGAATCACTCCGCTGGCGATGCGCAGCAGGTTGTGTTCAACCTTCTGGCCCAGGTTCGCGGCGAACATGGTTTCAATCACCGCGTCACCCAGGTATTGCAAGCGATGGCTTGCCAAATGCGAGGCAAACTCGTGCACGTAGAAAGGCTGATTCGTTTTTTCGAAGTACTCGTGATACAAGTAGTTGGTCGATTGCCTTGTGACAAAATCGAAGTCCGTCTTGACGAGGCGCGCATACGGCGAATTATCGGGTGCAAGCGCAGCCAGGAAAAACTGCAGCGCCTGCCGCATCCGGGCCACGCGCTCGGTCGGAGGCGTATCGGACGAGCTCGCCGTGAATCCGATTTCGCGCGCGATGCCGCGCAGGTGCCAGGCCGGAAGAGCGTTGAAGCTCACGTACCCGATTCCCTGCGGCTCGAGATGCTCGTGGACGATGTCGAGGATTTTGTCGCGTACCTCCGAATCGACCCACGAGTAGACCCCGTGGGTGATGATGTAGTCGAATTTCCCCACCTCCGCACCAACGTCCAGAATGCTGAGATGCTTGAGATCGATGTTCGTCAATCCCAGGCGCTCGACGGCCGCATGCCCCGTTTCGACCTGGCGAGCCGAATAGTCAATGCCCACAAACGTGCTCTCCGGATGGCGCTCGGCCATCGGAATCAGGTTCGCGCCCATCGCACAACCGAGCTCCAGAACGCGACAGCGATCGATCCGTTTGGGCTTCAACCCAAAAAGGCGTGCCACCGTGGCCATCCGGTCGGGGTGCGACTTGGCGACGGAGTGCGCCTCGTAAGGAATCTCGTCGTAGATATTTGCGGTTGCCGACGGGTTGCTCATGGCTGCCTAGACGAGTGATAGGGCGCCCCGCGGAGGGCTGTTAGGGGCGCGGATAGGAGCGATAGGCTGCCAACGAAGATTGGATCACGGCACAAGCCGCCGCCGATCCTTGGAACTCGTCGACCTCGACCGCCTTCCCCTCGAGCGTCTTATAATCCTGAAAAAAGCGGCGCGCCATCTCCAAACGGTGCGGCGGCAGCTCCCGATAGTCGTGGATGCCCTGATACTCCGGATCGTCGACCGCAACCGCCAGGACTTTGTGGTCACGCTTCCCCGTATCGATCATGGTCATCAGCCCGATGGCGCGGGCTTGAATCAAAGTCAGCGTGGCAACGGCTTCCTGACACAGCACGAGCACGTCCAGCGGATCGTCGTCCTCGGCAAACGTCTGTGGGATGAAGCCATAGTTCGCCGGGTAATAGACGGCCGAGTACAGCA
>DATJEN010000091.1:0-13612 GCA_035496575.1 Pirellulales bacterium
ACCACGCGGCCGGCGACAATCATCAAATCGCATTGGCGCGGGCTGAAGCGCATGACCTCGGCACCGAAGCGCGCCAAATCATGCCGGCTGGCGCCGGTTGCCATCAGTTCGATCCCGCAGCAAGCCGTGGCGAACGGCATCGGCCACAAGCTGTTTTTGCGACACCAGCTTGCCAAGGCGTCGAGCTTGCTCACCACCACGTTTTCAGGCACATCTATCGCCATTGGAACACCCCTTTCCGCCAAGCGTAGATGAAGCCCACCGCCAACAGCGCGATGAAGCTCATCACCTCGGCAAACACGAGTCCCCGCCCGGTTACCCAGCCACTGGCAACGGCCAGGTCGATTCCGTGCGGGTCGCGACTGGCCACGGCCCAGGGGTACAGAAAGAGAAGTTCGACGTCGAAAACCAAAAAGGCGATCGCGACCAGGTAGAACCGCACGTCAAAGCGGCGCCGCGCGTCGTGAATCGGATCCATCCCGCTTTCGTAGGGCATCTCTTTGACCGGCCCGTTCTTGTGCGGCCCCACGGCGGCGCTGACCGCGAGCAGACCCACCGCCACGAGCATGGCGCAGACGGCGAACAAAAAGAGTGGGAGAACAGCCTGGTCCATCGCAGCCCCAGAATCGCCTACTTTGTGAATCTTGTCACAAAGTAGGTCCTAAATAATGGCCCAAAAAGCGGGCCTCGGCAGTCAAAATGGTATCGGTCGCGTTTGAGGCAGTCAAGCATGCCAGACCCTGCGTGGTGAGCGGTGGACGATTGCTCGCCAAGCGCCTGCGACGCGATATGATGGCTAGCCCGATCCGCCGAATTTCGCGGGGCTTTCCAGGCGGAATGCCGTGCGGTGTCGTTGCGAGTGTCCCATGCGCTTAGATCTCGTCAATACGCTCTCCGAGCTCGTGTCGATCCCCAGCGTCAATCCGATGGGCCGGCCGGTGAGCGGGCCGGAGTATTTGGAATACCGGGTCACTGACTATCTGGAAAACCTGTTTCGCCAACTGGAGCTGCCCTACGAACGGCGCACGGTCGAGCCAAAACGAGACAACATCATTGCGCGGCTCGATGGAGCACGGCCCGCGACGGCGGGCGGCCCGCTGGTTTTGTTCGAAGCCCATCAGGACACCGTGCCGGTCGATGGGATGACGATCGATCCCTGGTCGCCTTCGATTCGCGATGGCCGGATGTATGGCCGCGGAGCATGCGACATCAAAGGCGGAATGACGGCCATGCTCGGGGCGCTGGCTCGGCTAGCCGCCGAGCGGCCGCGCGACATGCCCACCATCGTGATGGCCTGCACGGTCAACGAGGAACATGGGTTCAGCGGCGCAACGGCATTGGCTCAAATGTGGTCGGGGCCAGACACGTTGATGCCGCGCAAACCCGACATGGCGGTCGTCGCCGAGCCAACCGACCTGCAGGTGGTAGTGGCGCACAAGGGCGTGGTGCGCTGGCGCTGCGTTGCCCATGGTCGCGCGGTGCATAGCTCGCGGCCGCATCTGGGCGAGAACGCGATTTTCAAGATGGGGCGCGTGCTCGCGGCCCTCGAGCGTTACGCGCGCGACGAAGCGCCGCAAGCCGGGGAGCATCCGCTGTGCGGCAAGCCGACCTTAAGCGTCGGCACGATCACAGGTGGCATCAGCGTCAACACCGTCCCCGACCTGTGCACGATCGAAATCGACCGGCGCTTGATTCCTGGCGAAAACCCCAGCGAAGTCTTTCGCCAGATGGTCGACTACGTCTCGCGCGAGACCGGCGATGCGGCCATCGAGCACGAAACACCCTTCTTGATCGGCGCCGGCTTGGCGGACCACGACAATGCGCCGCTTGCCGAGCGTATGGCCGCCGCCGCCAAGCGTGTTGGCCTGCACAGCCGGGCCATCGGAGTGCCCTTCGGCACCGATGCCTCGGCCATCTCCGCCGCGGGCGTTCCCTCGATCGTGTTTGGCCCCGGCTCCATCGACCAAGCACACACCGCCGACGAGTGGCTGCCGCTCGACGAGCTCACCGGCGCTAGCGAAGCGCTGTATGAGTTTGCCCGCGCCGGCTGGTAATGCATCGCTCGCGACGGCGCTTAGAACGTATCGAGAATGAAGTGGTGCCCGCGATGGTACAGCGCGCCTTCGGGGTACAAGTTCATCCACTGCTTGTTGTAGACCGGCACCCGCATTTCAGGCGGATAGCGGAAGTACAAGTCGTCCGAGCTGCGGTAATACTCGCTCGACCAGAAGTTTTGCGGGTAGTACACGTACGGGTAGTGGTACAAGCGGTCCCAGTCGCGGGTGCCGTAGGAGCGGCCCCATTGGCGGCCAAACGCTTGTTGGGCCTGCGCCTGTTCGGCGGGCATCAGGGCCCACAAACCGGCGACGAAACACAGCGCCAGCAGAGTGCGGCGGATCATCGAAATTCCCCCCTTCGTGAAGGACCGCCGCGCGGCACAAGGCAAGTGGGTCGGTGCGCGCCCGGCGAATCCGGTCTATGGCAAGCATCGGCAACCGTCCCAAACCCGATTGAGGGAATATTCGTCAAAACCCTTACAGGCGTGAAGGTTTCGCGCGGCGGGCGTCAGGTGAGAGAAGCTTGGCAAACAATTCCGGCGCAAGCACTGGAACTGGGCTGCTATTGGGGCATTTTGCCGGCTGCCAGCTCCTGGTCCCACTCTTCCATGAGCGGCCAGTCGATAGCGCACGTTCCGAAGTCGGCCATGTGCAAGTAGCCCTCCAGCCGCTTGATGGCCCGCTCGAGGAGGGCGTTATCTTTGCGAAAAATCGGGCCGTGGCTGGGCAGCAGCCATTCGACGTCGCTGGCGCGAATGCGCTTGAGCGATTTGATAAAGGCCGGGATGTCGCTGCCATGGTGAGCATCGATCGCCCCCACGCAGCCATCTCGATAGATGTTGTCGCCGCTGAACAGCAGGTTGCCCAGGCGGAACGATAGCTGGCTATCGGTGTGGCCCGGCGTGTGCCACACGTCGAGCGTCAGTTGGCCCACGCGAACCTTGTCGCCTTCGTCGATCAGACTGTCCAGCTTGACCGGCGGCATCTCCAGGTGAATGTCCTGCGCCGTGATCTCGGCAAAGGTCTTGATGCGATCACCGGTAGCCAACGGCTCGGCCGCCAGCGGGTGGCCGATGATCTTGGTCTTGAGAACCTGGTTGATTTTGTGCAGGCCCTGAATGTGATCGACGTCGGCGTGCGTGGCGATCAGGTACTTGCAATGCGAGAGCGGAAAATCCAGTTGCCGGATGAGCTCGACAATCTCGTCGATGGTTTCGTCGAAACCCACGTCGATCAGAATCCAGTCCGGCCCATCGAAAATCAAATACACGTTGCAGCCCAGCCGTTGCCCGGCTTGCACGTTCATCTCGATCACGTGCGGGAACACCGTCTTGCGCTGCAACATGATGTCGTTACTCTCCAGACTGACCTGAACAGGGTGGGCCGCGCTCGACGTGACGCTCGTGTGACGGACGCCCTGCCGGCACGGCCGCCAAAGCATCGAATTTTAGAACGCTATGCCAGAGCCGACAAGCACGCCTGCTCGGAGCAAGCCCGCCAGTCGGGCGCGCGGGCACGCTTTCGTTCGGCAGGTTCTCCAAAAAGGTTAGAATGCTGCAATGCCCGAACTGCTTCTCACCCCCGGCGATCCACTTGTCATCGCGGCTGGCACGGCGATCCGCGGGGGCGACGTTGACCCACTCAAGCAGTTACTGGCCGACAATCCGGAGTTGGCAGCCGCACGAATTGTCGTTGAGCCGCGCGGAAACTGCGGCGGCGGTTCGCGCACGCTTTTGCACGTGGCGACCGACTGGCCCGGCAACTATCCGAATGGGCCTGAAATCGTGCGGGCATTGCTTGCGGCGGGTGCTGACGTGAACGCGCGCGTCTCAGGCCCGCATGGCGAGACACCGTTGCACTGGGCGGCGAGCAGCGACGACGTCGCGGTCCTCGACGTCTTGCTCGACAGCGGCGCCAACATTGAAGCCGATGGCGCCGTGATCGGGGGCGGAACTCCGATCGCCGACGCGGCCGCCTTCGGGCAATGGAAAGCAGCGCGGCGCCTGATCGAACGCGGCGCGAAGACCAACCTGTGGCAGTCGGCCGCGCTCGGGCTGATGGACCGCGTGCGAGATCAGATGAACCGCGATCCGCGGCCCGCCGAAGACGACATCACAAACGCATTCTGGTGCGCCTGCCACGGTGGGCAGCGCGAGGCCGCCGAATATTTGCTCGATCGCGGCGCGAATCTTGACTGGATTGGGCACGACAAGCTCACGGCGCTAGACACCGCCCGCCGCAGCGAGGCGCACGACGTAGCGGCATGGCTTGTGACCCGCGGTGCAAAATCGGCGACCGATCTCCCCTGAATTCTCGCGGCGTCAGACCGCCGACGCACTCGCATCCCTGTCGTCTCTGAAAATGGCAGCCAGTCCCGCTCGGTAATCGGGATACAAAAACGACAATTCAAGCTCGCGCAACAGCCGGTCGGATGAGACACGCTTGCTGGTACTGGCGCGCTGGGCGACCGGGGAATCTCGATCTGCCGCGACAAAGCGCGGCTCAGGCGCTTTCAAAAGCCGCGCGAGCTCGCGGTAGTACTCGCCTCGAACAACGGGGTGGTTGTCCGACACGATGTAGGTTTTTGGCGGCAGCGCCTTTTCGGCTGCCAACACCACGACCTGCGCGGCATCCTCCACGTGGATGAGATTGAGATAACCTTCCACCGGGACCGCGAGCGGTTCGTCCCGCCTGATCGCGTCGGCGTTCGGGATCCGCCCCGGCCCATATAATCCCGCCATGCGCAGCACGATCGACCGCGTCCCAAGCGCATGATTGGCCAGCAGCCGCTCGGCGGCCAGGCTCGCTCGGCCGCCAGCACGATCGGGCTCGCACGGCGAATCCTCGTCCACAACCTCGCCAGATTGCTGGCCGTATACCCCCGTCGAGCTCACGTAGACCAACTTCTTCGTGTCACTGGACAGTGCATCCAGCACGGCTTGCAAACCGGCCACATACACCTGCTCGAGCGTAGCGCCGCTCGTGCGATCGAATCCCACGGCAAATAGCACGGTATCCACCGCCGGCAATCGCGCGAGCGATTCTGGCCGGGTCACGTCAGCGACGATGGGCAAGTAGCCGGCGCGTTCGAATTCCCGCGCCCATTCGATCTTGCGTGTGACTGCGTATACCTGCTCGCCCGACGCGCGCCACAGCCGGCCCACGCGCGCTCCCAGGTACCCGCATCCAAAGATGAGCTTCGACATGCATTGCCCCTAATCGTCGAGGCCTTGCGGCTGACCCGGGTTTCCGCCCGCACGCTTGCTCTCGAGATAAGCCGTGAGCATGATCTGCGCGGCGAGCTTGTCGAGCCGCGCTTTGCGCTTTTTCTTGCTGAGCTGCATGCCCGACAGGAGCACCTGGGCTTCGTGCGTGGTGAATCGCTCGTCGAAGAACTCGACTTCCACGCCGGTGGCTTCCTGCAGCCAGCCTCCGAAGGCGCGGGCCTCGACCGATTTGGCGCTCTCGCTGCCATCGAGGTGCACGGGCAAGCCGACGACGAACCGCGCGAGATGTTCTTCCACGGCCAGGCGGCGAAAACGCGCGCGGTCGGCTGCTTCGCCGCGGCGCGTGTAGTTTTCCAAGGGACTTGCAAAACTGCCGGCCGGATCGCTGATCGCGATCCCGATGCGCACCGTACCGTAATCGATTCCCGCGATTCTGCCCAGCGGCTGCGTACCCAACGGCGCCCCTACCCTCGTTTTGCCAGCTCCGCCGGAATGGGATTTTGTTTTTCCTTGGAGATGAAGTAGCCGTGCGTCAGGAAGCGCAACGTGTACTCCTGCACGGTGGCGTCGTCCATCATCAGCGTGTGCAAAACCGGCAACACGGCGAAATCGGCGGCGCCGGCCAAGCGGGTGCTCTCGACGCTGACGACCAGGTCGTTATCCCGCCCCAGAAAGGGATTATAGCCTTGGTCGGTGCCGCGGCCGCCGGCCAAAATGGCGAACGGGAACGCGGGCGTGGCCAGGCTTGCCTCGAGCGTGGCCCAGTCGCGCGCGAGTTGGCTGGCCGACGCGCCGGCCACGGCATGGAACATCCGATAAGGCGCAAGCGCTTCGGCCATTTGCGCGCCTTGGTTCGGCGGACCCAGCATGACCATTCGCTTGAAGCGCCGATCAGGCTGCAGTCCCATTTCAGGCCGCGTATGGTCGGCCAGATATTGCCGCACCACCAGGTTGCCCAGGCTGTGGCAGACAAAATAAATTTCATCGATGCCTTGCAAGCTGTCGATGACTTTGCCGAGCGTCTGCGCGTGGTCGACCAGCGACCCACGCGTCGTTGGGTAATTGACTCCGAAGACGGAATAGCCCCCCTTGTCGCGCAGGAAGCGGCTCATGTGGCTCATGGACGCCGCGCTGCGAAACAGCCCATGCAGCACGATCACGCCGCGGCCGCGCATGGGCGGCATCTTGCGTTCGGCGGCGATTTGATCGAGCTTGTTGCGGCATTCGTCGAAACTGCCCCAAGCGCGGCGCAGGTTGGAGCCATCCAACAAGCGGTAATGCCCGGTGAAACAGTTTCGTTGAATGTGCCAGTCGTGGAAAAAGAATTCGTCGGCCCAAAACTGGCGGCCGCCGAGCGTGGGGGTAATGGCATTCAAGTGACCAGTCGAAGGCGGTTGGTCATCCATCGGTGCGGCATCGACCCTCCCGGCGCGAACCTGGCTCAAGCCGGCCAGACAGACAGCCGCGAATCCTCGGCGGCTAAGTCGTCGCGCCATTACAAGTGCTCCCGCCAGCCACGTTCTCTGATCATGTCCACCAACTGACGAATGGATTCTTCGTCATTCTTGCTGGCCACCAACGTGGCATCCGGAGTGTGCACGATGATCAGATCGCGAACGCCGAGGGTAACCACCAGGTGCCCGTCGCTGCTGCGAACGATATTGCCGGTGCTATGCGCCGACAAGTGGCGTCCCGAGCTGGTATTGCCCTGCTCGTCCGTACCTTGCAGCCGGGCAATCGCTTGCCAACTGCCCACGTCGTCCCAACCGAACGCCGCTTCGATCACCAGCACGTTGCGGGCGTGTTCCATCACCGCATAGTCGATCGAAATCGGCCGCACCTGGGCAAACTCGCGCTCGAACACTTCGCGATAATCGGGCCGATTCTCGGCAGCCACGATAGCGCGCAAGTGCGCCATCGTGTCGGGTTCGCGCTCCTCGAGCGCAGCCAAAATAGTCGCGGCGCTCCACACGAACATGCCCGAATTCCAGTAGAAGTTGCCGTCCGCCACGTACTGGCGTGCACGCTCGGCTTTGGGCTTCTCGTGAAAGCGCTTGACCAGGTAGGTCGGCGCGCCGGCAATGTCGAGCGGATCTCCGCGCTCGATATAGCCGAACGACTCGGCCGGATAGCTCGGACGGATGCCGAAAGTGACAATCCGGTCTGGCGCGCTCGCAACGAGTGACTCCGCCTGCCGGATGGCGGCTTGGAAAGCGGCCTGCGGTTGAATGACATGGTCCGAGGGCAACACCATCATCACGGCGTTGGGATCGCTTTGTGCGATATGCAGTGCCGCAAGCGCGATCGCCGGGGCGGTGTCCCGCCGGCAAGGCTCGCCAATGAATGCCTGCTGGGGGACCTGCGGCAGTTGTTTTCGCAACTCATTCACCAGCGCCGCGCTGGTCACGATGAGCGTGTGTTCGGGTGACGCCAATCCAGCCAGCCGATCGATCGTCGCCTGGATCATGCTGCGCTCGCCGACCAAATTCAGCAGTTGCTTGGGGCGCGCGGCGCGGCTTTCCGGCCAGAAGCGCGTGCCTGAACCACCAGCCATGACAACGGCATATAACATTGCTAAAGCGAGTCTGCTCGAGGGGGAAATCGCTCGCGCGAAAGCCGCAACTTGCGCACCCGCGCCTGTGCGTAAATTAACAGAAATAGTGGGGGCGCGTCACCGCCAGTCCCGGCCGCACGCGCGTGGCCAGTTCCTGCGCGTTCTGGGCAAAGAGTGGGCTGATTTCCACCGGCAATTCCGGCGGTATTTCACAACCCGCCTGCTGCAGCCATCCGCGATGCAACGCGATCATTTGTGCGTGGACGGTCTCGGGCGTATCGCGCTTGCCGCCCGACGCATTCTTGACTGGGGCGAATGCGACATTCTCATCCACTTCGACCACGATGGCATGCCGGGCCAGCGGCAGCAGGTCGAAAATGAATCGCTCGAACTTGATCGCGTTCGGTTCGCGCGGATCGACTTTCTGACCGGAAACGTCGAGGTGCGGCACCGCCTTTTTCGCCACGTGAAAAGGCAAGGCGGAGCTGCTTTCGATCATGCGCTCCAGAAACGCGACGTCGAAAACGTGAATGGCCGTATTGCCGGCCCAAAAGATCGGCGAGCCGTCGGGCGAAGTGTGTCCCACGATCTCGTCGTCCAAAGGATTCAAGTCGCTGTATTCGATGATGCGCAGCTTGCCATCGATCGAAACCACGTTGCCAACATTGTCGCGCAGCGTGCGCTTGGCCACCACCTGAGTCGACAGCTCCGAATTGGACAGCAGGTGATAGCCCAAGAATTCAGGGTCGCACATGCCGACCAGTGGATTGTCCACCTGGCAATAGAACAGGTGCTTGATGCCGCGGCGGCGGATCGCTTCCAAGTGAGTCGACAGCGCGTGCAGCGTTCCGCCATGTCCGTCAGGGCTGAGTACCAGCTCGCCCTTGTCTTCCAACAGCAGCCGCCCGCTGGCCAGGTCGACCGCCGGCATGGTGCCTTGCACGAAAACCGTGACATCTTCGTGTGGAAGGCCAAAATTCTCGTTCGCGCGCAAATACTCCACCGTTTCAGCGTGCGTGGCCGGGCTGGTCATCAAGTACAGCGGGATTCGCATCTCCGCCGCCCGAGCCCGGGCCGCGATTTTTTCGAACAGCACTTGAAACAAAGTCGCGCCAGACACAGGGCCAATCGGGAACATTCCCTTGGGATGCTCGAACCCCAGCCGCGAGCCTTGTCCCCCGGCCACCAGCACCACCGCGATTTCGCCCTCCGCGATCGACTTCTGTCCGCGCTCGCGCGCCACGAGTCGCTCGATCGAGGGTTGCCGATCACGCAAGCGGAAGGCGGGTGGAGCGACGGCACGACGGGCCAGCGCCTGCCAATCCTCGGCCGCGTGGCCGGCGCGATACAACCGGCTCAGTTGCGCCAGATCAATCGCGCGCAGTTGTGCGGCCAGCCGCTCGCGCGCGTCGTCGTCGAGCTCGTCCCAAAACGTCAGCACGTGATCCTGTCCAAATTCAGACAGGTGCGCCAGGAGTCTTTGCTTGCTGATATCCATCGGGCGGTCGCGTTACCCGCATTGTTGAGCAATGTTGCCGTTCAAGATCTGGAGATTGAGCGATTCTTAGATCACGCCCCGCACCCAAGCCCAGGCCAGCAAACACATGAGCGGAAACAGCGCAAAAACCATCAGGTAGGTGACCACCGAGGTCCAAACATGTCGCGGCCAGCGAGCCATCCAACACTTTCCGTCAGGGTACCGCGGGTGAGAATCGAACTAGGGAACCAATTCATTATCCACGCGCGCGATTGAGTGGCATAGGGGCCGTGCGGACGACCGCTCCCGGCCCGCTAGCCCAAAGCTGCGTTGCGCTGCTAATCTGCCGTATAGCGGCTCGCGCGAGCGGACGCCCCAACTTACCTAGGCTTTGAGCTACACCTCATGAAATGGTTCGGCGAAAGTTTCGCGCCTCGCCTCTCGGCTGCGCTCGCCCTGGCGACCGCCACGGCCTCGGGGCCGACGGCATGCGGCCAGGACCTGCCGCTCGCGCCGGGGTGCCTGTTGCGATTTGCTTCGCTCGAGGAAGGCATCAAGGCGATCACCGTTCGCGACGACTTCATTCGCGATATGAGCCCGTTTGATCGCCAGGTGCTGGTGCGAACCGATCGCCCGGTTTCCGAAGCCGAGTTGTTGAGCTTTTTCGCGCAGCACGTACTGCCTTGGGCCCCCGCCGATATCGAACGACTAAAGCCGGTGGTTGCCGAAGTCTCCAAAAAGCTGGCGACCTGGAAGCTCGCGCTGCCGCCGGTCGTGCTGCTGGTCAAAACCGACGGGCAGGAATGTGCCGGCGCGGCCTACTGTCGTGGAGCGGTGATCGTGCTGCCCACGCGGATGCTCGCCGATCGATCACGCTTGCAGAGCGTGTTGCCGCACGAACTGTTTCACGTGTGGAGCACGCACAATCCGCCGACTCGGCAAGAGCTCTATCGCGCGATCGGGTTCGAGCTGACCAACAAGGTCGAGCTGCCTGAACCGCTGCGATCTCGCAAGATCACGAATCCCGACGCGCCGCTAAACAATCAGTTCATCACGGTCGAGCAGGATGGCCGGCGGATGGAGCTGATGCCGATCTTAATTTCCAAAGCGCCGCGCTATGACGCCACGCGCGGCGGCGCGCTGTTTGATTATCTCGATTTCAAGCTGATGCTGCTCGATGGCTCGCAAAACATGCACCGCCCCGCGCTCGCGGATGGGCAGCCGGTGTTGTTCGAGCCCTCTCAAGTGCCGGGTTTCTCCGAGCAAGTTGGTCGCAACACGAAATACATCATCCATCCCGAAGAGATTCTGGCCGACAACTTCGTATTCCTGCTGAACGGGCGGATCAACCTGCCCAGCCCACGCGTGGTCGAGAGCATGGGGCGCATCCTGCAATCGGCCGGTGACGCGCGCTAGCGGCGGCCCTCTGACCCCGGCGGTTCGCCGCCGCGTTTACCGCGGAAAAAGCGGAGAAGGCCAGCTAGTCCCAGCAGGCATGCAGATGCTACCAGGGCGACGGTGACGACGGACACACCTCCGGTATTGGGACCAGGGGGGGTCGGTAGTTGTAGCGCATTCGACTTTGATTCGTTTGGATTGTCGGGGGCTGGCGGCGGTGCGGAATCGAGCGCGCGGAGGCGGACGACGGAAAGTGTATGCAACTGATTTTCGATATACCTAGGACGCATAGCTTGCTCGTACCACTGGCGAGCCTGCGTGGGGTGACCGTGCAACTCGTCAAAGCGCCCGACGAAGTAATAGAAGTTCACCCATTCGCGCTGTGACTTGATGGTGTCGACGGTGCCGTACACTTCGTTGGGATCAAGCGCGGTTTTTTCACCCTTCGCCAGGGCAACTTGAATGAGTCTCGCCGCGCTAATGGCGCCGAGGCGAGCGTATTTGTCTTTTTCATTGAGCTTCGGCACGTAGTCGAGCAGGCTGGCGATCCACTTGTCTCGCGACGGGCTGTCTCCTTCTTCGTCGTAATCGAGCGCCAGTAGCAATGCCTGATACGGCGAATAGTTCTTTCTGAGTATGGTGTTGAAAGACTGTCGCGTGAGTTCATGGTTGCCGCTGAGCACGCCTATGGTGCCGAGCGCTGTGAGCTGGTCCAGGGTTTGTCGCTCGCCAAATGACTCGAGGTAGCTTTGCGCGGATTTCAGCGAGGCTTGTTCGTCTCCCCGGCCGGTGCGCATGCACCAATAATAGCGGTATGTGAGAGCGTCCGGATAACGTTCGGCCAGCTGCGATACGACGGTATCGGCTCTCTCGAACTCGCCGAGGCCTTCGTACAGCCGGGCTGCACACGCCATTCCGGCGAACGCGCCTGATTGTGCGGCCTCCTCGGCATAGGGCTTGGCCTTGTTCCATTCACCGCGCTCCATGAAGTGATCGGCCAGCTCTACTTGCACTGTCATGTGCTCGAGCGAGTACTCGACTCGTTCCAGGTACTCGTCCAGCGTTGCCTGCCATTTCACATAGTCTTTTTCTTTGAAATAGAGATCCGCCAGAGTGCGATAACCCCACAAATCGCCGGAAAAGCGGACGTGCTTCTCTAAGATCTCCTTGGCCTCGACGGTTCGCCGCTGCTGGATATATTGCCATGCCAATTGACCAAGGAGCGCGGGATGGTTGCCGTGTTCCTTGAGCCAGCCTTCTAGGCGCGGTTCGGCAAATTCCCAATCGGTTTGGATGAGAAGTCCCATCGCGGACGGCGAGTGCGGGCTGGCTTCCAGCAGGGCATGCGCGAATTCCCTGTGACGCTTCTGCTCGATTCCCTTACCAATCAGGTGCTCCAACTCGTAGGCGGTTGGATCGGTGTGGGCCACGGCAAGCACTTGGGCCTTCTTGCCTTGAACGCGCTGGGGCGACGGATTCTGTGGCGAGAGACCCATCATGGCCCATTCCTGCACCTCGGCATCGACGATGTCGAGGTCGCGGACGAGCTCTTCGAACTTCTGCTTGTCGCGAAGTACGTCGGAGGCCATGCTTTCGATCGTCGCACGATAAGGATGGTTGGCGAGGATCGAGGCCGCGTGATGCACGAAGTCGTCAACGGGCACGCCCCAGATTTTGAACATGAAATTGGCGCGGCGAGACAACTGTAGAAAGGTGACATCTTCAATCATCGAACCCAAGGCGGCTAACGAGGGCTCGCCGGAATCCTGGCCAGCTTGCCCGGCCGCGCGCAGGCGCTCCCACAAACCGGGATGCTTCTCGAAAAACACCGTGATATCGGCCCGGGGATCAGGCTGCTTACCACCGACCTTCAAGGCGTCTTGCATCTCTCCTACATATTTGCTCACATCCTCCGGCACGCCGGGCACGTTTTGCAGGCGGCTGGGCAGCGCACCTGCAAATGCCTTTGGGCCGGCCACGGTGAGAAAGTGAAGGTTCACCACCTCCATATCGGCGGACATTGCATCGTAGATTCTCAAGCACTCCGGAGATTTCTCGAGCATCTCGCGGCCGAGCTTTACCTTCATCGCGCGCACCGGAGCTGATTCGAACGTCACATAAGTGAGTAAGGCAGCTAACTCGCGCTGGGAAGTCGAATTCTGGGCGGCGACTCTGAGTGGCTCGGTTTGATACAAGCAAGTATCCCGCACGAGGTCGACCCACTCGGGCGGAATCTCGTTTGCTTTCTCCGCTAGTGACTTGGCAGCATCCAAGTCGGCGAGGGCCAGGCCATGCAGCCCGCTGAGGGCCAGGGCGTAGGCACGGTGCCAATAGCCTTCCGGCGAACGCGGGGCATGATGGATCATGCGCTGAGCATAGAGTAGCGCTCGCGCCTTGTAGACCTTGTGCGCGGCATTCCAGTTGTACTCGCACATCAGGCCAAGGTTTGCGTAAGCCCTGACAATGCAACCCAGTCGTGCCACCGACTCGTTGTCGGCATCGCTCGTGGCATGCAGTTGCCGGAGTGCGGCAACCTGCGACCACGGGTTCAATTCGCGCAAGCGCGGTTCGACGACATCTGCGGAGAAATCGTTCGCCGGTTTGTCAGCCGACGTCAGGCCGGCTTTCTTCAAGACCTCGATGAACTCGCCGCGAGAGAGAGGCTCGAGCGCTTCGAGGAGTCCGAGATAGTTCTTGTCATGGGCGCCCTCAGCCGTCAGCGGAATCTCTAGATCGAGGAGATCGTCCATGGAGCCGCGAGCATGAATTCGCACGCGCACCAATCCATCCATGGAATGCGCGGTGTCGATGTCGATGATCTTGATCGACGAAGCAGGCACGGCCGGAAATGGCTCGCGAAGCACCATGTCACGCGTGCTGAGTCGCATTCCTTCACGCG